>JAUIDW010000056.1 GCA_030428395.1 bacterium | reverse complement strand
CCCGGCTGCACCCCTTCGGCGCCGGCGCGGAGCAGGTGGTCGAGCTGGGCCCCGCCGGCGACCGCAACCTGCGGCTCGCCTTCCCCGCGCTGAACGACGTGCTCGTGCTGCCCGTCGGCGGCGACGGAACCGCCCCGCCCGGCAAGGCGGTCGGGCTCCACCGCGAGGGCGCGGCGCCCGAGGACGTGCCGGCGACGTGGGACGAGGCACGCGGCGGATGGACCCTGCGCGCGCCCGAGGGGACGATGACCTTCCGCGTCACGCAGGGGCACCGCGAGATCGCCGAGTCCGCCCCGTTCGAGGTGCTGCCCGGCGCGAACGAGGTCACCGTCGAGCTGCGCCCCGCCTGCTGGCTGCGCGTCGTCCTGACCCGCGACGGCGAGCCGACGAGCGTGGGCGGCACGTGGTCGTTCGCGCGCGCGACCCAGGAGGGCGGCGGCCGGAGCTCCGACTCGCACCTGATGCTCTGGGGCGAGCACCCCGTGCTGATGTACCCGTTCGACGGCCCGTGCCAGGTGGACCTGCGCCGGATCGCGCCGGAGCTGGCCCACGTGGAGCCCGCGCGCGTCGTGCTCCGCCACGGGGAGGAGACGGTGCTGCGGATCGAGCTGACCGCGGCCGGCGGCGGCCGCTGAGCGCCGCGAACGGCCGGGCTCACTCCGCCGGGGACTTCGCGAGCGCCTCGGCGATGCGCCGCAGCAGCACGGCCGAGCGCGTCGGCTTCTGCACCACGCCCGCCAGGCCCGCGCCGCGGAAGCGGTCGAGGATCTCGCGCTCGGTGAAGCCGCTGCTGAGCACGACGCGCACGTCGGGGCGGATGCGGCGCAGCTCGCGGAAGACCTCCTCGCCGTCGAGCTTGGGCATGCTGAGGTCGAGCAGCACGCAGTCGAAGGCCCCCCCCGCGGCGCGGAACGTGTCGATCGCGGACTCGCCGTCGCCCGCGCAGGTGACGTCGTAGCCCTCCGCCTCGAGGATCTTGCCGAGCACGGCGAGCACGCGCGGCTCGTCGTCGACGACCAGGACGCGCCGGCCGGCGGCCTCGACCGGCGGCGCGGCCTCGACCACCTCCGCCCCGCGGCGCAGCTCCGCGCGGGGCAGCAGCACCGTGAAGGTCGACCCGCGGCCGGGCTCGCTCTCGACGGTGATGAGGCCGCGGTGGCCGCGGACGATGCCCTGCACGGCCGCCATCCCCAGGCCGCGGCCCTGGGCCTTGGTCGTGAAGAACGGGTCGAACAGCCGCGCCCGCGTGTCCGCGTCCATCCCGCAGCCGTCGTCGCGCACGACGACGCGGACGTAGTCGCCCGGCTCCGGGCGGGCCCCGGGGTCGAGCCGCTCGAGCTCCTCGCCGCAGTACCGCCGCGCGTCCGTGGCCACGACGATGCTCCCGCGGCGGTCGCCGACGGCCTCGGCGGCGTTCGTGATCAGGTTCATGAACACCTGGCGCAGCTGCCCGCGGTCGGCGACCACGCCGAGCGGCCCCTCCCCGAGCTGGTAGTCCAGGTGGGCCTTCTTCGAGAGCGCGACGTGGAACAGCCCCGCGAGCTCGCGGATCAGGTCGTTGCAGTCGACCGGCTCGACCGCCACCACGCCCCGCCCGGCGTAGGCCAGCAGCTGGTTGCAGAGCTCGTTCGCCGCGGTGCTGGCGGCCGCGATCTCCTCCAGCATCGGACGCGCCGGGGAGTCGTCCGGCAGCCGGCGCCGCGCCAGCTCGGCGTTGCCCAGCACGGCCGCCTGCAGGTTGTTGAAGTCGTGCGCGATGCCGCCGGCCAGCACGCCCAGCGCCTCCATCTTCGCGGCCTGGCGCAGCTGGTCCTCGAGGCGGTCGCGCTCGACCGCGAGGCCCACCATGCGCGCGGCGATCTCGAGCCCGTCCATCTGGCTCGACGTCGGCGCCCCGGGCACGGAGGCGTAGAGCGCCATCGCCCCCAGCACCTCGCCGTTGCGCGACTGGACGGGGTGCGACCAGCACGCGGCCACGCCCGCCAGCGCCGCCGCCTCGCGCAGGTCCTGCCACAGCGGGTCGCGCGCGATGTCCTCGACGACCACGGGGACGTTCCAGTACGCCGCGGTCCCGCAGGAGCCGACCGACGGCCCGATCCGCAGCCCCTCGACCGCGGCGTTGTACTCGGCGGGCAGCGAGGGGCCCGCGCCGACGGTGACGCGCTCGCGCGCCGCGTCGACCAGCAGGATCGAGCAGCGCAGCCCCGGGTTCTTGCGCTCGACGACGTGGACCATCGCGGCGAGCGTCTCGGAGAGCGACTCGGCGGAGCCGGGGTGCTGCTGCGCCCCGAGCGACTCGGGCCGTGCGTCCGGCTCCGCGAGCTCGCCGAGGGCCACGAGCCCCTCGGGCCCGCTCCGGAGCCTCCAGCGGAATGCGAACCAGTCTCCGTCGCGTCCCCGGTGCCGCGCGCCGACCGCCTCCGCGCCCGTCTCGACCGCGGCGACGAACGCGTCGCGGTCGTCGGGATGCAGCCACTCGAGCAGCGGCGCCCGCGCCAGCTCGTCCGCGTCGAGCCCGAGGGCCTCGACGAACGGGCGCCCGACGCGCAGGAGCGTTCCACCGTGGACGCTCCGCAGGATCATGGGGGCGAGACCGGGGCCGAACACGTCCTGCCCATGGTGCAGCAAGCGCTCGGCGGATGGCACCTCGGTCCGCGGAAAGGCGGCCGCCGGCCCCCTACGAGCCCGAGACGGGCCCGAAGCCCCAGCGGGCGTAGAGGTCGGGGCGCTCGTCCTTGGCGATCGGCACGCGCGCGCGCAGGCGGCGAGCGCGGTCGAGGTCCAGGTCGGCGATCACGAGGCCCGCGGTCCCGTCGCCCTCGGCCAGGACCGCGCCGTGGGGGTCGACGACCTGCGAGTTGCCGGGGAACACCAGCTCGAGGCGGCGGCGGCCGACGACCTCCGCACCGGTGCGGTTGGCGCCGACGACGAAGCACTGGGACTCGATCGCGCGCGCGGCGAGCAGCGCGCCCCAGTGGTGCGCGCGCGGCGTCGGCCACTGGGCCGGGACGAGCAGCAGGTCGGCGCCGTCGCGGAACGGGATGCGCGCGATCTCGGGGAAGCGCACGTCGTAGCAGATCAGCCCGGCCACGCGTCCCAGGCGCGTCGCGACCGTGGGCGGCGCCGCGTCCCCCGGCGTGAACAGCTGGTCCTCGGCGGTGGGCGAGAACAGGTGCACCTTCTCGTAGGCGAGCCGGCGCTCGCCGGCCTCGAACAGCTCGAAGAGGTTCGGCGGCAGGGCGTCGCCCGCGCGGGGACCGTAGGCGGAGCCGGCGACCAGCAGGTCGAGCTCGCCGCTCAGCGCGCGCACCGCCTCGACGGCGTCGGCCGAGGCGCCGAGCAGCTCGTCGGGCCGCTCGCCGAGGTCCGCGAACGACGTCGGCCACATCTCCGGCAGCACGACGAGCTCGACGCCGCGCTCCGCCGCCTCCCGGAGGCCGCGGATCACGCTCTCGAGGTTCGCGGCGACGTCGCCGCGGCGGACGTCGAACTGCAGGGCGGCGACGCGCACGGCCAGGATTGTACGCGCCGGGCGGGCGACGGGCGGCGGCGCCGCGGAGCCCGGCGCGAGCGTGGGGAACCGCGCGGCGGGGCGCGGCGGCGCTCCCCCACCGCGCTAGGATCCCGGCGTGCACCCGCCGGCCCATCCCGCACCCGCCGCCGAGCTCGCCGGGACCGGCGCGCCGCCGGACGAGCCGCCGCCGGCGCCCCTCCCGCCCGCCGCCCTGGACGACGCCCTCGCGCGGCTCGACGGCGGCGAGGCGTTCAAGCCGGTGCTGGAGGACCTGCTGGACGAGCTCGCGCCGGACGACGCCGACCGGCTGATGCAGCTCCTGCGCGAGGGCCGCGGCGCCTGGGTCCCGCTCCTGCGCGGGCGCGGCGGCGCGGCGCTGTTCCTGGGCAACGCGCTGTCCGGCGCGGTCGTGCCCCTGGCCCTCGCGGGCTTCGACGTGACCGTCGTCGACGCGAGCGGCGCGCGCCTGCGGTTCGGGCACCACCGGACCGAGGCGCAGCTCCCCGGCCGCGCGCGGCCCGTCTCACGGCCCGTGCGGCACGACGGGCGCGGGCCCCTGCCCTTCCCCGACGGCGCCTTCGACCTCGTCGTGCACGACGCCACCGCGGCGGGCGGGACGGGCGCGCACGCCGGCGGCGAGGTCGAGGCCGAGGTCCGCCGCGTGGCGCGCGGCGAGCTGGTCCGGATCGGGGACAACCGCCTGGGCTACAAGCGCTCGCTCGGGCAGCGCGGCGCGTTCCACGTGCCCGGGCCGCTCGAGTACGCCGCGCGCGCCCTGCGGCCGCCGCCGGGCGAACGCACGCTGCCCGGGCACCGCCGGGCCGCGGGCGGCGCGGGGCTCGAGCGCGGGCGGGCCTTCGCGCTGTACCCCCACTCCGGCGAGTTCGCGCTCGTGGTCGGCCTCGACGGCGGGCCGCGCCTGCCGGTCGGTCCCAAGGAGCGCCGCAACCGCCTGAAGACCGCCGCGCGCGCGCTGGGGCTCTTCCCGGTGCTCACGCCGTCGTTCGCGATCCTGGGCGCGCGCCGCGCGTCCGGCGTGCCCCCCACCGCGCGCGTCGAGCGCGTCCTGGACGCGCTGGCCGCGCGCCTGGGCGAGCCGCGGCCGGAGCTGGACCAGCTCGTCGCGACGCGCGACAACGCCGCCGTCTGCCTGACGCGCCCGCCGGGCCGCGGGCCGGCGGCGGACGCGCCCGGCGCGTGGGTGCTGCACCTGCCGCTCGGCACGCACCAGCTCGAGCAGATCCCGCGCCACGCGGAGGCCCTGCGCCTGCTGCGCGAGCGCGCGCCCGGCGTGCCCGTGCCCGTGCTGCTGTTCCACGGCGAGCTGGAGGGCCTCGAGCTCTCCTGCGAGCGCCGCCTCGGCGGCTGGACGGCGCCGCAGCGCTCGGGCGACGTCCCGCGCACCGCGCGCATGCTGGCGGACGCCGCGCAGCACCTGGCGCTGCTGGCCACGCCGCCGGCGCCGCTCGACGCGGACGGCTTCGAGCGGCTGCTCGGCGCCAAGTTCGACGTCGTCGCCCGCCACGCGCGCGAGCCGGGCACGCTGCGCTGGCTCGCGGAGCTGCGCGAGCGCCTGGCCGGGCGCCTGGTCGGCCGCCCCCTGCCCCGCGCCCTGTGCCACGGCGACCTGCGCGCGAAGCACGTGCAGCTCGACGACGACGGCCGCGTGCTCGGCTACCTCGACTGGGGCACCGCGACCGAGGACGACGTGCCCTACTACGACCTGCTGCACCTGCTGACCCACGAGCGCAAGCAGGAGGCCGGCTGCTCGGCCGGCGAGGCCTGGCGCCTCGTGCGCGGCCGCGCGGGCCTGCGCGAGCACGAGCGCGCCGCGCTCGACGACCACGCGCGCGCCATCGGCCTCGACGAGGACGCGCGCGCGGCGCTCGAGGAGGCCTACCCGGTGTTCGTCGCGTGCGTGGCCGAGCGCAACTGGGACTACAGCCGCCCGCGCTGGCTGCACCGCCAGTTCGGCGTGTAGTCGCCGCGGCCCTCGACCCGGTCCGGCGCGGCCGGTACCTTGCTGCGCTTCCTCGCGCCCCGGCGCGGCTTCCCCTTGATCTTGCCGAGCTCCATCAGGACCGACATGAACGCGACCCAGCCCGAGGAGCTGACGCGCATCGCGCTCTTCATCGACGGCGGCTACTTCGACGAGGTCAGCCGCTACTACAAGTTCGGGCACCCGCGCGCCTCGCGGCTGTCCGTCGAGGGCCTGTTCGAGTTCGTCCAGAACACCGTCGCCGACCTCGACGACGTGGACGCGGCGCTCTGCCCGATCCCCGAGGCCCACTACTTCCGCGGGCGCTTCTCCGCCGCCGAGGCGGACGCCGCGGGCAAGCTGCGCGACCAGGCGGCCTTCGACGACATCCTCATCCGCACGGGCGTGCGGACGCACTACCTGCCGGTCGGCACCACGCCCAGCGGCGCCCCGCGCGAGCGCGGGATCGACGTGTCGCTCTCGCTCGAGGCCTTCGACCTGGCGGTCCACAAGGGGTACGAGGTGCTGGCGCTGGTGGCCTGCGACGGCGACTACGCGCACCTGCTGCGCAAGCTCTCCGGCATCGGGGTCCGCTCCCTCGTGCTGGCCTGGGACTTCCGGTACGAGCACACCGACGGCCGCGGCCGCACGCGGACGCGCGAGACGCGCACCGCGCAGGCGCTGATCGACGCGTGCACGTACCCCGTGATGATGGCGCCCCGGATCGACGACGCGGGGGACGACGAGGACGTCGACCGCCTGTTCGTCGCGCCCTGACCCCCGCGCGGACGCGCGTGACCTCCCCGCAGCCGCTTCCCGGAACCGACGCCTCCCTGGGCGCCGAGGCCCGCCGCATCGCCACCCTGGCGCTGCCGGTGGTCGGCGCGCAGCTCGCGTCCATGACGCTGAACGTCGTCGACCTGCTGATGGTCGGGCGGGTCGGCGTCGACGCGCTGGCGGCGGGCTCGCTGGGGCGCCTGTGGATCTGGGGGACCATGATCCTCGGCATGGGGCTCGTGATGGGGATCGATCCCCTGATCAGCCAGGCCCACGGCGCGCGCGACCGGGCCGCGCTGGGGCTGGCGCTCCAGCGCGGCATCGTGCTGGCCCTGCTCGCCAGCGTGCCCATCGGCTGCCTGTGGCTCGTCACCGGGCCCGTGCTGGTCGCCGGCGGACAGGACCCCGCCCTCGCGCCGGCGGCCACGCACTACGTGCTCGCGCAGCTGCCCGGGCTGCCCGCCTTCCTCGTCTTCCAGGTGCTGCGCCAGTACCTGCAGGGCCGCGGGATCATGTGGCCCGCGCTGTGGGTGCTCGTCGTCGGCAACGTCGTCAACGTCGTCGCCAACTGGGTGCTGATCTTCGGGCGCCTGGGCTTCCCGGCGCTCGGGCTGACGGGAGCCGGCATCGCCACCGCGCTGGTCCAGGTGTTCGTGCTCGTGCTGCTCGCGGCCTTCGTGCTGAAGCTGCGCCTGCACCGCGGCGCGTGGGCCGGGTGGAGCCGCGCGGCCCTCGACCTGCGCGGCCTCGCGCCGATCCTCGGGCTGGCCCTGCCCGTGTCGGTCCAGCTCGGCCTCGAGATGTGGGCCTTCCAGCTCGCGACCCTGATGGCCGGGCACCTCGGCACGGCCGAGCTGGCCGCCCACACCGTCGTGCTGAACCTGGCCTCGCTGTCGTTCATGGTCCCGCTGGGGATCTCGATCGGCGCGGTGACGCGCGTCGGCAACCTGATCGGCGCGGGCCGGCCCGCCCAGGCCCAGCGCGCCGCCTGGGCGGCGTTCCTGCTCGGCGGCGGCGTGATGGCGGTCGCGGGCCTCGCCTTCCTGCTCGGCCGCGACACGTTCGCCCGGTGGTACGTCGACGACCCGCAGGTCCTGGCGCTCTCCGCCGCCGTCCTGCCCGTGGCGGCGGCGTTCCAGCTGTTCGACGGCACGCAGGTCGTCGGCGGGGGCATCCTGCGCGGCATGGGGCGCACGCGGCCGGCGGCCGTGTTCAACCTCGTCGGCTACTACGGGCTGGCCCTGCCGCTGTCGTGGTGGCTCGCCTTCCGCAGGGGGGCCGGCCTGGCGGGCGTGTGGTGGGGCCTCGCCCTGGGCCTGGCCGTGGTCGCGGTGGCGCTCGTGGTCCACGTGGCGCGGCGGGGGCCCGCCCGGGCCGCCCGGCGCGTGGTGGGACCCGCCCGGGGCGATCCCGGGGCCGGTCGGGATTGACTCCCCGCCGAACGCGGGACAGGTTTGGTCGGGGGACCTCGCCGGCAGGCCGCCGGACCCCGCCCCCCCGCACCATGAGCCACGAGATCACTCCCCAGCCGGGCGTCCCCCGCAAGCTGAAGCTGGTCGAGACCGCCCCGCTCGCCTCCCAGATCGAGCGCGTCCTCGACCACGCCCTCACCCGCGCCCTGCCCGACCTCGGCCCCGACAGGCGCGCCGAGATCGTCGCCGACGCGCGCCGCGACCTGCTCGGCGTGCTGAAGCACGAGGGGCGCCCCATCCGCGGCACGCCCAAGGGCCAGTTCCTGCGCCAGCTCGAGCAGTCCCGGGACTCCGTCGTCGCCGAGCGCAACCGGGCGCTCCTGGAGCTGGAGGACCTGCGCCAGAAGACCCTGCGCTACCACGACGACGTCGCGAAGGAGGACGAGAACATCGCGGACCGCGAGGCCGAGGCCGCGCGCGTCCACGACGAGGGTCTGCGCCGCCGCATCAAGAAGGCCTTCGAGCTGTTCGCCGGGCAGACGAACACGCCGCTCGGGCCGCTGCAGAACAAGCTGATCGCCCTGACCCTCGAGGCCGGACGCGAGGAGCGCGACCGCGTCTACGAGGAGTTCTCGCAGATGACCGCCGAGCACCTGCGGCAGTTCGAGCTGCTCGAGCGCCGCATCGGCAAGATGACCAAGGCGCTCGACCACACCGAGTCGGAGCTGAAGCGCCTGGCGCACCTCAAGGCCGACGACCTGGCGGAGCTGGAGGCCGGCGTCGCCGCCGTGTTCCAGATGGTCCAGGGGTTCTACGAGGACGACGAGAAGGCCGACATGAAGGCCGACATGATGAAGGGCGTCTTCCAGCAGAACCTGGGCATCCAGGGAACGCGCTGACGCGATGCTCGACGGGCCGCCGAGCTCCTCCGCGCGGCCCCCGGCGTGGGCCTGGGTCGCGGTGGCCGCGGCCCTCGGGCTCGCCGCCGCCGTGCTCGTGCACGCGATCGCGACCGGCGACGACGGGCGCTTCGCCGACGAGGGCTACTACGTCGACTACGCGCGCTTCGTGGCGCAGCGCGGCCTGGCGGGCTTCCCGCAGCTGTTCGAGCGCTACCTCGGGGACTCGCAGCACTGGCACTTCCCCAACCCGCTGCGGCTCGGCTACCTGGCGGCCGGCGCGGCGGCGACCGCGCTCGCCGACGACCCGTTCGCCGCGCTGCGCGGCCTGTCGGTCGCCGGACACCTCGGCGCGGTCGCGGTGGCCTGGCGGCTCGCGCGCCGGGCGCTCGGCGAGCTCGACGCCGTCCTGGCCGCCTGGTGCGTGGCGTTCTCCCCGCTGCTGCTGTTCCTCGGCCAGCGGGCGATGACCGAGAGCTTCACGTTGCTCTGGACGCTGCTCGCCGCGCTGGGCTTCCTGCACGCGGCGCGGCGCCCCGACGCCCTGCGCCTGGTCCTGGCCGGCGCGGCCTGGGCGGCCGCCATGCTGTCGCGCGAGACGTCCGTGCTGCTCGCCCTGCCGTTCGCGGCCTGCGCCGGCGTCGCCGCGCGCCGCGGCGGGCGCGGGGTCGCCGCGCGGCTCGCGGCGCTGCTGGTCGTGCCGCCGCTCCTCGTCGGGCTGCTCCAGGCCTGGGCCGCCGGCGGTCCCTCGAACCTCGCCCGGATGGCGCGCATCGTCGTCGAGTCCCCCGCCACCAACGAGTACGCCCGCATGTACGGCTCGGGCCCCTGGTACCAGTACGCGGTCGACCTCGTGGCGCTGGCCCCCTGGGTCGCCCTGCTCGCCGTCGCCGGCGCGGCGTACGCGGCGCGGGACGGGGCCGAGCCGGGCAGCCGGGCCGAGTCGCGCCGCTTCGTCCTGGCGGTCGCCGCGGGGTCGTGGATCGCCTTCGCGCTGTTCACGAAGAACGTGCGCTACGTGGCCGCGGTCGACGCGCTGCTGCGCGTGCTCGCCGTCGCCGCGCTGGCCGAGCTCGCGCGCCCCCTGCCCGCCCGGGCCGGCGCCGTGGTCCGCTGCGCGGTGGTAATCGCCCTGTGCGCGGGCGGCGTGCACACGCTGCACGACGTGTTCCTCGACCGCCCGCTGAACGACACGACCAGCACGTGGATCCTGGGCGGCCGGCGGATCGTGCCGCTGGCGGACTAGTCGCCGCCGTCGACGTAGCCCAGCTTGCGCAGCGCGTCCGTCGCGGCCTCGTCGAGGGGCGCCGCGCTGCCCTCGTGGGCGCTCGCCGGCGCGGTCTCCCGCAGGTGGGCGTCGCGCCGCGCCAGCAGGTCGGCCACCACCTCGGGGCGCTCCGCGGCGACGTCGCGCAGCTCGTCGGGGTCCGCGCGCAGGTCGAACAGCCTCGGCGCGTCCCCCTCCCCGCGCCACAGCAGGCGGTGCGCGCCGTCGGTCACCGCGCACAGGCCGTCGTTCGCGTCGGAGGGGAAGACCCGCTGGAGGAGCACGCGCCCCTCGCGCGGCGGCTCCAGCAGCGACACGCCGCGCCCCGGCGTCGGCGCCAGGCCCAGGGCCTGCTCCACGGTCGGGCGCAGGTCCACGTGCCCGGCCAGGCGCGTCGTGCGCCCGCCCGCGGCCCAGTCCGGCAGGCGGCCGCCGGGCAGCCGCAGCATCAGGGGGACGCGCACGACCTCCTCGTGGACGTGCTCGCCGTGGCCGAACCAGTAGCCGTGCTCGCCGAGGGACTCGCCGTGGTCCGCCGTGAAGACGATCAGCGAGTCGTCGTACCAGCCCAGCTCGCGCAGCACGTCGAGCAGCTCGCCGAGCGCGGCGTCGAAGGCCGCGACCTCCGCCTCGTAGCGCTGGAGGTAGACGTCCACGCGGTCCTCGTCCCCGAAGGCCTGGTAGCGCGGGATGCGCTCCTTCGCCGTGTTGCGCTGCCCGATCGGCACGCGGACGTCGTCGCGCACCGGGCCGCGGAAGCGGCGCTCGTACTCCGCGGGCGGCGTGTAGGGCCCGTGCGGGTCCTGGTAGTGCACCCACAGGAACAGGCGGTCCTCCCCGGCGCGCGCGCGGGCGCGTAGCCAGTCCGCCGCCGCTGCGGTCGTGGCCGCCGCCGAGCGCTCGAACTGCCCGGGGCGGTTCTGCTCGGCGTCGGTCATCTCGTGGTCGTAGTGGTCGAACCCCTGCCAGACCGAGCGGTCGCCGAGCACGTCGGACCAGCTCCGCAGCGCGTAGTTCGAGACGACCGCCCCGGTGACCCAGCCCTCGTCGCCCAGCCGCTCGGCGAGCGTCTCCACCTCGCCCGGCATCATGCTGGTGTTCCCGGGCACGGCACCGACGTCGGCCGCGTACAGCCCCGTCATCACGCTGCACATCGACGGCACCGTCATCGACGCCGTCGCGTACGCCCGCTCGAACGCGAGCGAGTCCCCGGCGAGGCGGTCCAGGTTCGGGGTCGCGCCGGAGGTCGACCCCAGGCTGCCCAGGCGGTCGGCGCGCAGCGTGTCGCAGACCAGCAGGACGGCGCGGCGCGCGGGCAGCGGGCCGGCCGCCGGGGCGGGCGTCCCCGGCGAGCCCTGCCCGTCCCCGGGAGCGCAGCCCGCGACGAGGGCGGCCGCCCAGACCAGCGTTCGGCGCGCGTCCACGTCGCCGCAGTCTAGCAATTGCGACCGCGGGTCCCGGCGCTATCGTGGTCGCCCCATGTCCGAGGACGACCGCCGCCCGCCGCCGCCGTGGTTCCGACCGCTGGTCGAGATCGGCCCGCTGCTCGCCTTCTTCGTCGCCAACGCGCGCGGGGGGATCCTGGTCGCCACCGGCGTGTTCATGGTCGCGATCACCGCGGCCCTGGGCGCGTCGTGGGTCGTCGAGCGGCGCCTGCCGAAGATGACCGTCGTCACGGCCGTGTTCGTGCTCGTGTTCGGCGGGCTGACGCTCTACCTGGACGACGAGCTCTTCATCAAGCTGAAGCCGACGATCGTGAAAACGCTCTTCGCCGCCATCCTCCTCGGCGGGCTGGCGTTCGACCGGCCCCTGCTGCGCCCCCTGCTGGACTCCACCCTGCGGCTCACCGACGAGGGCTGGCGCGCGCTGACCCTGCGCTGGGGGCTCTTCTTCCTGTTCCTGGCCGCGCTGAACGAGGTCGTCCGGCGCAGCCTCTCGACCGACGCCTGGATGACCTTCACGGTGTTCGGCAACCTCGCCCTGTCCCTCGGCTTCGTCGTGTCGCAGACCGGCCTCATCAAGCGCCACCTGATCGAAGAGGAGAACGCCTGACCATGCTGCTCCGCCGCCCCGCCCTCGCCGTCACCGCCCTGGCCACCTCCCTGGTCCTCGCCTGCGCCTCCTCCGGGACCTCGACCGCGCCGGCGAAACCGCGCACGCTGACCATGACCGAGCGCATCCAGCAGTACGCCCCGTTCCGGCTGACCACGGACCTGTCCGCCCTGTCCGAGGGAGAGCGGCGCGCCCTGCCCCACCTGATCGAGGCGGCTGAGCACATGGACGCCATCTTCTGGATGGAGGCCCACGGCGACCGCGACGCGCTCCTCGCGGAGGCGCCGGACGCGACCACGCGCCGGTACCTCCAGCTGAACTACGGGCCCTGGGACCGGCTGGCGGACAACCGTCCGTTCCTGGTCGGCGTCGGGCCCAAGCCCGCCGGCGCCGCCTTCTACCCCGCCGGCGTGACCAAGGCGGAGATCGAGGCGCACCTGCTCGGCCACCGCGAGGACCGCGAGGCGTTCGAGAGCGCCTACACCCTGGTGCGGCGCGACGCCCGCGGCGGGCTCGTCGCCGTGCCGTACCACGAGGCCTTCGCCGAGCACGTCGAGGCCGCCGCCGCGGCCCTCGAGCGCGCCGCGGACGTGGTCGAGCCCGAGAGCCTCCAGAGCTACCTGCGCCTGCGCGCCGAGGCGCTGCGGACGGACGAGTACCGCGCGAGCGACATGGCCTGGCTCGACATGAAGGACAACCGCCTGGACGTCGTGATCGGCCCGATCGAGACGTACGAGGACCGGCTGTACGGGCGCAAGGCCGCGCACGAGGCGTACGTGCTGGTGAAGGACGTCGAGTGGAGTGAACGGCTGGCGCGCTACACGGAGTTCCTGCCGGCCCTGCAGGCGGCCCTGCCCGTGGACGAGGCCTACCGCAGCGAGACCCCCGGGACCGACTCGGACCTGAACGCGTACGACGTCGTGTACTACGCCGGCGACTGCAACGCGGGGTCGAAGACCATCGCCATCAACCTCCCGAACGACGAGGAGGTCCAGCTGGCCAAGGGCACGCGACGCCTGCAGCTGAAGAACGCCATGCGCGCCAAGTTCGACGCGATCCTGACGCCCATCGCGGACGTGCTCATCGCCGAGGACCAGCGCCAGCACGTGACCTTCGACGCCTTCTTCGGCAACACCATGTTCCACGAGGTCGCGCACGGCCTGGGGATCAAGAACACCCTCGACGGGCGCGTCACGGTCCGCGAGGCGCTGCAGGAGCACGCCTCGGCCCTGGAGGAGGGCAAGGCCGACATCCTGGGGCTCTTCATGGTCGCTCGCCTCTTCGAGCAGGGCGAGATCCCCGAGGGCGAGGTGATGGACAACTACGTCACCTTCCTGGCGGGCATCTTCCGCTCGGTCCGCTTCGGCGCCAGCAGCGCGCACGGCCGGGCGAACATGATCCGGTTCAACTTCTTCGAGCAGCGCGGCGCGTTCACGCGCGACCCGCGGACCGGAACGTACCGCGTCGAGCGCGTCCCCTTCGAGCGCGCCGTCTCCGCGCTGACGCGGCGCATCCTCACCATCCAGGGCGACGGCGACCGCGCCGCGGCCGCTCGCCTGGTCGACGAGCTCGGCCGCGTCGGCCCCGGCCTCCAGGCCGACCTCGACCGCCTCGCGGACGCCGGCATCCCCGTCGACATCGTCTTCGAGCAGGGCCCGGCCGTCCTCGGCCTCTGAGCCCCGCCGCACCGGGGCGCCCGCGCCCCGACGGACGTCTCCGCGCGCCCGCCCGGGGCGTCGCTGCCGCTCCCCCGCGAGCGGGTCTGCGCCCCTGTGCGCAGGGACGGCGCTCCCGCGCGGGGGGTATCCTTCCGGTGGAACGCGCCCGCGCACTGCCCGCGGCGCGCGCCGCCCGCGTCCGATTCCTCGACACGAATCGGAAACTCCTTCCGTTCCGGTCGGTCCCAGGGTGGAGGGGGGGGCGGCGGGCGACCGTCCCGGGCGGGGGGGTGCCGGGCGTGTGGTTCCTTTTTTCTTGCGACCCCTCCGGGGGCAGTCGATAAGCCCGAGGGCCCTCCGGCACCCGCTCTCCGCCCTCCGCGAAACGAGCTCCGCACCGCCATGTTGATGTTCCTGCTGATCGTCCTGGTCCCGCTCGCCGCCCTCCTCGGATTCCTCTACGCCGGTCGGGGCTACCTCGCCTGGGTCGTGTCGGGCGGGCTGTTCCTCGCCCTGCTCGGGCTCGCGGGCTGGCTGCCCGGTGGGCTGCTGTTCGTGCTCGCGGGGCTCTTCGTGGCGACGGTCGTCCTGTTCGGCGTGGGCGCGCTGCGCACGCCGCTCGTGTCGCGGCCGCTCATGGGGGTCATGGCCGGGGTCCTGCCGCAGATGAGCGAGACCGAGCGCGAGGCGCTCGAGGCCGGCACGGTCTGGTGGGACGGGGACCTGTTCTCGGGGGACCCCGACTGGCGCAAGCTGCTCGACTTCGAGATCCAGGCGCTGTCGCCGCGCGAGCGCGAGTTCCTCGACGGGCCCGTGCGCGAGCTCTGCCGGATGCTCGACGACTGGCAGGTGCGGCGCGACGGCGACCTGCCCGACGAGGTGCTCGAGTTCATCAAGGCCCAGGGCTTCATGGGGATGATCATCCCCGAGACGTTCGGCGGCCTCGGCTTCTCGGCGGCCATGAACTCGGCCGTCGTCACGATCGTCGCCAGCCGGTCGGTGACGGCGTCGGTCACGATCATGGTGCCCAACTCGCTCGGCCCGGCCGAGCTGCTGCACCTGTACGGGACGCAGGAGCAGAAGGACCACTACCTGCCGCGCCTCGCCCGCGGCGAGGAGCTGCCCTGCTTCGCCCTGACCGAGCCGCACGCCGGCTCGGACGCGGGCTCGATGCGCTCGCGCGGCGTCGTCTGCATGGGCGAATGGGAGGGCGAGGAGGTCCTCGGCATCCGGCTCGACTGGGACAAGCGCTACATCACGATGAGCACGATCACGACGCTGATCGGGCTCGCCTTCAAGCTGCACGACCCCGACCACCTGCTGGGCGACGTCGAGGACCTGGGCATCACCTGCGCCCTCGTCCCCGCCGACCTGCCGGGCATCGAGACCGGCCAGCGCCACGACCCGATGGGCGTGCCGTTCTTCAACGGCCCGACGCGCGGCAAGGACGTGTTCGTCCCGATCGACTTCGTGATCGGCGGCCGCGCGATGTGCGGCAAGGGCTGGGGCATGCTGATGCAGTGCCTCTCCGCCGGCCGCGGCATCTCCCTGCCGGCGCTGTCGGTCGGCGCCTCGCAGCTCGCCGCCCGCACCGCGGGGGCCTACGCCTACGTGCGCGAGCAGTTCAAGCTGTCGATCGGCCGCTTCGAGGGCATCGAGGAGCCGCTCGCCCGCATCGCCGGCATGACGTACACGCTGGACGCGGCGCGCCGCCTCACGCACGGCGCCATCGACGCGGGCGAGAAGCCGGCGGTGGTGTCCGCCATCCTCAAGGCGTACTCGACCGAGGCCATGCGCAAGGTCGTCAACGACGCGATGGACGTCGTCGGCGGCTCGGGGATCTGCCGCGGGCCGCGCAACATCCTGGCCGGCTCGTACCAGGCGATCCCGATCGGCATCACCGTCGAGGGCGCCAACATCCTGACCCGGACGATGATCATCTACGGCCAGGGCGCCATCCGCTGCCACCCGTGGGTCCAGAAGGAGATGGCCGCCGTCGCGGCCCGCGACGCCTCCGCCTTCGACCGCGCCTTCTTCGGGCACGTGGGCTTCGTGTTCCAGGGCGCCGCGCGCTCCCTGCTCCTCGGCCTGTCCGGCGGCGCGCTCGCGGCCCCGGTGCACCCGCGGCTGGACCCGTTCCTGCGCCAGCTGACGCGTTACAGCGCCGCCTACGCCCTCGTCTCGGACGCGGCCATGGCCACGCTGGGCGGTACGCTGAAGCGCAAGGAGAAGATCAACGGCCGCTTCGCCGACGCGCTGGCCTGGATGTTCCTGGCGTCCGCCACCATGAAGCGCTTCGTCGACGAGGGCGAGCCCGAGCGCGACCGCGAGGTGCTCCAGTGGTCCATGGAGCACGCGCTGTACGAGGTCGAGCGCGCCCTGGTCGGCATCCTCGACAACCTGCCGAACCGGCTGGCCGCCGCCGCCCTGCGCCCGGTCGTGTTCCCGCTCGGCGCGCGCCGCCGCCCGCCGTCGGACCACCTCGGCGGCCGCGTGGCCCGCGCGCTGCTGGGCCAGAGCGAGCTGCGCGAGGCGCTCTCGCGCGACATCTTCGTCGGCCCCGCGGACGAGCCCGGCCTGGGCCACCTCGACGAGACCGTGCGGCTCCAGGCGCACTCCGAGGAGGCGCGCAAGAAGCTGAAGGAAGCCCTGAAGTCCGGCCGCGTCCCGCGCGGTCCGGAGGTGCTCGTCCACGCCGTGCGCGAGGGCGTCCTGCGCGAGGAGGAGGCGGCCGCCATCCGCGCCGCCGACGAGGCGCGCAACGAGGCCATCGCGGTGGACTCGTTCGGCGACGTGCGCACCTTCCCGCCGCGCGAGCCCAGCGGAGGCCGCTCGGCCGCCGCCGGCCGGACGGCGTAGGCCACCGGCGCCCCGGTCCCCGAGGCGCACGAATCACACGAGGCGCGCGCGGCCCCGCGGCCGCGCGCGCCTTTTCGTCGCGCCGCGCTCACCGCGCGGGGTAGGCACCGTAGGGCGAGGTCGGTACCTTGCTCCCCATGCTCCTCCCCTCGCGCCGCGTGGCCCTCCCCTCCGCGGCCCGGCCCGCGCGCCCGGAGACGCGCCGGGCCGCCCTGGCCCTCCCGGCGCTCGCGCTCGTCGCGGCCTGCGGCGCCGACGCGGAGGCCGGCGCGGCCGACGAGGTCCCGGCCCCGGCGCTGAGCTTCGTCGACGTCGCCCCGGGGGCGGGCATCGACGTCGTCAACCGCTGCGGCGACCCGCGGCGCTGGTACATCCTCGAGAGCAACGGCAACGGCGCCGCCTGGCTGGACCACGACGGCGACGGCGACGTGGACCTGTTCGTCGGCAACGGCTCCGGCGTGCGCTACGTCGACGACGGTGCGCGGCTCGAGCTCCTGCGCGACGGGTCGAGCCGCCTGTACCGCAACGACGGTGGCGGGAAGTTCACCGACGTCACCGACGCCGCCGGCGCGCGGACGACGGCCTGGATCAACGCCGTGACCGTCGGCGACGTCGACGGCGACGGCGACCCCGACCTGTACCTCGCGTGCTTCGGCCCCGACGTGCTGCTGCGCAACGACGGCGGGCGCTTCGTGGACGCGACCGCCGAGGCCGGGCTGGGCTGCGACCTGTGGGGCGCGGGGGCGGCCTTCGGCGACGCCGACAACGACGGCGACCTCGACCTGTACGTCGCCAACTACGTGCTGTTCGACCCCGACGCGCCGCCGGACGGCGGGCGCCGGCAGGTGATCGAGGGCGTCGAGATCGGCTACGGCCCCGAGGCGGAGAACGGCCGCGGCTACAACCCCGGGGCGCCGGACGTGTTCTACCGCGGCGACGGGACCGGGCGCTTCGAGGAGGCCACCGCGGACGCGGGGCTCGAGCTCGAGGCCGGCCTGTGCTCCTACGCCGTGATCTTCAGCGACGTGGACGGCGACGGCTGGCAGGACCTGCTGGTGGCCAACGACCTGCAGCCCTGCAACCTGTTCCGCAACCGGGGCGACGGCACGTTCGCCGACGAGGGGCTCGCGCGCGGCTTCGCGCTGAACGCCGCGGGGCAGGCCACGGCGGCCATGGGGCTCGCCTCGGCCGACTTCGACGGGGACGGCGACTTCGACGTGCTGCGCACGAACTTCGACTTCGAGGCGAACAGCCTGCACGTCAACGACGGCGCGGGGCGCTTCCGCGACGCCGCGGCCGAGCTGGGGCTGGCCGGCGCCAGCGAGGACCGGCTGGGCTGGGGCGGCGGCTTCCTCGACGCGGACCTCGACGGCGACCTCGACCTGCTGGTCGCCAACGGCCACGTGCTGCCCCAGGCGCCCGAGATCGGCATGCACGGGTTCCTGCAGGAGTCGCAGCTCTTCGAGGCCGTCCAGGTGGACGGCGCGCTGCGCTACCGCGACGCCACCGCGGAGGCGGGCCCGGACCTGCGCGCCCTGCGCTCGGCGCGCGGGGTCGCCCTGGCCGACTACGACGACGACGGGGACGTGGACGCCCTGGTCGTCGACCTGGACCACGCGCCGCGCCTGCTCGAGAACCGCTCGGCGCGCCGCGGCCGCTGGATCGCCGTGGCGCTCGAGGGCACCGTCGGCAACCGCGACGCCTACGGCGCCGTCGTCACCGTCGAGGCCGGCGGGCGCCGCCACGTGCGCGAGATGCGCACGAACGACGGACTGTACTCGTCCCACGACCCCCGCCTGCACTTCGGGCTCGGCCTGGTGGACCGCGTCGAGCGGGTCACCGTGCGCTGGCCCGCCGGCGGGCGCACCGTCGTCGAGGACCCGCCCCTGGACCGCCTGCTCGCGGTGCGCGAGCCCCGCCCCTGACCTTCCGGACCCCGGAGGAGACCGCCCCGTGAGAGTCGCGCTGATCTTCCCGCCCCAGGGCCACTTCACGCAGCCGTACCTGAGCCTGCCGTCCCTCGCCGCCTACCTGCGGGCGAACGGCGTCGAGGACGTGACCCCGATCGACGCCAACATCGAGGCGTACGACGAGTTCCTCAGCGAGGCGCGCGTCCGCCGCGCGCTGGAGCGCGTCGACGCCGTCGCCGAGCTGGCGCGCCTCGAGGCCGAGCCCGAGCTGCGCTACAGCCAGCTGGAGCGGTACCAGACGCTGTCCGAGATCGCCCTGATCGGCGAGCAGGTCGCGGCGCGCGTCGAGGAGGCCAAGGGCGTGCTGCGCAGCCGCGAGGAGTTCTACGACTACGAGCGCTACCTGTGGGCGGGACGCACCGTCGAGCAGGCGCTGCGCATCGTGTCCGCGGAGTTCTGGCCGACGCGCCTGACCGCCCACAACCTGGCGATGCGCCACCGCATCGAGTCCAGCGCCGAGATCGTCGCCGCGCTCGGCGACGAGGCCGAGAACCCCTACGTCGAGTGGTTCCGCGAGTCGCTGATGCCGCGCCTGCGCGAGCTGGACCCCGACCTGGTCGGCATCTCCGTCACGTTCGGCAGCCAGGCGATCCCGTCGCTGACGCTGGCGAAGCAGCTGAAGGCCTGGAAGCCCGAGCTGCACGTCACGATGGGCGGCGGCCTGCTGGCCTACGTGGCCGAGAAGCTCGCGAAGCGCGACGAGGTCTGGGACCTGATCGACAGCTTCGTGATGCTCGAGGGCGAGCGCCCGCTGCTCCAGCTGTGCGAGACCCTGGACGGCGACGGCGACCTGAGCAAGGTCACCAACCTGATCTACCGCGACGCCTCCGGGACGGTCGTGCACACCGAGCGGCAGGAGCCGCTCGACATCAAGACGCTGCCGACGCCCGACTTCGACGGCATGCCGCTCGAGAAGTACCTGTCGCCGGAGCTCGTGATGCCGCTGGCGGCGACGCGCGGCTGCTACTGGGGCAAGTGCGTGTTCTGCACGCTGTACACCGTGATCGGCCCGGGCTACCGCGGGCGCACGCTCGACCAGACCGTCGAGGACATGCGCGTGCTGCAGGAGAAGTACGGCGCCAACAGCTTCTACCTGGCCATCGAGGACCTGCCCCCGAACATGGCCAAGGCGCTGCCGCGCAAGATCCTGGACGCCGGGCTCGACGTGACCTGGTGGTGCGACGCGCGCCTCGAGCACGACGTGTTCGACGAGCAGGTCTGCCGCGACCTGGCGGCCTCCGGCTGCCGCCGCATCGCCTTCGGGTACGAGAGCGCCTCGCGCCGCGTGCTCGACAGCATGTGCAAGGGCATCGACCCCGACGCCAGCCTGGACCTGATCCGGCGCGTCCACGAGGCGGGCATCTCGGTCACGCTCTACGTGATGATCGGGTTCCCGACCGAGACGCTCGAGGAGGCGCGCCTGACCCTCGACACGGTGATGGCGCACCGCGACTGGATCCAGGAGGTCAGCGTGCGCGTGTTCTACCTGGACGAGACGTCCGAGGTGTTCCGCCGGCGCGCCGAGTTCGACATCACCGAGATCCACCCCGACCCGACGGCGGACCTGCAGGTCTACTACGACTTCACCGCCAGCTCCGGGATGAGCCGCCGCGAGGCGCGCGACCTGTACCTCGAGTTCACGCAGCAGCTGCGCTCGCACTTCCCCGTGTTCCAGAGCACGAACATGCTCTACCACGAGCTCAAGGGGCACTACTTCCTCTACCTGAACCACTTCGGCGGGTGGGACCGGCTGCGCCGCGAGGTGCTCGAGGCGCCCGCCGCCCGGGCCGCGGCCCCCGCCGCGGCGGCCCCGCGCCCCCGCCGCCTGGTGCGCCGCGCGCTGGCCTACGACCGGGGCGAGATCGACGCCTTCCTGACCCACGTGGACACGCGCACCCTGCGGCCGCGGTACCAGTCCGACCTGATCGACGCCGCGGACCAGCGGCGCTTCGACCAGGAGCTGCCCGCGATCTCGCCGGCGCCCTCCGAGCTCGTGTACGATGCGCACAGCGGCGAGGTCCACTGCGTGTCCCCCGCCGCCGCCGAGCTGCTCGGACGCTGCGACGGCACGCGAACCCTCGAGCAGGTGGTCGAGGTCGTCCCCGCCCCCCACCGGGCGGACGCCCTGCGCTGCCTGCACGACATGGCCGGCGCCGGGCTGCTCGAGTCCGCCGCGCCCCGGAACGAGGAGCCCACCCCGTGAAGCCCGACGAGCCCAAGCGACAGGCCGAGGACGCCGAGGCCGCCCCGCCGACGAAGGCGGCCGCGCCGGAGCCCGCGCCCCCCGCGTCCCCGCCCGCCGGCGGGAGCTCGCCCTACGTCTTCAAGATCGTGCGGGCGGACCCGAAGAACGACTTCGACTTCGAGAACGTCGCCGACAAGTAGCGGCCGGCTCGCTCACGCGCGCCCGCGCCCCGCGCGCAGGCGGAACCCGAGCGCGACGACCGCACCCAGCGCCGCGGCCGGCGCGAAGCTGCCGCCTGCGTCCACGAGCGCCCCGAAGAGCGGCGCCAGCACGACGGTCGCCAGGCGGTGCGACTGGCTCTCGATCGACAGCAGCGTGGCGCCGCGCGCGGGCTCGACCTCGCCGTAGATGCGGCTGGTCAGGATCGGCCGCCACAGGTTCTGGAGCACGTTCAGGGCCACGAAGCCGGCGATCGCCACCGCCGCGCCGGCCCCCGCGCCCGCCCCGGCAGCCGAGGCGACGGCCAAGACGACGAGCGCCGCCACGAGCAGGCCCCACAGGCGCCGCGCCGCCGCCTCGTCCCCCCCGGCCCACTCCGCGAAGCGGTGCGCCCGCAGGCTCGCCACCGCCGAGAGCGCCGCGAGCAGCGCGTACACCGGCCCGACCAGCAGGGCGGAGCGCGCGGCGTCGTCGAGGTCCGCCGCGGCGCCTCCCAGCCACAGCACCGCCGCCGCGGCGAGTACCGGCTGCAGGTAGTCCCGGGCCGCCTTGAAGAGGCCGTTGTAGCCCATCGACTCGAGCAGCAGGCCGCGCAGCCGGGGCGCCCCGGCGGCGTCGCGCAGGGTCGCGCGGACGTGGCGCCAGGCGGCGCGCAGCGGGGCCCCGCGGCCGCTCGCCTCCGGGTCGGGCGAGGGGCGCGGGTCGATCGAGGCGGGGTAGGTCGCCAGGTTCAGGGCGTTCAGCGCGCACGGGACGGCGGACCACAGGAAGGCGCTCTCGTAGCGGGCCGAGACGAACACGAGCGCCGCGGCGACGAGCGACGAGACGGCCGAGCCGACCTTGCTGAACGCCCGCGTCAGGCCGTACACGCGCGTCTTCTCGTCCAGGCGGCCCTCGCGCTCGAGCCACGCGAAGATCAGCGCCTTGTGCGTGCCCGACCGGAAGGCCTCGCCGACGCCGAAGAGCACCATGCCCGCCGCGAGCGCGGCCGGCGTCGCGGCCAGGCCCAGGGTCACGAAGCCCACCGCGTAGGCGGCGAACGACACGACCATGGCGCCGCGCCGGCCCAGCAGGTCGGCGGCCGCCCCCGAGGGGATCTCGAGCAGGTGGACGACGCCGTCGCGCAGCGCGATCAGGAGCCCGACCTGGAAGAACGTGAGCCCCTTCGCCAGGAAGGCGAGCAGCAGGAACGGCTCGAAGTACCGCTGGTTCTTGAGCAGCCCGTACAGGCAGAACCGCGCCAGCATCGCTCAGCGTCCGCGCGTCCCGGGCGCGCTCCCCAGCAGGTCGAGGGGCGGCCGCCGGAACACCAGCAGCACCACCTGGTACAGCACCATCGCGAAGGGCAGGTAGCCGAGGTAGCCCAGCACCGGCATCTCGAACACCTTGCCGAACCCCACGTACGGGACGTGGTAGACCCACTTCGGGTAGCTGAGCGAGTTCCACATCTCCCAGAAGAAGCCGCAGACCAGCACGCCGACCCACAGGGAGACCCAGGTGCGCCAGTCGCCCTCGGCCAGCTCGGCCAGGAACGAGCGTCGGCCCAGGCGGACGCACAGCGGCTCGAGCAGGAAGACGCCGAAGGTCCACTCGAACGCGAAGGCCTGGCGCGGGAACGCCAGCAGCGCGGCGAGCATGACGAGCCCCGCGACGACGCAGGCGCGCGGGAAGCCCGGGCCGGGCGCGAAGCGCGGCCCGCGGGC
>JAUIDW010000443.1 GCA_030428395.1 bacterium | reverse complement strand
CTGGGGTCCGCCGCGGCGCTCGACGGTTCGTTCGCCGTCCTGGGCGCGCCGTCGAACACGCTCGCGGCCGGCCAGCCGGGCGGCCCCATGGGAGAGGGCACGGTCTACGTGTTCGCGCGCGCCGGCTCGACCTGGGCGCAGCGCCAGCGCCTGGTGGCCTCGAACGCCGGCGGCGGGGCGGGCTTCGGCGTCGCGGTGGACCTGGACGGTGACACCCTGGTTGCGGGCGCGCCGCTCTCCGACGAGGGGGCCGGGTCGGGGACCGCCTACGTGTTCACGACCGACGGCGTCGCGTGGAGCGAGGCGACCACGCTGCGCCCGGACGGCCCCGGCGACGACCGCGAGTTCGCCAGCGGCGTCGCGACCTCGCGCGCCCGCGCGCTGTTCGGCGCGCCGCTCGACACCGGCGACGGCGGCACGTACGCGGGCGCCGCGGTCGTGTTCGACCTGAACGACGGCGACGTGCTGACGTACTGCGCGGGCAAGACCAGCTCCGCCGGCTGCGTGCCCTTCGTCGGCACCACGGGCGTGCCGAGCGCCACCGCGACGGCGCCCTTCCGGATCACGGCCCACGACGTGGTGCCGTCGGAGGCGGGGGTCCTGCTGTACGCCGGCAAGAAGGGCCAGCTCGCGTTCCACGGCGCGCTGCTCTGCGTCAAGGCGCCGTTCGTCCGCACCCCGGCCAAGGCGGCTGTGTCCACGGGCGGCGGCTGCAGCGGCTGGCGCCTGCGGCGCAACTTCAACGCCGTCGTCCAGGCCGGCGCCGACCCCGCGCTGACCGCCGGGGGCGTGGTCCACGCCCAGTGGCGCCAGCGCGACCCCGCCGACCCCGCGGGCTTCGGCGACGGGCTCAGCGACGCGGTGCGCTTCGTCATCCTGCCCTGAGCGCCTCGGGCGGCGACGGCGAGCGGGGGAACGCAGCGCCTGCCTCCTCGTAGGAGGCTCGCTACGGTCCCCTGCGCATGGCGCGGCGGGGCGTTCGCTGCTCGCATGGCGGAGAGGACCTCGCCATGGACAGCCCGACCACGTTCGCTCTCCCCGGCGCCCTGCGGCGCGCCGTCGCCACCGCCCTGTCGATCGCCGCGCTCTCCGCGGCGGCGGCGGCCGGCGACCACTACGTCGACGCGGCCACCGGCAGCGACGGGAACGGCGGCACGTCCCCCGCGGACGCGTGGCGGACGATCTCGCACGCGGTCGCCGCCGTCGGCGCGCCGGCGCCCGGCGTCCGCGAGACGATCCACGTCGCGGCCGGGCTCTACGACGCGGCCCTCGGCGAGACCATCGGGTTCGAGCTGCGCTACGGCGTGGAGCTCGTCGGCGCGGGCAGCGCGGTCACGATCCTCGACGGCGGAGGGTCGTCCCTCTCGATGATCCACGACGGCGCGGATCCGTTCGCCGCGGCGCCCGTCCCCCGCGTCGAGGGCCTCACGCTGCGCAACGCGGCCACCGGGATCCACGTGTACCCCGAGGACCAAGAGGTCTACGACCTGGAGCTGCGCGACGTCCGCATCGAGGGCATGACCGGCTGGGGGATCACCGTGGTTCGCGACCTGGCCGACGGCATCGTCGTCCGGCTCGACGACGTGGTCGTCGAGGGCTGCGGCGCGGGCGCGTGGTTCGACGACTTCGGCACCCACGGCGTCCTCGTCGCCGAGGTCCGCTCGTCCGCCATCCGCGGCTGCGCCGGTCCGGGCATCGACTACCGGCAGGGTACCTCGTCGACCAACGACCTGCTGGTCGAGGACACGCGCGTCGAGGGCTGCTTCGGCCCGGCGGTGCGGGTGGAGACCGGCGTGGGCAGCGGCCTCGAGGTGCGGCTGCGCCGCTGCGCGCTCGTGAGCAACGGCGACGCCTTCGTCGGCGTGGCGAACCCCGGGCCCACGCAGGTCGACGTGCGGCTCGAGCGCTGCACGATCGCCGACAACGCCGGCGCGGGCGTGCGCACGACCGGTCCCGGCGCGGCGGTCCCGACGTGGCTCGACAGCTGCATCCTCTACGGCAACGGCGACGACGTGGCCGACGCCCTGGGCCAGGTGCAGGGGGCCGTGTACTGCGACGTGGGCGACGGCGACTTCGCGGGCGCGAACGGCAACGTCTCGGTCGACCCGCTCTTCGTGGACCTCGCGGCGGGGGACTACGCGCTGCAGCCGGGCTCGCCCTGCATCGACGCCGGCAACCCCGCCCTGGGGCCGGACCGCGACTGCACCGATCCCGAGATGGGCTACGCCTTCTTCGACCAGGGCGCGCCGTTCGTGTACTGCTCCGGCAAGCGCAACTCCCAGGGCTGCGCGCCCTTCGCCTGCGGGTCGGGCACGCCCAGCGCGTCCGGCACCGCGCCGTTCGTGCTGCGCGCCGAGGACGCGGTCGCCGGCGAGGCGGGCTTCCTGCTGTACGGCTTCGCCAAGGCGAACCTCGCCTTCCACGGCGGCGTGCTGTGCGTCAAGGCGCCGGTCACGCGCCTGCTGCCGCCCAAGGTCGCCCAGGACCTCGGGTACGCGCCCTGCACGGGCGTGCTGCGCCGCGACTTCAACAAGCGCATCCGCAGCGGCGTGGACCCGCTGCTGACCGCGGGCCGCACGGTCTTCGCGCAGTGGTACCAGCGCGACCCCGCCGACCCGGCGGGCTTCGGCGACGGGCTCAGCGACGCCGTGCGCTTCGTGATCGAGCCCTAGGCGCGCGCGGCGCGCGGCCTACTCCGGCTCGGCCAGGCCGCGGTCGAGGCGCGCGAAGGCGTAGTGCAGGGCCAGGGCGCTGAAGCCGTCGCGGACGCGGCCGGCGTCGAGCAGGGCGCGCACCTGATCGGCGGGGAAGGTGCGCGCGACGATGCGCTCCGTGGCGTCCAGCTCGGGCGCGCCCGCCCGCTCGCAGCCCAGCGCCAGGAAGGCGTGGGCCAGGTGCCCGCTGATCCCGTTGACGGGGTAGAAGCTCGGCAGCCGCACCAGCTCGCGCGACGCCAGCCCGGCCTCCTCGCGCAGCTCGCGCCGCGCGCAGGCCTCCGGCGTCTCGTCGTCGCCGATGCGCCCCGCCGGCACCTCCCAGTACGTCCCGCCGTGGGGGTAGCGGTACTGCCCGACCAGCACGACCTCGCCCCCGTCGGTCACGGGCACCACGACCGACGCGTCGGGGATCTCGAACACGTGGTAGGGCTGCCCGCGGCCGTCCGGCAGCTCTACGAGGTCGCGCCGCAGCCCGCACCACTCGCAGTCGTAGATGCGCTCGCTGTCGAGCGTCGGGAACGGCGCGAAGGGCGGCGGGTCGTCCGGCGGGAGCTGCGCGGGCATGGGGGGAGTCTACTGCACGCCCCCGGCCCGGCCCTCACCCGTCGAGGTCGACGACGGCGGCGCCGCCGGGCTCGACGGTGACGGCCCGCTCGAGGAGCGGCGTCGACGGGGACTCGAGGGCCCGGACGATCAGCTCCCCGGCCGGGACGGAGACGCGCAGCGCGTGGTCCGGGCCGCACGTGCCCTCGGCCACCCGCACGCCCGAGTGCAGGACGCGCACGAGCACGGGGCGCTCGGGTGGCCGAGGGCA
>JAUIDW010000055.1 GCA_030428395.1 bacterium | reverse complement strand
CCGCCCCCGCTCCGGCCGCGGGGCCAGTCTCGGACGACGCGGGCGACGAGACCGGCGCGCGGGCAGCGCGCGGCCCCGAGGCGTCGCGGGAGGGCGAGTTCTACACGGAGTTCCTCGCGGCCGCGGCCGAGCGCCCGCGCGAGCTCGCCGCCGAGGCCGAGGGCATCCTGCTGGGCCCCGGCCCGGACCCGCGCAAGGTCGCCCTGCTCCGGGTGGCCCACGACCGCCGGCTGAAGAACAGCGCGGACCTCTGGCTGCTGGCCCTGCGCGAGCTGCCGGACGTGTCCGACCCCCGGGGCGAGTCGGTCCCGTCCACGGCACTGCTCCTGCTGGACCGCAGCGCGCGGCTCGACCCGCGCTCGCGGGAGGTCCTCCGCCGGGCCGCCTTCGAGCCCCCCCTGCCGGCGCCGGACCTGCGGGCCCGCGCGGGCGCGAGCTTCTTCCGCTACGCTGGGGCCGACGAGCTGCTGGCGGTCCGGGACCTCCTGGACCGCGAGCGCGATCCACGGTTCCTCGAGAGCGCCCTCCAGGCGCTCTCGCACAACTCCGCGCGCAAGGTCGCCGACGGCCTCCTGGCGGCCCACGGCCTGCCTCCGCCGGCCGAGCGCGATCCTCCTGCAAGTTCTCCCCGAGACCGAGGTACCCCACGATGACTGCACGAATCTCCCGCCTGGCGGCCGGCCTGGTTCCGCTGGTCGCCCTCCTGGCGCTGCCGCTCCTGTCGAGCTCGTCGCGCGCGCCGTCCCCGACGGCCGCGGCCGACCGCTACATCGGCGCGGCCAAGTGCAAGAACTGCCACAGCGCCGAGGACCAGGGCGACGCCTACGGGACCTGGAGCGAGGCCAAGCACGCGCACGCCTTCGAGGTGCTCAAGACGCCGGCGGCCAAGGAGGCTGGTGCGAAGCTCGGGATCGACGATCCCTCGACGAGCGACACCTGCCTCGAGTGCCACGTGACCGGCCACGGCGAGGACGAGGGCATGCTCGCCCGCGGCTTCAAGGCCGAGCTGGGCGTCCAGTGCGAGACGTGCCACGGCCCCGGCGAGGCGCACATGAAGGCGCGCTTCAAGGCCGCGGCCTCCGGGGAAGCCCCCGAGGGCTACCAGGGCATCGCCACCGAGGAGATGGTCGTGTCCCCCGGCGTCGAGCTGTGCGTGGGCTGCCACAACCCGCGCAGCCCGAGCTACAAGCCCTTCTGCTACTACGAGGCCCGCGGCGTGATCGCCCACCTCGACCCGCGCAAGCCGCGGACCGACGAGGAGAAGGCCGCCATCGGCACCTGCCCCCACGGCAGCCCCTGCCCGCACGCCGAGGGGTGCCCGGACGGCACGTGCAACCTGAAGCCGGACGAGCTCGCCGGGATGCGCAAGTAGCGCCGCGTCAGGCGTGCGAGCCCTGGCCGGGGAGCGCTTCCGGGCGCTCCCCGGTCGCGTTGACGGACCGGCTGCGATCCGTCCGGCCGTCCCGGGCGCGGCCGCGCTCGCGCAGCCAGGTGTAGGCGCCGAGCCCGACGACGGCCCACTGGAGTCCGTAGTAGGTCCAGAGGGCGTCGTGGATGCCGCTCGTGAAGCCGTAGCTGTGCAGCCCGACCCCGAGGAGGTTGACGCCCCACCAGGAGAAGGCGATCACCGTCCCGCCGAAGGCCGTCGCCATGCAGAGGCCGTGCTCGCGCAGGTAGCCGCCCATGCGGGCGTGCAGGATGACGAGCTGGCTCAGCACGATCAGCAGGGCGCCGTTCTCCTTGGGGTCCCAGCCCCAGAAGCGTCCCCAGCTGTCGTTCGCCCAGATGCCGCCCAGGATCGTGCCGACGGTCGAGAAGATCAGGGCGAAGCAGAGCACGCCGTACACCATCCGGCCCAGGCTGTGGTGGAAGGTCGGGTCGGAGCGGCGCACGCCGAAGGCCTTGGTCACGAGGTACACGCTGGCCAGCACCGCCGCGAGCATCCCCGCGGAGTAGCCGGTCGTGATGGCGGTCACGTGCGTCGCCAGCCAGAAGTTCGTGTCCAGCACGGCGACGAGGCTCGGCATCGTGTCCTTCTTGTCGAGCATCTCGTAGCCGTTGGCGATGAAGAGCCCGATCACGCCGACGAGCGCGGCGACGGAGATGGCGATGCGCCGGCGGTTGACGGCCTCGGTGAACATCGCGATGAGCGCGGCCACGGCCGTCACGAACAGCACCGTCTCGTAGAGCGTGCTGACCGGCGGGCGCCCGCGGATCATGCAGCGCAGCGTGATGGTGCCGATCAGCAGCACCGTCGACACGAGCACGGTCAGCGACGTGCCTCCGTACAGCACCTTGCTCCGGGGGCGCAGCCACAGGAAGGCGGTCAGGAAGAACGCCAGCACGAAGCCGTAGTGGCTGTAGTTCAGGATCTTCGAGCGGTAGTAGAGCAGCTCCAGGTCGACCTTCTCGTACTCGCCGCGCGCCTCGGCGCGTCCCACCAGGCGGCCGTGCAGGTCGCGCAGGCTGGACTCGAAGGCCGCCGGGTCGTCGCGGTTCGCCGCCAGGCGCTCGAAGCCCGCCAGGTCCTCGATCGCCTCGGCGTCGGCGCCGCTGCCCTGGAGCGCGTTCACGAAGACGTCGACGGGGCTGTGCCAGTCGGCGCGGGGGGGCTCGTCGACCGCGGGCGGCAGCAGCGCCAGGTTCTCGGACCGCGAGAGCGACTCGGAGGTCCGCACGAGCATCTCGGAGAGCGCCTGCATCTCGGCGCCGTCGCCGGCCTCGGCGGAGAGCCGGTCGCGCAGGACGAGCAGCGGGCCCAGGTGCTCGAGGATGAGCGACGGCGTGGCCACGTCGGCGCCGTCCAGGGCCGCGGAGATCTCGCCGCCGGGGCGGACCGGGAAGGACTCGCGCGCGAACTCCAGGTGGCCGGAGAGGCCCAGGTACTCCTGCACGCGCATCGCCAGGAGGAACACCTGCTGCTGGACGGTCGTGCGGTCCTTCTCCTCGATGCGGTGGTACTCGCCGGCGAGCTGGAACAGGCGGTCGATGCGGGGGCGCAGCTCCTCGAAGGAGTAGCGGTCGCGCACCTTCTTGCCCTCCCGGGACACTGCGATCGCCTCGACGACCTCGGCGTTCTGGACGAGGAACACCGGGTAGGTGTCGGCGAGCTCGGGGTAGAGCAGGACGTCGAGGAGCCACTCCGTCGCCGAGAGGCGCTCGCCCGAGGGGAGCCGCACCGAGCGGCGTCCGCTGAGGCGCAGCAGCGTGAACGACGCCTGGGTGCGCAGGGGCTTGATGCGGCCGCCGTCCTGGACCGGCAGGCTCTCGGCGAGCTCCACGACCTCCGGCGACCAGGCGGGGCGGGCGGGCGCGCTCTCCTGGGCCGGGGCGGGGGTCGCGAGGAGGGTCAGGGGGACGAGTGCGAGGAGCAGGCGCGCGGCGCGCGCGGCCGGGGAGTTCGTCATCGTCGAGCCTCCGCCCGCATGTAGCGGAACAGTCGGCGGGAGAAGTGCATCACCATGCCGAAAGCGATGACGATGCAGGCGTACAGCGGGAACTGGTCGGCGGGGTTGCGGACCACCGACAGGGTCGAGAACAGCGGGTCGCCCGGCCGTGCGTTCGAGGGGCCCCAGGAGGCCTGGTAGAGCACCAGGCCCTGGTCGCGCAGCGGCTCGTTCATCTGGATCTTCACCGGCCGCGACGAGCCCCCCTCGAGCACGGTCACGTCGCTCGAGAACTTGCTGGGCATGTTCGTCCGCGGGTGGTTCTCCTTCGTGAACACGTCGAGCTCGACCGAGAACGGCATCGGGTACTGCTCGTGGCGCAGGTCGACGGTCCAGTCGGCGCCGTCCACGGAGACCGTCCAGGGCGCGTCGTCGAGGCCCCACAGGATCCCCTCGGTGCGCGTGCCGTCGGGCAGGACGGCGGTCGCGTAGGCACCCGCGACGTTGTGCTCGGCCTCCTTTGCCAGCGCGTCGGCCTGCAGGAAGAAGCCGTCGACCACGGGCACGGTCACCTCGAACATCGGGCCCTTCGGCATCACGCGGCAGTTGCGCATGTAGTGCCGGATCTCGAGGTCGAAGGGCAGCTCGTCGGAGACCAGCGTGACCGGGCGGGCCCCGGTGGCGTCGACGAAGTCCTCCTGGGGCACGAGCAGCTCGTGGACGTTGCCGCCGCCCAGGGGGCGCGCGATGCTGATCTCCCAGCGGTAGTAGCTCTGGTAGGAGTTCGAGCGCTGGCCCTCGAAGAGGGTCAGGTGCCCCTCGTTCGAGAAGTACGTCTTCACGAACCCCGAGACGAGCAGCAGGGAGATGCCGAGGTGCACGACGAGCACGCCGGCCGTGGCCGCGCCGCGGCGCATGCGCAGGATCCCGCCGACCAGCAGGTTCAGCGCCAGCACGCACATCACGAGGTTGGCGCCCGGCAGGGGGATCGACAGCGGCCCGGCCTGGTGGACGAGGAAGAAGGACTCGAAGTACTTCTTCTGGACCTCGAACAGGCCGGTGTTCACCTGCTCCAGGGTGCCCAGCCAGGTCAGCAGGGCGAGCAGGATCAGGAGCACGCAGCTCAGGCCGAAGGAGGAGAACAGGCGGACGAAGCGCTCCAGGAGGGTCTTCACGGGGCGGCTCAGAGCTCGAGGGAACGGCAGAACGACAGGAAGTCCTCGCGCGCCGCGGCCGCCACGTCGCCCGGGGCGATGAGCTTCACGAACACCGCGCGGTCGGGCAGCTCGCACACGAGGCCCAGGAGGCGCGCGTCGGACACGAGCTCGTCGCCCATGCCGGTGTACGTGCCGGCGACCTCGACGACGATGCCCTGGGTGCCCAGCACGGGGATGCGCTCGAGGGCCTCGAACTCGGCCGGGGAGAGCGTCGGGGCTCCCATCTGGTCGCACCAGCGGTTCACGTTGGCGAAGGCGCCGCCGCCGGTGCCTCCCAGCAGCGCCACGTAGCACTCGCCCTCGCCCTCCGGGCCGACCCGGAACGTCACCTCGCGCATCGGGCGGTCGGGGCCGCGCTGCCACGAGGCCGGGGCCTCCCAGGCGATCCCGGACCCGTGCGTGGCGCCGGCGTGGCCCGCGGGCGGGTGGGCGGGGACGTCCATGCGCATCGACGCGGCCAGCTCGAGGAAGGCGTCGCGCTCGGCGCCGACGAGCTCCGTCGGACCGGTCATCTTGAGGAACCGCGCCGAGCCGCCGTCGACGGAGAGCAGCCCGACGAGCCGCCAGCCGTCCTCGGACAGGTCGCCGCCCATGCCGCCGAAGGTCCCCTCGAAGTCGACCAGCACGGCCTCGCTGCCGAGCAGGGGCGCGCGGGGGGCGTCGTCCAGCTCGGCCGCGTCGATCGGGGGCAGCGACATCTGCGACCGCCAGCGGTTCACGTTCGCGAGCAGGCCGCCGCCGTCGCCCCCGAGGATCGTCAGGTAGCACTCGGCGCGCTCGTCGCCCGCGACCAGGAAGTTGGCGCTGCGCAGCGAGCTGGTCGGCAGCTCGCGCCAGCCCGGCGGCGTGTCCCAGGCCAGCTCCTCGCCGGGCGCCGCCGTCGCGGTCGCGGCAGGCGCGCCGCGCTCGAAGCGGAACCGCTGCGCGGAGGGGACGCCGGGCAGGACCGCGCGGCCGACCGGCAGCCACCGCCGCTCGCGGGTGATGGTCCTCCGCGGCGCCTCGCCGTCGTCGCAGGCCGCGAGCACGAGCGACGCGACCGCGGCGGCCGCGGCCAGGGCGCACGCCGGTCCTCGGCGGCGTGTCCGGGGACCCTGTCGGGACCCGGCTCGGTCGGAGTTCGGGGGGTGCATCGGCCCGGGGGTCGCGCGTCGCGAGGGAAAGAGAATAGCTCAAGCAGCGCCGGCTCCATCGGGGCAATCCGGGAGCCCGTTCACCGCAGCGCGGACCGCGCGCGCGGAGCCGTCGAAGTACGTGCCGGCCGGGGCGCGCCGCCTCCGCACCGAATCCGGGGCTCCCTGAGCACAAGGGCGTATGTCAGCCTACGCTCGTCCCTGCGATCCTCTACGACCCGCCCGATCCCCTGCACGGGGCCCCCCGGCGGGCCTTCCCACCCCCCTCCGTGGCGGGGTGGGGGCCCCCGGGGCGGGACTCCGGAGGGCGGACCGGAGGGACACCCCCAGATTCAACGGCGCCTCTCGCGCGGAGGCGGAAAGGAGCAGCATCATGGTCAGTGTCCGTACGAGACTCGCTGCCCTGGGGCTCGCGGGTACGGCACTCGTCCTCGCGGGCTGCAAGGATGGCGACGACGGGGCGCAGGGGCCTCCGGGCCCGAACGTCATCGACGCCTCCACCGTGTCCGACGACTTCCTCGCCGGGCTCGACGTCGTCAGCGAGATCGAAAGCGTCCAGATCTTCAGCCCGCCGAAGGTGACGTTCCGGCTCGAGACTGCCAGCGGCGTGCCGATCATCGGGATCGTGCCGTTCTGGGAGGCCTCGAACAACTACGTGCGCTTCACGCTCTCGAAGCTGGTTCCCGGAACACCGGACAGCTGGGTCACCTACACCCGCGACGCCACGACGAACGACCCCGACTACGACAACGGCTCGTCGCTCGTCGACCACATGGACGGGACCTACACGTTCACGTTCGAGACGGACGTGACGGCCGTGATGGGCATCCCGTACGAGCCAACCCTGACGCACCGGCTGGCCGGGCAGCTCGGTTCGAGCTCGATCTCCCTCGAGGCGCAGAACTTCGTGCACGACTTCGTGCCGTCCGGCGCGATGATCACCGAGACGCGCAACATCGCGGTGATGGAGTCGTGCAACGAGTGCCACGACGACCTGGTCTTCCACGGCCGCCGCTTCCGCGTCGAGTACTGCGTCACCTGCCACAACCCCGATCTCGCCTCCGGCGAGGGGGACATGGCGTTCATGATCCACAAGATCCACGCCGCCGGTGACTTCACGGTCCTCGACGGTGGCATCTCCTACGCGGAGGTGACATATCCCCAGGACGTCGCGAACTGCCGCAAGTGCCACACCGCGGCCGACATGGCGACGCCGGACGGGGACAACTGGATGAACCTGCCGAACCGGGAGGCATGCCTCGGCTGCCACGTGGACTCGAACCACCCCGGGGGCATGGTGCCGCTGGACAACACGGTCTGCACCCTCTGCCACGACGCCGCGAACATCGAGGACCGCCACCTCACCCCGAATGCGACGCCGAACAACCCGTTCCTGCTGCCCGGCCAGGTCGAGATCGCCTACGAGCTGATGGACGCGAGCGTCGACTCCATGACCGACGAGGTCACGGTCAACCTGCGCATCCTCAGCGACGGCACCCCGCTCGACGTGGCCAACCTGCCGGCCGACCTGGCGGGACCGGGGAACTACCCGTCCCTGCTCCTGGCCTGGGCCCTGCCCCAGGACGGCATCATGGCGCCGCAGGACTACAACAACATCGGCCAGCGCGCCGCGCAGCCGCTCAGCCTGAGCCTGTCCGGCTTCGTCGCCGGCGGCATGACCGGCACGCACTCCTTCAACGCCGGGACGGGCGTCAACACGTTCGTCGTCACCGACCCGGCCAGCCAGTTCCCGATGGGCGCCACGCTGCGCGCCGTGGGCCTGCAGGGCTACTTCCAGCAGGACATCATGGGCGACATCGTGTCGCTGCACACGCCCTCCCAGGTGGTCGCCGTCACCGGCGACGACGTGCGGCGGACCGTGGTCGACAACAACAAGTGCGCGAACTGCCACGAGTGGTTCGAGGGGCACGGCGGAAACCGGACCCTCAACATGGAGATCTGCACGCTCTGCCACGTGCCCAACCTCAGCAGCACGGGGCGCAGCGTGGTCGACCCGACGCTCCGGAGCCTGGACATCGACATGATGGACGCCATCATGGCCGGCACCCTCGATCCGAGCGTGGACCCGAACGACCCGCTGACCTATCCCGAGGACGCGCAGGGCTTCAAGGACCTGATCCACGGGATCCACTCGGCCGACGACCGCAGCCGTCCGTTCCAGCACGTGCGCGGACCGTCGCGTCAGGGCTACTACGACTGGAGCGAGATCACGTTCCCGCGCGGAGCGAGCACCAGCAACTGCGGCCTCTGCCACGAGGACGACAGCTTCGAGCTGCCGCTCGCCGACGACCTGCTGCCGACCGTCGTCCGGACGACGCAGCAGCCCGACGGCCAGGACGCCTCCAACATGGCCGTGGAAGCGGCCTTCTCGGGCGTCCCGAACCCCGAGGACTGGGTGAACTCGCTGACCGCGGGCACCTGCATCGGCTGCCACACGAGCCAGGCCGCGATGGCCCACATGGAGCTCAACGGCGGCCAGATCACGCAGGCCGACAGCACGACGTGGTTCACCAACCGCAGCATGCTCATGCAGAACCTCGAGTCCTGCGAGATCTGCCACGGTCCGGGGCGCACGTCCGACGTGAGCGTCGTCCACGACCAGTGATCGCCCCCCGCTAGCGGCCCCAGGGCCGACGAATCCCGGGCCTCCGCGCGACCCCGCGCGGGGGCCCTTCTTCATTGGCCGCCCGCGCGACCTCCCGCGGGGGCCCTTCTCGTTTCATCGCCCGCGCGACCCCGCGCGGGGGCGGGCGCGAGCCGCGGCGGGGATTCCCCGGCCGCCGTGCGGATCGCGCGGCGGGTCGCTAGGTTCGCGGTACGCGGCCGACGCCGGGGCGCCTCCCGCGCCGGGCGGCCCGGGAGGAACGCCCATGAAGCCCCTGATTCCGCTCGCTCCGACCCTGGCCGTCGTCGCTTGCCTCGCGCTGCGCGGGGCCGGAGCCCAGGAGGCCGTCGCCGGCCCGCGGCCCGCGCCGGAGACGACCGCGACGCTGCAGCACCTCTCCGCCCGGCTGGACGCCGAGCGCGTCGAGGACACGGGGCGCTTCCTGTTCCGCTTGACCAACTACATGAACCGGGTCGACCCCGGGTTCACCCTGGCGGTGTACGAGGGCTACTTCGACACCGACCCCAGCCTCCACGTCTTCGGCGAGGCCGCCGACTTCGGGGCCATGCGGCGGCTGTGGGCGGTCGCGGACGAGGATCCCGAGTTCCAGGAGTTCGGAGCGGACTTCGAGCTGCTCCAGGAGGCGCGCTTCACCCTCCTGCGGGCGACCGGCACCGGCGCCCCCGGCCGGGCGGAGGGCCGCCGCAAGCCCGTGCTCAGCATGCGCACCGCGCGGGTGCGGCCGGGCAGCTTCGCGGACGCCTGGGCGGCCGCGAACGCGCTGGCCGACCACGCCAACGCCGCCTTCGAGGCGGGCCACGTGCGCGTCTGTCGCGCGGAGCTCGGCGAGCTCGACACCATCACCTGGTTCGCGGAGTACGAGGACGCGGCCACGTGGGAGCGCGCCCGGGAGGCTCACCTGTCGGATCCCGCGTACGTCGCGCTCTACGACGACGCGATGCGCCATACCTGCGAGGGCACGCTGCGCGAGCAGCTGCTGAAGCTCGCGTTCCAGTGACGCCCTCAGGGCGCGCGGCGCCCGAGGAACATCTCGCGGCGCTCGCCCGGCTCGAACGTGCTGTGCTCGAAGGGCAGGGCGGAGGCCTCGAAGCCCGCGGCCGCGAGCGCCTCCAGCCAGGCGGCGCGCGGGAACAGGCCGAGCGTGTGGACGTCCTCGACGCACCGCACGGGACTCGCCCCCTCGCGCAGCAGGAAGGCGTAGGCCGTCGTGACGAGGGTGTCGCCGGGGTCGGGGTCGAAGCTCCAGGCCAGGTAGCGCAGGGCGCGGTCGCCGTCCTCGTGGCCGCCCGAGGTCGTCTCGGGGCGCCAGGTCTCGCGCGTGTGGTCGGGGACGAACAGCGCGGCGCCGCCCGGGCGGCAGTGGGCGTGGGCCGTCGCGGCGGCGGCCGCCAGGTCCTCGACGGACAGCATGTACGTCACCGCGTCGTGGACCAGCACCGCGTCGAAGGAGCGGTCGGTCCGGAACGTGCGCATGTCGCCGGCGAGGTGCTCGCAGCCGGGGTTCAGGGCGGCGCTGACCGCGCGCATGCCCGCGGCGGGCTCCACCAGCGTCAGCCGCGCGTGGGCCGCGAGGTGGCTGGCGTTGTTGCCGCCGCCGCTGCCCAGCTCGAGCAGCGTCTCGAGCGGCCCGTCCACCGCCGCGCGCAGCGCCGCGAGGAACGTCGCGGCCTCCTCGGCGTAGTCCGCCGGCGCGCTCATCACCGGCCACCAGGACGCCAGCTCGGAGTACAGCCTGGGGCCGTCCATCGCGTCTCGCCGGCGCCCGGGACCGGCGCCTACATCCCCGCGATGCTGCGGACGTAGGCGTTCCACTCCTCGTCGAGGTCCTCGATCTTCACGCCGAGGTGGTCCTCGAGGTGCTTGACCGCGCCCTTGCCCTCGAACGCGCTGAGGAGGTACTCGACGAACGGCTGGCGGTACTTGTCGTCCGCGGCGTGCAGCAGGAAGTAGCACAGGGTGTAGGCCTGGCGCACGTACTGCTGCTCGGCCGTGCCGCCGCGGAACGCGCCGCGGCCGCTGTTCACGATCTGCTTCGCGGTCAGCGGCTCGGGGTCGCTGGCCTGCTCGCGGAACCACTCGAGGTGGGGGTGCCCGCCGTCCAGCTCGAGGTCGCGCGCCGGGCCCTGCAGGGCGAACGCGAAGGCGCTGCCGATCCCCTCGCGGAACCACTCGGCCCCGACGAGGACCCCCTGGCGGTTGCCGATGGTCCACCAGAACGAGTTCTGGATCAGCAGGAACACGAACTGCTTGCTGATCTCGTACCGGTTCGCTTCCGGGCCGAGGACGATGACCACGTTGCCGACGTTCTGGTACCAGCACGTCCAGCCCGGCGTGGGCGGGTTCGGCGCGTCCTCGCTGTCGGCGTAGATGTGCACCTCCGGCACCTGGTCGAAGGGGTACAGCATCATCGCCTTGCCGACCGTCTCGTAGTACATCTGGTGCAGGCGCTCGACGCCGATGGCGACGTCCAGGGCGAGCTCCGGGTCGACGTTCGTCTTGATCAGGTAGTGCGCGGTCGGGATCTCCATCGCGGTCTTCCACTCCGACCGCAGCTCGCGCAGCTCCTCGAGCGTCTTGTAGCGGCCGCGCACGCGGATCTTCCAGCCCTTGCGGCCCTTGCTGCCGCCGAGCTTGGTCCAGGCCTGCTCGTTCTCGCCGTCGAGCAGCAGGATGCGGATCCACAGGTTGCGCGCCTCGGCCGCGAGGTCGACGGTCTCCGCCCAGAGCGCCAGGTCGGCGAGGCCGCCGACGTCGCCCGGGTCGATCGCGGAGAACTGCTCGAGGAACGTGCGCATGTTGCGCTCGATGGAGTGGACCTCCGCGACCTCCGAGCGCGCGACCTCCTTGTCGCGACCGGTGGTCTTGTAGACGACGCGCTCCGCGTCCTCGAACAGGACGCGGCACTCGATCTCCTTGCCGTTCTGCAGGACGATCAGGTCGGGCCGCTTGCTCGAGCTGGCGGCGGGGGCGGCGAGGGTGACGAGGCCGATCAGGAGGGTCGTGAGGAGGGACGTCATGGGATCGCGGGCGACGTGCTGCCGGGGGACGGACGGGGGGAGCCGCCGGACACGCGGCGGAAGGGGAACTCCCGGGCCCCGTCCCGGTGGGGGACCATTCGACCGGCCCGGGCCGGTCCGTGCCACCGCCGGGCTGGATTCGAGGCGCGGGTCGTCGGCCGGCCCGCGGGAGAGCTGATAGAGTCGCGCCCGGGCGGGGCCTCGCCTGGACCGGTGCGGATCCGCGCAGTTCCGGGCGGCACCCGACGAGGCCCGAGGAGGAAACGGGGGAACGATGCAGCGCGCGATCGAACGTCGGAACGGACTCCTCGTCCTGGTCTCCCTGCTCGCGCTCCTGCCGGCGTGGGGCTGCACGACGCCGGTCTCCGACGCGGAGATCGAGGCGGCGACCCTCTACTTCCCGCCGAGCTTCAAGGTCCTGACCGAGCCGAGCTGGAGCTTCACCGCCGCCGAGCGCCAGCGCGCGCTGCGGGAGTACAAGCAGCAGGGGGCCGACACGCTGTTCGAGTTCGTGATCGACAGCGAGGGCCGGGTCGAGCGCTCGCGCCTGGTCCGCACGCACGTGGAGCCGGTCTACCACGAGCAGATGGAGGTGCACGCGCGCGCGATGGTCTTCAGCAAGGACGACCGCGCCGGCCTGTACCGCGCCTTCTACTTCCCGGCCAGCTACCGCATGAACAACCGGTTCGAGTGGCAGTGACCCCGTGGCAGTGACCCGGGGAGGCGCGCGGGAGGGAGCGCGGTGAGGATCCGCCTCACTCGCCTCTCGAACGACCGCCACCGCCTGGCCGTGGAGCGGCCGGACGGGTCGTGGGCCGAGCAGGAGCTCGAGACCCGCAGCGTGCTGCTGCACGACCTCGTGCACCTCGCGGTGGAGGCCGAGGCGGGGCTGACCGACGGCTTCTGGGGGCGGCTCGCGTCCGGGGCGGACTTCGAGGAGCTGAAGCGCGCGGCCGCCGATCCGGGCGAGTCGGGGCTGCCGCTGGCGGAGGCGCTGGTCGGGCCCATGCAGGCCGTGTGGCACGGGCGCCTGGACCCGGACCGGTACGTCGAGCACGCCCGCCGCGCCGCGCCGTTCGTGGACGGCGCCTTCGTCGAGCGCGTGCGCGCGCGGCTGCGCCGGCTGTGGGGCCACTGGCAGGGCACGCCGTTCCACCAGACGATGGAGCTCGAGTGGCCGGACTCCGGCGGGCCGCCGTGAGCCCCGCGTCGCACCGGATCGGCGTGCTCGGCGCCTCGGAACGCGGGGCGGCGACATGCGCCGCGGCGCGCACCCTGCCGGGAGCGTCCTGATCCCGGGAGGCGGGCGCCGCCGGCGCACCCGCCCTTGCCGGATCGCAGCGGATCGGGGATGCTCCGACCGGACCACTGGATCGAAGGAGGAGGCAGATGGTCGTATCGAGCGAAGTCGCGGGACTCGCGATGTCGGTCGTGTCGGGCTCGATCAAGCTCGGCAAGAAGCTCGACGAGATGATGGCGGCGCAGGTGGCGGACTCGAGCCCGCTGTCGCTGCCCTTCACCGACGTCGCGGGCGCACCGGGGATCGGCGACCTGGAGGACGCGCTGCGGGCGCTCCTCGCGCGGGCGCCGGACCTGTCCGCCGCCGACCGCGGGCAGGTCGAGGGGGCCCTGGCGGCCGGCACCCGCTCGCGCCTGACGCGGCAGTGCGAGAAGCACGGCCTCATGGAGGAGATCTCGATCGAGATCTGGTCCCCCGACGCCGAGTTCCAGGAGGCGCTGCGCCGGCGCGCGCCGGCCTGGGACCTGGACGAGGAGGACGTCAAGCGCGCCACCTACTACCTCGCGGCCGGGCCGAGCCGGCGGCGCGACAGCCTGGGGTTCCGCATCGCCGCGACCGTGCTGGACGTGGCCACCGAGGTGCTGGGGCAGAACGTCCGCCACCTCACCGACCACCGGCCGACGCAGGAGCTCGTCGGCGCGATCCTGGTGCGCTTCTCCGAGCCCGACCTGGAGACGATGGACGGGTGGGGCCAGGTGCTCGAGCACGCCCTGCGGTCCACGCTGAACGTGGTGCTCGACCAGCGCGAGCAGGTCGCCACGAACAGCGAGTGGGTCCGCCGCGTCCTGTCGGCGCTGGCGCGCACGCGCGAGCGCAGCGGGGACGACTTCGTCGTCGGCCTGCTGCGCGGGACCGGCGTCCAGAACCTGCTGCGCAGCGCCCTCGAGGAGGGCTCCGACTTCCTGTCCGAGGGCGACGGCGAGGTCTGGGAGAACATGCTCGCGGACGTCCTGGGGAAGGCCGCGGAGACGATCCAGCCGGCCTCCACCTTCGAGACGTGGTTCCAGGAGAACTGGAACGTGATGGTCGGGGCCGGCCTGGGCGCCGTGGCCGAGCACGGGCCCGTGCTCGTCGGGGACGAGAAGCTCCTGAGCGCCGTGCTGGAGGCCTCGATCGGCGCCGTCGCCGACGCGTTCCACCAGGGCCCGCCGGGACCCGAGGTGCTCGACGCCGCCGTGCGCGCGGCCGTGGGCGTGTTCGAGGACCCCGCCCTGCTGGAGGGCGAGGTCCCCGAGGAATGGCTGCGCCAGCTGATCGCCTCGACCGCGCAGGTGCTGACGGACGAGACCGAGGACGGCCTGCGCGGCGCCTTCAGCCGCGGGGCGCTCGAGCGCTACGCGCGCAACACGCTGAGCGTCCTGTCGCGGTACCCGGAGGTGCTCGCGAAGGACAGCGCCATCGTCCAGGGGCTGCTGAAGGACGTGCTCGGCAAGATGGCGGCCGTGGAGACGTTCGGCGTGATGCCGCTCGCGGACATCGCGGTCGAGGGCGCCCTGGCGGCCTTCGCCGACAACCCCGAGCTGGTCGACACGCGCTACGCCGAGGTGCTCGGCCAGCTCGCCGGCGAGCTCGCGAAGCAGGTGGCCCAGAACGGGCTCTCCGGGCTCCAGGCCGAGGACCTGCTCGAGTCGGTGAGCGTCACGATCGCCACCAACGACGAGCTGTTCGTGCAGGCCCGCTCCGGCCTCGCCGACGCGATCGTCGGCGCCGTCCTGAAGGCGGCGAACGGGGACGAGCGCGGCCTGCTGGCGGGCTCGGCGCTCGTGGCCGCGATCCAGGGCTCGCTCGACGTCGTGGCCGGCTTCGGCCTCGGCCTGCCGGCGGGCATGGACCAGGTGCGCGAGCGGGTCCACGACGTCGTCGCCGAGGCGCTCGCCCTGGCGGCCGATCGGCTCGGCAAGGGGCTGGCCCAGAGCGACCTGCCCGACCTGGTGGTCGAGCTCGTCGCCCAGCTCGCGCGCGGGGAGCTGCCCGCGATCGGGTCCGACGAATTCGCGGCCGTGTTCGACGGCTTCCTGAACTGACCGCCCGGGAGAAGGAGAACGAGATGAGGAAACGAACCGGAGCCCAGGCCCTGCTGCTCGTCGCCCTGCTGGTGGGCGGTTGCGCGACCAAGGGGCAGGTCGAGGACATCGTCGCGGAGTCCAACGCGCTCCTGATCGCCCAGGCCGAGCAACGCGCCGCGGAGGACCTCCTGGCCGACTCGGCTCTGCTGATGCCCAGCGCCGAGGCCGGGCAGCCGCTCGAGGAATCCGCCGTGTGGCGGACGGTGCAGGAGATCGACGCGTTCCTCGAGGACCATCCCGACCTGACCCAGGCGAACAACGCGCTGCGGGTGCGCAAGGCCGTGCTGTTGGCGTTCGCGGGTCAGCCCAACATGGCCAAGGCCGCCTTCGAGGCCTACACCCCGGGCGACGGCAACGCCCGCGACGAGGGCCTCTACCGCAACCACGACACGCTGACCTGGTGGTGGGGGACCAGCGCGGATGCGCCCAGATCGAACTCGGAGATCGCGGCGGCGAGGGCCGACCTGCCCCCCAGGATCGAGGCGCTCACCGCCGCGCTCACCGACGAGCGCACGCGGCCCCCGCGCGGCTCCGAGATCCAGCTGTACCTCGCGGCCGTGCGGGCCCACATGCAGTGGAAGCTCGCCTCCACCGGGGAGACGAGGCCCGAGATCGCCCAGGCGTTGCGCGAGGGGCTCGCGGCCTACTGCGGCGAGTTCGACGCGGCGGAGCAGGCTCGCGTCCAGGCCTGGATGCGCGAGGACTTCTCCGAGCTCGGCGCCCTGCCCGCCGAGCGCTGGCGGATGTACGGCCAGGCCGAGGTCGTGCGCGACCGGTACGTCGCCAGCATGCAGGACGCGCTCTCCGCCGGCGCGGACCCGGCCTGGCCGGAGGCCTGCGACTGGCTCACGAAGCCGCCCGCGGTTCCCTGACTCCCCGACGCCCCCCCTCGCGCGCCCGCGGGCCGACTCCGGAGCTTCTGCCGCGCGGTCCCGTCCGCCCACGACCCGGGCGAGCGGCGCCAGGCCCAGGCAACCGCGGGCCCTCGGCCTCAAGGGTCAGGCGGTTCCTGGAGTCGTCCAGCGGGTCGACGCAGGTCCACGGCGTGGTCTGCATGGTGTCGACGTGGGAGCCGACGAGGGACTTCCGGGAGGGTCGTGGCCGAGGGTCACCGGGACGTGAAGGGCGCGCCGAATCGGCCAGCGCTGCCCTCCAGGACGATCGGGACGCCGCCGACTGCGCGGAGCCGGGCGGGACCCGTGTCGGCCGCCCGGATCGCCGCTGAGGGGGCGATCAGGCGTCGACGGCGACCTCGGGGATCAGCTCGCGGAGGAGGGGGTTGGGGAAGCGGCGGGAGGCCGTGATGGCGTAGAAGGTCTCGTGCAGGTCGGGCAGGCGGCGGATCTCGACCAGGTCGCCGGCCTCGAGCTCGTCGCGGACGACGATCGGCGGCACGACCGCGAGCGCGGTGCTCTCGCGCGCCATCAGGCGCAGCATGGCCATGTCGTCGACCTCGCCGGCGATCCGCGGGCGCACGTCGAGGCGGTCGACGAGCGTGTCGAACCCGGTGCGGATGCTGCTCTCGATCGTGGGCAGCAGCAGCGGCTCGTTCGCCAGGATGTCGGCCAGCCGCCGGCCCTTGCGGACGCGGTCGGGGTGGCCGACCAGGCTGACGGGTTGCTCGGCGATGAGGTGGGGGACCCAGGCGACGGTCGCGTCGCGCAGGGGCGCGACGTTGGCCAGGACGACGTCGAGCTGGTGCGCGCCGACGGCCCGCAGCAGATCGCCCAGGGAGCCCGAGCGGACCACCAGCTCGACGTCCTCGCGCGCCAGGAGCGGGCTCAGGAACTCGATCTGGAAATTGCGCGACAGCGTCGCGAGGGCGCCGACGCGCAGCACGCGGCGCGTCGGCTCGCCGTGGTGGCCGAGCGTGCCGAGGAGCTCGTCGCCCATCCGGAAGGCCGTGTCCGCGTAGTCGAGCGCGATGCTGCCCGCCTCCGTCAGGACGAGCCGGCGCCCGCGGCGCTCGAACAGCGCGTGGCCGAGCTGCTGCTCCAGCTTCTTGATCTGCACGGACACGGCGGACTGCGAGACGCGCAGTCGCTCGGCGGCGCGCGTCAGGTTGCCCTCGTGCGCGACGGCCCAGAAGTAGCGGAGGTGGTGGTAGTTGAGCTCGGCCATGTCGAAGTCTGTCGTTCGTTCTGAGTGAACGAGAACCTGAATGCTTTGAATTGGATGAATCAAGGCCGCGGGCCGATCCTTCTCCGTGTCGAGCGCACCTCAACCGCAACCCCGGCCAAGACCATGACCCAGACCCAGCAGATCCTGACTCCGCCCGCACCCTCCCGGACCCCGGCCACGACCACGCGCGTGACGATCGCGCGCGGCGACGGGGTCGGACCGGAGATCATGCAGGCCACCCTGGACGTCCTCGCCGCGGCGGGGGCCCCGCTCGAGTTCGACGAGATCCACCTCGGCGAGCAGGTCTACCGCGCGGGCCACAGCGCGGGCATCGAGCCCGCCAGCTGGGACACGATCCGCCGCAACCGGATCCTGCTGAAGGCGCCGATCACGACCCCCCAGGGGGGCGGGTTCAAGAGCCTCAACGTGACGATCCGCAAGGCGCTGAACCTGTTCGCCAACGTGCGGCCCACGAAGTCCTACGCCCCGTTCGTGGCCTGCCCGCACCCCGGCATGGACCTCGTGATCGTCCGCGAGAACGAGGAGGACCTGTACGCCGGCATCGAGCACCGCCAGACCCAGGAGGTCACCCAGGTGCTCAAGCTCATCACGCGCCCGGGGTCCGAGCGGATCGTCCGCTACGCCTTCGAGTACGCGCGCGCCCACGGCCGCCGGCGCGTCACGTGCATGTCGAAGGACAACATCATGAAGCTCACGGACGGCCTCTTCCACCGGGTCTTCCGCGAGGTCGCGGAGGAGTACCCCGACATCGAGGCCGACCACCAGATCATCGACATCGGCGCCGCGCGCCTCGCCGCCGAGCCGGAGCGCTTCGACGTGATCGTCACGCCGAACCTCTACGGCGACATCCTCTCGGACATCGCCTCGCACGTGGCCGGCTCGATCGGCCTGGCGGGGTCCGCGAACATCGGGCGCGACGTCGCCATGTTCGAGGCGGTCCACGGCTCGGCGCCGGACATCGCGGGTCGGGACGTCGCCAACCCGTCCGGGCTGCTGCTGGCCGCCGTCCAGATGCTCGTCCACCTCGGCGAGGCGAGCATCGCGGAGACCATCGACAACGCGTGGCTGGCCACGCTCGAGGACGGCCTGCACACCGCCGACGTCTACCGCGAGGGCGCGAGCAGGAAGCTCGTCGGGACGCGCGAGTTCGCCGAGGCGATCGTCGCCCGCCTGGGGCGGCAGCCTCGCCAGCTGACGCCGGTCCAGTACCGCGCGGGCGGGATCCCGGTCTCGACGGCGGAGGTTTCGAAGCAGCGCAAGGAGCTGCGCGGGGTCGACGTCTTCCTCGACTGGGACGAGGACGGTCGGGACGCCGACGGCCTCGGCCGCTGCCTCCAGGCGGTCGCGCCGCAGGGCTGGCGCCTGAAGATGATCACGAACCGCGGCGTGAAGGTCTATCCGGGGGGACTCCCCGAGACGTTCTGCACGGACCACTGGCGCTGCCGCTTCCTCGAGGAGGAGGACGGGGTGATCAGCTTCCCCGCGGTCGTCGAGCTGCTGAGCGCCCTCGCGGAGCGCGGATTCGACGTCATCAAGACCGAGAACCTGTACGCGTTCGACGGAGAGCGCGGCTACTCGCTGGGCCAGGGCGAATGACGCCCGCGAACACCGCACCGACGAGGTGAACCCACCATGACTCCTCCCTCCGCACAGGGGCTCCTCGAGGCCCCGCGCACGCCGGTCGCGGGCGCGACCGGACGCACCGACGCCGCGCGCGCACCGCGACCCGCCGGGCCGGCGGTCCGCACCGTCCGCATCCGTGGCGACGCGCCGCGCGTCGCGCTCCTCGGTCTCCTGCTGGCCCTCGGGCTCGCGGCGCTCGCGCTGTCGTTCGGCGCGCCACCCGAGATCCGCCAGCAGCTGCTCGTCTCGCTCGCCGTCGTCCTGCTCGCGCTCGGCGCGCGCCTCGCCGGCGGCCTCTCCCGACCCAGCTCCAGGAACCCGTCATGATCGACATCGCACGCAACCACGTCTCCCGCGCCACCTCGAGCTCCACCCAGGTCCTCGCCGACGGCGCCTTCCCGGGCCGCCAGGCCCGCGACCTCGTGCTGGCGCTCCTGGACGCCAGCGCCGATGCGCACAAGCTGCGCAACTGGACGGCGCAGGTGCACACGGAGTCGCCCGATCTCGAGGCGCTCGAGTGGATCGCGCAGCTGGAGGCCGCTCGCGAGGAGCTCGGCGACCGGATCGCCGCGGCCCGCGCCGACGGCAGCCAGGTCCGCCTCCGCGCCACCCTCCAGCTCGAGATCGAACCGGCCCCCGCCCGCCGGTAGGCACGACGCGCCCGGCGCGGCCTCGCCCCCGCTCCCTCGCGGCCCGGCGGGGCCGCGTCGGCTCAGAGCTCGAAGAAGGTCTGGATCCCCGTGAGCACGCTCGTGGCGGCCACGGCCGAGAGGATCAGTCCCATGACCCGGCTGACCACGCTCGCGCCGCTCCGGCCGATCACCCGGTCGATCCAGGAGGACGCGAGCATCAGCACGAGCGTGATGAAGACCACCGACAGCATGATCCCCGCCGTGTTGATCTGCTCCGAGAGGCTGTAGCGCGCGTTCTCGGTCGTCATGACGGCGGCCAGCATCGAGCCCGGGCTGGCGATCGACGGGATCGCCAGGGGGAAGATGGCCCGGTCGCTGTGCCGGCGCGCCAGGCGGACCTCCTCCTCCGGCTTGCTCTCCCCGAAGATCATCGTCAGGGCGAACAGGAACATCACGACGCCGCCGGCGACCTGGAACGCCGAGAGCGGGATGTTCATGGCCGAGAGCAGCAGCTCCCCGCCGACGACGAAGAACAGGAGCACCGCCGCGGAGACGAGCGTCGCGATCATCGCGATCCGCCGCCGGGCGCGCGCGTCGTAGTCCTGAGTGACCGCCAGGAACACGGGGACCGTGCCGATCGGGTCGATGACCGCGAAGAAGAAGACGAAGGTCGAGAGCGGATCGAGGGGCGAGAACTCCATGACGAGGGGCCCCAGGATCGATGGCGCGCCACGCCGCGTCAAGCACGCCGGCGGGCGCCGGCGGGGTCACGGCCCGATCGTGAAACGCACCGCGTCGGTCAGGCTGTCGCGGTGCGTCGTCGGGCAGGCGACCGGGTTCTGGAGGTCGTCCTGGCGGACCTGCGCGAACACGGTGTGGCCTGCGGTCAGCAGCGGGTCGGCCCCGCTCTGGATCCAGCCGTTGAAGTCGAAGGACAGCGTGGCGTCCGTGCAGCCGGCGGAGTGGCTCTTGGGGGCGAGCCCGCGGATGCGCTCGAAGGGCGGCTTCACGCACAGCGTGCCGCAGTGCCAGGCGAGGCTCGCCTTGGACGTGCCGTAGATCAGGGTCGCCCCCGCGCCCGGCAGGACCTCGTGGCCGAGGATCCGGAAGGGGCCCGGGTCGCTCGCGCCGGGGCAGCCGACGGTCGTCAGGAACGGCAGGCAGCCGGCGGAGCTGGTCTTGCCAGCGCAGTAGGTCGCCGCGGCGAAGTCGGAGCGCGGGCACTCGCGCACGACCACGTCGGGCGTCAGCCCGTTGGCGTCGTGGGCGAGCAGGTTGCTGGAGGTGCTGACGAACGCCACCGTCCGTCCGTCGAAGGACAGCGCGGCGGCGATCGAGGCGAAGTCGCCCTCCGCTCCGCCCGAGGCCAGGCTGACCCGCACGTGGTCGTCGCTGGCGAGCGAGTAGTGGAAGATGTCGGTCGCGCCGTTCCCGTCGCCGGCCACGAGCGTCGCGCTGTCGCTGGAGAAGGCCACGAACGCGCCGTCCCCGGACACCGCCGGCCCGTCGTGGTTGCCCGGCGCGGGCTGGCCGCCGGGCGTGCGGGTCAGCAGCGTCGTGGCGACGTTGCCGGGCACGTCGAGCACGCCGGTCCGCGCCACGTCGCGGTCGCGGACGAACACGTCCGCGTAGAACTGCGAGGACGCGGCGGCGAGGTTCGTGCCCCGCGACAGGAACGTCACGACGCGGCCGTCGGAGGAGACCGCGGGCAGGTAGCTCGAGGCGTCGGCCTGCGCGCCCCCGCTCGAGGCGCTGACGAGGTTGAAGGTGTCCGCGGCGAAGTCCCACGCCACGACGTCGTAGGCCACGCCGTTCGAGTCGCTCGCGAGCAGGTCGGTGGCCTGCGTCTGGAACACGACGATCGGCGCACGCGCGGCCAGCTCGGGGTGGGAGCTGGGCCCGTCCGGGTGGATCCCGGGCACCAGCGGGAACGCCGCCCGGTGCGTGACGACGCCGAGCGGCTCGTCGAACACGCCGTTGCCGTCCCGGTCGCGGTCGTGGACGAACACGTCGCGCAGGCCGTTGCGGTCCCCGCCGCCGGCGGGGTCCAGGTTCGTGGCGTCGCTCGCGAAGGCGACGAAGCGGCCGTCGGCCGAGATCGAGGGCGTGCACGGACCGCCGAACATCGACACGCCGCAGGCGGAGCTGTCGGCGTCGCCCGCCGTGCCGGCGGCGTCCTTGCTCACGAGCACCGTGCGCCGGGCCCCCGGGGCGTCCTGGTCGAACACGCCGTTCCCGTCCAGGTCGCGGTCGTGCACGTACACCTGGAAGAAGCCGCTGGTCGCGGCGGGGTCGAGGTTCGTCGCGGTGCTGGTGAAGGCCACGAAGCGGCCGTCCGCCGAGATCCCCGGGCTGTGCCCGCCGGCGTTCGCCTGGGCGCCGGAGCTGTCCACGCTGACGCGGATCGTCACGCCGCGCCCGCGGTCGTGGACGAACACGTCCGAGGCGCCGTTCGTGTCGCCCGGCACCAGGTCCGGGCCGATGCTCGCGAAGGCGACGAACCGACCGCTGTCGGAGATGACGGCCTGTCCGCTCGAGTCCCCGAAGGCGGTCTGGCGGCCCGACGAGTCGACGCTGACGACCTGGGTCTGCTGCGCGGGCGTCGCCGCCCCCGCGGACACGGGCGCCAGCGTCGCGAGGGCCGCGAGCGCCCAGCGCGTCGAGCGCGCGCGCGTACCGGAGTCGTCGATCGAGGTGGGGGACATGGTGCGCCCGGAGGCCGCGACCGCACGGGCCGGCGCGCTTCCATCGACCGGGAGGCCGAGGCCTCGCCGTCCGGCGTGCCTCCATTAACAGGGTTCTCCCTCCTGGCGGGGCCGACCTCGCGCTGCCGGAGCTCCGCGCGCGCGTGCCGGGAGCCGCGGTCCGTGCACAACCCGTTATACGGCAAGGTCTTGTGGCTCGAGCAGGAGTCCGCCGGCGGGGCCCGCCGGCTCGTGCGGGCCCCCGGCGGGCGCCGCGGGGCGGCGGAGGGGCCCGGCGGCCTATCCTGGGGGACTTCCCATGCACCCCCGAAAGCACGACGCCATGACGACCCCCGGCCCGCGCACGGCGTGCGCCGCCCTCGGCAGCTTCCTCCTCCTCGGCGCGCTGGTCGGGCCGCCGGCCGGCGCGCGCCCGCAGGAGAGCCCGGACCCCGAGCCCGAGCCGCACATCTTCTTCGAGCGCTTCACGTTCGACCCCGCCGACCGGCGGTTCGAGGAGGCGCTGGAGGTGGCCGGCGAGTACTGCGTCCGCATGCGGCGAGCGAGCAGCGAGCACGAGCCGCTCCTGTACAGCAGCCCCATCGGCGGCACGCCGCAGATCCACGTGCTCGCGGCCTCGCCGACGTCGCTGGCGCTGCGCGACGCCTACCTCGCCTCGATCCGGGACCAGCCGTCGATGGAGTCCTGGGGCCAGC
>JAUIDW010000054.1 GCA_030428395.1 bacterium | reverse complement strand
CGGCGTGAACGCCCCGTCGAGGATCACCGTGGCTCCGTTCACGGCGCTGATCGTCCCCGTGTTCGACCACGTCCCCTCCAGCCTCAGCGTCGCCCCGTCCGCCGACATCGTCCCCGCCGCCGGGTTCGTCCACGAGTCCTGCGCCTGCACCAGGCTGCCCGGCTGCGCCGTGATCGACCCCTCGTTCACCCAGCCCACGCCCCTCAGCGTGATCCCCGTCCCCGTCGCCTCGATCGCCCCCTGGTTCACGAAGCCCGTCGCCGTCGCGGACCCGACCCGGCCCCGACCCGTGATCGTGATGCCCGGACCGATCGTCAGCTGATCGAGGTCCGTCGCCGACCTCACCACGCTCCCGCCGCTCGGACCCACCATCGAGATCGTCCCCGACCCCGTCAGCGTCTGGTTCCCCGCGAACCGCAGCGTCGTCGTGCCGCTGCCGTTCGCCATCTCGACCGTCCCGTCCAGCACCAGGCTGCCCTCGGCCTCCACGCTCGCCCCCGACTGCAGCTCCGCGTCCCCGGTCAGCACCACGCTCTCCAGCACGCTGGTCCCGCCGCCGCCCTGCGCCACCAGCTTCTCCCCGTCCGCACTCGCCAGCGTCCCGTTGCGCACCCGACCCCCCCGGATCCCCCACGACCCCGTCGTCGCGTCCAGCGTCCACGTGCTCCCGCCCAGGTCGAACGTCCCGTCGATCCGCACCGTGCTCCCCGACGTACTGAACACCCCCGCACCCACGTCCGCCGGCGTGAACGCCCCGTCGAGGATCACCGTGGCTCCATTCACGGCGCTGATCGTCCCCGTGTTCGACCACGCCCCCTCCAGCCGTAGCGTGCCGCCGTCCGCAGACATCGTCCCCGCCGCCGAATTCGTCCACGAGTCCTGCGCCTGCACCAGGCTGCCCGGCTGCGCCGTGATCGACCCCTCGTTCACCCAGCCCACGCCCCTCAGCGTGATCCCCGTCCCCGTCGCCTCGATCGTCCCCTGGTTCACGAAGCCCGCAGAGCCAGCCTCCCCGAGGATCCCCTGCCCCGTGATCGTGATCCCCGACTCGATCGTCAGCTGATCGGAGGGTGCGTCCGGCCTGAGCCGATTCCCGCCGCTCGCCCCGATCATCGAGATCGTCCCCGAGCCCGTCAGCGACTGGTTCCCCGCGAACCGCAGCGTGGTCGACCCGCTGTTGTTCGTCATCTCGATGGCGCCGTTGAGGACCAGCCCCCCCGTTACGTCCAGACCCGTCCCCGACGGCATGCCGAGCAGGGTCCGGAGCTCGACCGAGTCCAGTCGCCCGGTCCCCGCCGAGACCTGGATCGACCCCGAGCCGGCAACGATCGTGCAGTTCCCGACCTCTCCCGCGATCGTGAAGGACCCGTTCACCTGGAAGGGGAGCGCCACGGAGAGCACGCCCGTGCTGGAGATCGTGAGGTTCTCCTGGCACCGCAGCGAGCGCACGTCGGCCGTGATCCCGCTCAGGACGACCGTGGGGCTGCCCGCGTCGTCGATCACCACGTCGGCGCCGGGCTGCGGCAAGGTGTCCGTGCTCCAGTTCAGCGGGTCGCTCCAGGAGGTCCCGTCGCCGTCCCCGTCGGAGCTGCCGTCCCAGGTGAAGGCGTCGTTTACCGCGATCACGCCGGCGTCCGTGAAGGCGCCAGGAACCGGCTCGATGTCGGTCACGGTGGCCGTCTTCACGCCGCCGACGTCGGCGTCGACGAAGACCGTCAGCACGCCCTCCTCGGCGGGCACGTCGGCGATCGTGAAGCGGCCGCCCTGGCCGGTTCCGGTGGAGCCGGTCAGGTTGCCCGGGACCACGGTGACCGTCGCGTCGTCGACGGGCGTGCCGTCGGCGAGCGTCACGAAGCCCACCACCGTCGTCAGCGGGTCACCCAGGTCCACGGTCACCGGCACGATCGTGGCGTTGCCCTCGTTGGTCACCGTGACGAACGCCGCACCGGCGGCCACCGCGGTGACGAGCCCGTTCGGCCCGACCGTCGCGATGTCCGGGTTGCTCGAGCGGTAGAACGTCCCGGCGCTGGCCGGCGTGACGTCGAGCTGGGAGCCGTCGGCGAGGGTCGCCGTCGCCGTGAGCTGCTCGGTGGCCCCTGCGGCCACGAGCGTGCTGGAGGGCGGACTCGCGGCGAGCGAGTCGACCGTCAGGACCGGCACGTCGAGCGGGACCGCGCCGAAGTCGGTCGTGCCGCCCACGACCGGCGCGAGGTGAGAGGTCGGCGCGGCGACCAGGTGGACATCCACTCCGTCGTCGCCCGGCGTGCCCGTGCCCTCGTAGACGACGAGGGGCCGGAGGGGCTCGTTCGGCGTCGCGGGCACGTTCAGGACCGCGAAGCTGCCGTCGGGCCGCACTGGCGAGAACTGGTTGCCTACCGAGGCGATCCCGCGCGGAGGGGAATCGGTGGACACGAGCCGGCAGGCGACGACCAGCGTCGGCTGGTCCTGCGTCACGACGAGCGTCATGGTCGAGGACGAGCCGAACCCGAGGTCCTCGAGGTCGTCCACCCGCACGGCGTCGCCCACGGCCGGGGCCTGCGCGGGCGCGTTCGCGAACGTGACGTCCGCCACCCACTCGACGAGCTTGGCGGGCACCTGGGCCGGGACGTCCAGGACGAGGGGCGTGCCGACGATCGCCGTCGAGCCTCCCGCGGGGCCGGTCGAGCCCGAGCCGAAGGTCTCGTCGAGGACCTCCTTCAGCCGGTCCTTGGCGCGCTCGGTGGCGCCCACCAGGTCGCCCGCCGGGCCTCCGGAGACCGTCCCGGGGACGTTGGGCGCGTTCTGCACGACCTGGCCCGCGGCGTCGCGCGCGTTGCCGACGCACTGCAGGTAGGCCGCGTACCCGCCCGGCGTTCCGTCGATCAGGTCGTCGCACGAGGTCGCGAGCAGGTGCCCGAGGCGCACGAAGCTGACGAAGTAGTCCGGCGAGGGCGCCCAGCTCCCCGGCGGGTTGTCCGTGGTCCCGACGACCGTCGTCGTCGCGGGATAGGGGGGGCCGAAGGAGGACACGCCCGTCTGGGACAGGCCGGCACCGGGGTCGGTGACGATGAGGGAGCCGTCGGCCGTCACCCGCGCCGTGCCGGCGCCGATGAAGCGGTTGGTGACGAGGTCCAGGGCGTTGAGCTGGACCACGCTGCCCGGCGCCGCACCCGTCACGTTGGGGAGCTGCACGGACGCCGGCGGGTCGAAGAACGCGCCGGACGGCTCGAGCGCCGGCGTGAAGTTCAGGCCCGTGGTCTGGAGGGACCACGCGAACGGGGCGAACGCCCCGTCGGGCAGGATGCGCGGCAGACCGTCGAAGTCGACGAGATCCAGCAGCAGTGTGACGGGCGCCGCCGGGCTCGGGATCTCACCGGTGCCCAGCCGCATCGAGCCGCCACCCACGGTCACCTGGAACCCCGGCGCGCCGCCGGCGGCGGCGGTGAAGAACTCGGCGTTGTCGAAGACCGTCTCCGGCGGGCGGCTCACGCGCGGGAGGCTCAGCGGGCCGACCACCGAGTTGATCACCCCGCCGAGCACGAGCGTGTCGTACTCCTGGAGCGGGAAGGTCCCCAGCGGCACCGGGACGCCGTCGAGCCCCGTCGCGACCGTGCCGTCCACGACGAGGACCGCCGGACCCGCGTCCGGCAGCGCGTCCAGCACGAACTCGCCGTTGGCGTCGGATGTCGCGGTGCCCAGGAGCACTCCGCCCTGGAGCAGCGAGCACGCCGCGCCCTGGATCGGGCGCTCGGCCTGGTCCAGCAGCAGCCCGCGGAACGTCGCGGGGCCCGCGCCGCCCACGACTCCGAACGTCTGGAAGGTCACGGGCAGCCCGAGGTTGCTCGCGAAGTCCGCCTCGACGAGTTGCACGCCACCCGAGGGGCCCAGCGTGAAGTCGACGCGCGCGGACCCCGTGGCGTCGGTCGCCACGATCGTCTGGGCCAGCCCGTCCACGAGGCCGCCGCCCTGCAGGACGGTGAACGTCACGTCGACGCCCTGCACGCCGTTCACGGTGTCGTCGACGCGCACCCGCAGGGGCACCGGCGCTGATGCGCCGGCCTCGGCGACCTGGTAGTTGCCCTCGCCGACGTGGATCGTGGTCGCCGGGCCGGGCGTGGCGGACGCGACGAACACGGCCGTGCCCGCGGCGTCCTGCGAGGTGGCCCGCACGCGGTTGTTTCCGCTGCCGGCGTCGCTGCCGAGCGTCCACCAGGCGCGCGCGCGTCCGGGGACAGGGCTGCCGGGGTCGGAGGCCTTCTCGGTGAAGACCTGCAGGAACTGGGTCCCCTCTCCGCCCGGGGTGGCCGACAGCAGGCCGTCGCTGCGCGTCACGGTGAACGTGACGAGCTTGTCCTCGAACGGCGTGACGCCGTCCGCGCGCGTCAGGAACACCTCGATGGGCGCCGCGAGCTCCTGGTTCACGACGCCGGTCTGGCCGCTGCCCGCCCCCGGCGCGATCGCGGGGGTGGAGGGCGGCTGCTCCGCGCGCGTGACCGTGATCTCCCGCTGGGTGCTATTGCCCAGGACGTCGGTCGCGGTGACGGTGATCGGCGTCGGCGTCGCCGGCGAGGTGACCGTCAGCGGGATTCCGGCGGCGAGAAACGTCCCGGTCCCGCCCGGGCCGATCGACAGGCTCGCGCGGACGCCGTTCACGTCCACGGTCACGTCGTCGCGGGTGCCGCTCAGCCCGTCGGGTCCGAACACGCCGGTCGCGTCGTCGACGCGGCCGCCCACGTCGATCGTGTCGACCAGCACCTCGGAGAGGTCCGCCGGGAAGTCCACGAACAGGTCGGGGCCCCGGTCGTCGTGCGTCACGGTCGTGACGACGGGAACGCTGGCCTCCCCGCCGTCCGTCACCGCGGTCAGGGAGATCGCGTTCACCGAGTTGGGGACCAGCACGACGCTCGCGGCGAAGGACGAGCCCGCGTAGCGAGTCGGGAGCACCGTGCCGGGCGCGGCGACGCGGACGCCCAGGCCGTTCTCCACGGAGCCCGGGATCGCGACCGTGAGGGTGCTCGTCAGGCTCGGGTGCGCTCCCAGGGACGGCGAGGGGATCGGTCGCGCGACCTCGCCCAGCTCCTGCACCTGGAGCGACTGTCCCCTGCCTGGCGCGGTGACGGCCGCGCACGCCAGGAGCGCGATCGCCAGCCCACTTCGATGTCCCATCCTGCGTCTCGTCCTGCCGCGGCCTCGGGACACCTGGCCCTCGCCACACGGGATCACCCCGTGTCCGGATGCTAAGGGGGGCTCGGAAACCCCGCAATCCCACCCGGATACCTGCCTCTCCACGCAGGGGCGACTCCGCGAGGCTTCACCCGGGCCAGGGTGCGGCCGGCCGGAAGGTCCGCTCGTCGTGGCGCGAAGTTCGACGGATCGAGCGCGTTCCATGCAGGGACAGGGAGCGCAGGCTCTGCGCTCCCGCTGCACGGAACCGTCGGAATCCCGGGCGACACCGAGAGGCGCTTGCTCCCGGCTGCCCGGGCTACGGCAGGATCGTGAAGCGCAGGCCGTCGGTCAGGGCGTCGCCGAAGCCGGCGGGGTCGGCGGGGTCGCGCTGGCGCCACTGGGCGGTGACGACGCGGCCGGCGGTCAGGGAGGGGTCGAGACCGCTCTGGATGGTCGCGTTGAAGTTGCGGCGCAGGACCCAGCCGGAGCAGCCGCCGCCGGGGTTCTTGGGAGTCTTGGCGGGCGTGCGCACGAAGGGCGACTTCACGCACAGCTTGCCGCCGTGGAAGTTCAGGTTCGCCTTCTTGAAGGCGTAGATGATGAAGCCCGACTCGTTCGGCACGACGTCGTTGGCGACGATCTGGAACGGCGTGGTGGCCGTGGCGCTGGGGAAGCCCGTGGTCGTCAGGAACGGGACGCAGCCGACGGAGCTGGTCTTGCCGGTGCAGTAGAACGTGCCCGGCTCGAGGCGCCAGACGATGTCGGGCAGGACGGCGTGCAGCAGGCCGCCGAACTCGAGCAGCTCGGCGAAGGCGTTCGAGGTGTCGCCGAAGCCGCCGTTGCCGGGGCCGGGCGCGCCGGGGTCGATGCGGGTCCACGTCGTGCCGCCGTCGTAGCGGTGCACCTCCGCGCCGCTGAAGCTGGCCGTCGTGGCGTGGAGCACGCCGCCCCACTCCTCGAAGTCGAGGATCGCCAGGTTGGTGGCCGCCTCGATCGCGCCGCTGCTGACCTTCGTGAACGACGTGCCGCCGTCGAAGCGCCAGACCTCGTTGCCGGTCGAGAAGTTGATCGTGCCCAGGTACAGGGAGCCGCCGAAGGGGAAGGCCTCCTCGATGTCCTGGTTGGCGAAGTTGCCCAGGCCGTTCGGGCCGACCTGCGTCCAGCTCGTGCCGCCGTCGTAGCGCCAGGGCTCCGTGCCGGTCACGACGTTCTCCGTGCCGGCGTAGAGCACGTTGCCGAACACGTACAGGCTGGCCCACTCGTTGTCCTGGCCCGAGGCGTCGAAGCCGCCGTTCCCGGGGCCCGGCGCGCCGGGGTCGACGCGGACCCAGTTCGTGCCGGAGACGTAGCGCAGCACCTCGCAGCCGGTGGAGAAGTTGCCGGTGCCCGCGTACAGGTCGCTGTTCCAGACGACGAGGTCGGCCACGTCGTAGTTGGCCGCGCTGCCGAAGCCGTTGACGCCGATGCGGACCCAGGTCGTGCCGCTGTCGTAGCGCCAGACCTCGGCACCGCTGCCGGGCACGCGCACGGCCGCGTAGAGCGTGCTGCCCAGCGGGAACAGCTCGCCGTCGAAGGTGAAGCCCGAGCCGAACGAGTCGAGGTTCGCCTGGGCCCACGTCGCGCCGTCGTGGCGCCAGACCTCGGTGCCGGTGGCGCCGTTGTCGGTGGCGACGAAGAGGTCGCCCGCGAACAGCGCGAGGGACGTGACCGCGTCGTTGCTGGCGTCGCCGAAGCCGTTGGGGGCGCTGGTCGTGTACGCGCCCTCACCGGACCAGCGGCGCACCTGGACGCCGGTGGCGCCGTTGTCCGTCGTCGCGTAGAGGAACCCGCCGTAGGCGATGGCCTGCAGGTTGTCGTTGTTCGCGTCGCCGAAGTCGGCGGGGTTCGTGGCCGTCCAGGTCTGGGCCTGGAGGCCCGAGGCGAGGGCGAGGGCGAGGAAGGGCAGGGAGAGCACGGAGAGCGGCTTCATGACGGCCTCGGGTGTCTGGCGGTGTGGGGAGGGACGCTTCCACCGTGCATGGGACAACGAAATCGCAATCCTGGACATCGGGCCCAGGGCGCACCCGCCCCTGGAATTCGACGCAGCGGGCCGGCCGTCGCGCCGCCGGGCGGATTGGTGTATGCCTGGAGCCGATGCAGGACCCCCGGGACGCCGGGGGTCTTCGGCAGCCCGGTCCGCGGCAACGTCACCGGCCACGGCGTCCGGGGAGGCCCCTGGAAAGGAGGTGAATCCATGAGTGACCACCCGACGAGGTTGCGTACCTGAGATGCGACCGACGGGTTCGCCCTCGGAGCAACCCGGCAAACGACGCGAGCCCGGCCGCGCTTCCACCGCGGTCGGGCTCGCCTGTTCCGGGGCGGAGACGCCGCGCCGGACGAACGGGTCAGCCGCCGGCCGCGTCCACGCCCGTGCTCTCGCTGGGCGGCGCGAAGACGTCGAGGACGACGGCGTCCTCGACCCCGTGCGCGGCGTGCGGCACCCAGGGCGGCAGGTGCAGGACCTCGCCCGCGCCGAGGACCAGCTCGCGCTCGCCGTCTGGCTGCGAGGCGTCGCCGACGACGAAGCGCACGCGCCCCGACAGCACGCAGGCGAGCTGCTCGTTGGCGTGGCTGTGCGAGGGCACGACGCACCCGGCGCCCAGCTCGAAGCGGGACAGCATGGCGTGCTCGCCCACGATCCGCCGGCGGCGTACGAGGGGCAGCGGGTCGTCGGCCTCGACGTCCGACCAGCGGACACGGCGCGCGGAGGTGGCTTCGCTCACGGGAACTCCTGGGTGCGTCCTGGGGAACTCCGGGGGTACCCCGGCGGGGTCCCGCCGTAACCCCCCCGGACTGACTGGGTTCCGTGTGGACGACAGCCCCTGTGCCCGTCGCAAACTCCTCGAGCGCAAGCGCTTGGGGTCGTGGGTCGCTTGCCGAGGGTCCTCATCCGCCGCCCGGACCGGGCCCGGGCGAGCGCACTCCCCCGCAGGCGGCCTCGCGCGGCCCCTGGCGGGGCCCGGGCCTGCCGGTTCGGGACGATTCCACACGGAACCCAGTCAGTTCGTAACCTCCGCGGCCGGCTCGAGTCCCCTTCCCATGTTCGCCACCTCCGACCTGGCCGCCCGCGTCGAGCGCGCCGAGCGCGGGCTCGTCTCCGAGGCCGTCCGCGAGGTCGCCGCGCGCCGACCGGAGGCCCGCGCCTTCGTCACCGCGCTGGCCGGCGGCGTGGCCACGTACGCGGGCGAGGGCTCGCCGCTGAACAAGGTCGCCGGGCTGGGCTTCGGCGGCGTGCCCGACCCGGCCGACCTCGAGGCGGTCGAGCGCGCCTTCGCCGAGCGCGGCGCGCCGGTCCAGGTCGAGCTCGCGACCCTGGCCGACCCGGCCGTGCTCGCCCTGCTGACGCGGCGCGGCTACGCCCTGGTGGGCTTCGAGAACGTCCTGGGCCTGGCGCTGCCCGCCGCCACGCCGCTGCCGGAGGTCGCGGCCGTCGCGGTCGAGGCCAGCGGCGCCGACGAGCTCGACGCCTGGCTCGAGGTGCTGGTCTCGGCCTTCGCCGTCCCGGACGCCGCCGGCGTGCCTTCGCACGAGGAGTTCCCGCGCGAGCTCCTCGCGCGCGTCCTGACGGACATGGCCGGGGCGTCGGGGTTCCGCCGCTTCCTCGCGCGGCTGGACGGCGCGCCGGCCGGCGGGGGCAGCCTGCGGATCGACGGCGGCGTCGCGCAGCTCTGCGGCGCCGGCACCGTCCCCGCCCTCCGGAGCCGCGGCGTGCAGACGGCGCTGCTCGCGCACCGCCTCGCGCTCGCGACCGAGGCCGGCTGCGACCTCGCCGTGATGACGACCCAGCCCGGCTCGACCTCCGGCCAGAACTCGCACCGCCGCGGCTTCGCGCTGCTCTACGCGCGCGCCGTGCTCGTCCGCGCCCCCTGACCCGCGACGTGCCGGCGCGGCGGTCGCCCCCTCCGGTCGGCGCGAGCGGACCCCGTTGCCCGCGGGTCGCGGCCGCGGTTCAATGCCGCGCTCCATGGCCCCTCCCGCGCGCTCCTCGACCTCCCGCCGCCGGCGGCCCGCCACCGCGGTCGTGACCGGCGTGCGCGCCGTCGAGGGGTCCCCGCGGGCGACGCGCCGGCGGTTCGAGCGGCTGCTCGAGGAGGGCGCCGAGCTGCGCGCGGCCGGGTCGGCCCGGCGCCGGCCGCGGACGGTCCTGGAGCGCTTCCCGCCGCGCGAGGAGCTCGCCCTCTTCGACGCGTCGGTGTTCCTGTCGTCCTTCCGGCACGACGAGGCGATCGACTTCTTCGTCGCCTACGTCGGCCTGCGGGACGAGCGCGGCCGCGTGCGCCGCTTCCACCCGCGCATCTTCTACAAGGACGTCTCGCTGGTCTGGCGCGCGGCCAGCCACGTGTGCTTCCAGGACGGCGACGCCTGGATCGGCAAGGGCGACGTCAAGTGGGAGCGGCGCGCCGACGGCGAGTACGAGGTCAGCGCCGAGGAGACCACGAACCTGCCCTACGAGCTGCAGGCCGCCCTGGACCTCGCCAGCCGGCGCGGGGGCCCGCGGCGCGACGGCGAGGCGGTGCGCATGGTCCTCCGCGCCGGCCCGCCCGACCGCGTCCGCGCCTACGCCGACTTCACGGGTCCGCGCGAGCGGGCGCGCGCGGCCTGGCGCGTGAACGGCGGCCGGCCGGTCGCCCGCTTCGCGCGGCGCCACGACCCGACGTCGCTGCGCTTCGCGCGCGGCTACGAGCCCGACTTCCGCGGCGGCGTGCTCGAGGTCGACCTCTCCGGCAGCCGCGTGTACGGCGGCGAGGTGCGCAAGTTCCGCATCGCCTCGACCAACGACCTCGTGCAGTACCAGTTCGTGTCCACGCCGACGCACGTCTGGGTCAACCCGCCGCAGACCTTCACGACCGAGCTCACCACGTACTGCACGCGCCCCCACGAGGTCCTCGCCGACGACGACGCCTTCGTGCCGGGCTACGAGTACCACTTCGCCGACGACCCGACCGACCCCTTCGAGCACCACTCCCAGATCCCCCCGGGCTACGCCGGCGCCCCGAGCCCCGACGACACCCACCGCGCCGACGCCTCGGCCTGGATCGAGGAGCTCCCGGTGATCCGCGAGTTCCGCCGCGCGGTGCTCGGCGGCGGGCGCTAGCTCCGGCCCAGCTCCTGGACGCTCTGGATGACGCCGAGGAGGCGTTCGCGGGTCAGCAGGCCGACCAGGGCGCCTTCGCGCACGACCGGTAGCTGGTTGACGCGGTGCTCGTTCATCAGCTCGAGGGCGCGCCAGAGGGAGGCGTCGTGGGGCACGCAGACCAGCTCGTCGAGCGGGCGCGCGACGGCGCGGACGGGCGTCGACGCGCGCTCCTCGCGGGGGACCGCGCGCAGCTCGTGGAGGGTCGCCATCCCGACCCGCGTCGAGCCCTCGGTGACGAAGAACGTCCGGCGGCCGTGGCGCAGCACGACGTCCTCGACGGCGTCCTGGACGCTGGCGTCGCCGGGCACGACGGGCTCGGCCGGGGCCGCCGCGGGGCCGACGGCCAGGCCGCCGAGCTGGCGCTGCAGCACCACCTGCGTCGTGCTGCCCTGGGCCGCGCTGAGCAGGAACCAGCCGATGAACGCCAGCCAGAGCCCGTTGAACAGCAGGCCGAAGAACAGCGCGAGCAGGATGCCGCCGCCGATCAGCAGGTAGGCGAAGAACGACCCCGTGGCCGCCGCGACCACCGTCGCGCGCTCGAAGCTGCCGGTGGCGCTCCAGACGATCCCGCGCAGGATGCGCCCGCCGTCCAGCGGGAAGCCGGGCACCAGGTTGAAGATCGCCAGCGCCAGGTTGACCGTCCCGAGCCAGCCGAACACGGTGCCCAGCAGACCGAGGACCGCCGCGTCGCCGGGCAGCGCGGCGGCGAGCAGCAGGAAGACGATGCCGAGCAGCACGCTGACGGCCGGGCCGGCGGCCGCGATCAGCAGCTCGTCGCGCGGGCGGTCCGGCTCGCGGGAGAGGCGCGCCAGGCCGCCGAAGATGAACAGCGTGATCGAGCGCACCGGCAGGCCCAGGGCGTTCGACGTCAGGCTGTGGCCCAGCTCGTGCAGCAGGATCGACGTGAAGAACAGCAGGCTCGCCAGGACGCCGGCGGCCCAGGCCGAGGCGGGCTGCAGCGCCTCCCCCTCGGCCGCGAACCCGCGCGCCAGCGAGAAGGTGATGAGCAGGAAGATGAAGACCCAGCTCCAGTCCAGGCCCACCTCGATGCCGCGCACGCTGCCCAGGCGTAGGGCGCGGCGGCCGAACGGCCCGACCAGGGGCGGGCGGGCGCGGTCGGGTGCGGATTCTGCGCGGGGCTCGGTCACGGGGGCTCCGTCGGCGCGCGAGCGGTCGCGGGGCGCGGCCGGCGCGCCCCACCAGGGTAGCGACGCGCCCCGCCGCCGGTAGGCTGCCCCCGTGGACGTCGGCGTCTGGATCGCACTGAGCGGCGCGGCCATGAGCGTCCTCGCGCTCGTCGGCTCCGTCACGCTGCTGCTGGGCGAGGCGACCCTGCGCCGCCTGCTCCGCCCGCTGGTCGCCTTCGCCGCGGGCTCGCTGCTCGGCGGCGCGTTCTTCCACATGCTCCCGGCGGCCCTGGCGACGGGGGACGAGCCCCGCCGCGTGCTCGCCTGGGCCGCGGGCGGCTTCCTGGCCTTCCTCGCCCTGGAGCAGGTCCTGCACTGGCACCACTGCCGGCGCGCGGACGCCAGCTGCCCCGAGCCCCTGACCTGGCTGATCCTGATCGGCGACGGCCTGCACAACCTGCTGGGCGGCATGGCGGTCGCCGGGACGTTCCTGGTCGACGTCCGGCTCGGGGTCACCACGTGGATCGCCGCGGCCCTGCACGAGGTGCCCCAGGAGCTGAGCGACTTCGCCGTGCTGGTCCAGGGCGGCTGGAGCCGCCGCCGCGCGCTGCTCGCCAACTTCGCCTCCGCCCTGGCCTTCCCGCTCGGGTCGGGGATCGCCTGGCTGGCCTCGTTCCAGGCCGACGTGGCCTTCCTCGTGCCCTTCGCGGCCGGGAACTTCCTGTACATCGGCGCCTCCGACCTGGTCCCGCAGGTGAACCGCAGCCACGCCTCGCGGGAGGCGGCGATCCACCTGGCCTGCTTCGCGGGCGGGCTCGTCGTGCTCTACATTGCCGCCTGAGCGGGGACCCCACAGTTCCGCCGCCGCCTACGCCCCCGTTCGTATCTCCAGCGCGGTGCCCGGTGAGGACACTGCACCGTGGCAGGACGCGCGCCCCGGCGAACCCGGCGGCCCCGCGCGAACCTCGCCGCGCTCTTCCGACCCCCGACCCCCACCGACACGATGAGCGAGAACGGCTCCCCCGACGGCCGCGGCCCTGGCGATCCCCCCTTCCCCGGCATCCGCGAGGTCACAGACGGCACCGGCGCGGTCGTGTGGGTCGAGAAGCACGGCTCCCAGGCCGCCTGCGCCTACCCGATCACGCCCACGACCAACATGGGCGTGGACTACGCCGCGGCGGTCGCCGACGGCTGGACCAACGTGTGGGGCGAGCCGCTCGAGTTCCTCGAGCCGGAGTCCGAGCACTCCTCCGCCAGCGCCGCCGAGGGCTTCGCGCTGGCCGGCGGGCGCGTGACCAACTTCACGTCGGGCCAGGGGCTCGTGCTGATGAAGGAGGTGCTCTTCACCATCCGCGGCAAGCGCCTGCCGGCCGTGTTCCACGTCGGCGCGCGCGCCCTGACGACCCAGGCGCTGAACGTCCACGCCGGCCACGACGACGTGATGGCGGTCGCCGACGTCGGCTGGGGGATCCTGTTCGCGCGCAACCCGCAGCAGGCCGCCGACCTCGCGCTGATCGCGCGCCGCGCGGCCGAGAACGCGCACACGCCCTTCCTGAACTGCCAGGACGGCTTCCTGACGACGCACACGCTCGAGTCGATCCACCTGCCCGAGCCCGAGCTGATCGAGCAGTTCCTCGGCGCCCCCTCCGAGCGCGTGCCGTGCCTGATGGACCCGCACCGACCGGTCATGTCCGGCGTCGTGCAGAACCAGGACGCCTACATGAAGGGCGTCGTGGCGCAGCGCTACTTCACCGACCGCGTGGGCGGCCACGTCCACGAGGCCATGGAGGCCTACGCCGCCGCCACGGGCCGCCGGCTCGCGCCGGTGCTGGGGCACCGCATGGAGGACGCCGAGGTGGCCATCGTCGCCCTGGGCTCGATGGCCGAGACCGCCATGGCCACGGCCGACTGGCTGCGCGCCAACACGGAGCTGCGCGTCGGCGTGCTGCAGATCGTCTGCCTGCGCCCGTTCCCCAGCGCCCACGTCGTGCAGGCGCTGGCGAACGTGCGGGCGCTGGCCGTGATCGAGCGCATGGACGACCCGCTGGCGCAGTCGAACCCGCTGACCGGCGAGGTCAAGGCGGCCTTCGCCGACGCGCTCGGCGGCGCACCGGGGCTGCCCCACGTCAGCCGGATCCCGCGCATCCACTCCGGCGTCGCCGGGCTGGGCTCGCGCGACGTGCGGCCCGGCCACTTCGTCGCGGTCGCCAAGGCGCTGTACGAGAACGGCCCGCGGACGTTCGTCCTGGGCGTCGACCACGAGCTCGCTTTGCCCGTCACGGTCGACCCCGACGTGCGGCCGCCCGGCGCCTTCAGCATGCGCGGCTACTCCGTCGGCGGGTTCGGGTCGGTGACGACGAACAAGGTGATCGCGACGGTCGTGGCGGACCTCTTCGACCTCGACGTGCAGGCCTACCCGTTCTACGGGTCGGAGAAGAAGGGCCTACCGACGCGCTACTTCCTGACCGCCGCGCCGGCGCCGATCCGCTCGCACTGCGAGCTCCGGCACGTCGAGTTCGTGCCGCTGAACTCGCTGAACGCCTTCCACCTCGGCAACCCGCTCGAGGGCCTCGCCCCCGGAGGCACGGTGTTCGTGCAGACGGTCGAGACCGACCCCGAGGTCGTGTGGGGCCAGGTCCCCGCCTACGCCCGCCGCCTGATCCGCGAGAACGACCTGCGCCTGCGCTACCTCGACGCCGCCGGCATCGCGGCCGCCGTGGCCAGCCGGCCCGACCTGCGGGTCCGCATGCAGGGCATCGTGCTGCTGGGCGTGTTCCTGCGGGCCACGCCGTTCGCGCAGGACCGCGGCATGGACGGCGACGCCCTGCTGGCCGCCGTCGAGCGCCCGGTGCGCAAGTACTTCGGCAAGCGCGGCGAGGCCGTGGTCCAGGAGAACCTCGAGTGCGTCCGCCGCGGCTTCGGCGAGCTGCTCGAGGTGCCCCGCGAGCTCATGGACCGCACCGCGGAGCGCCGCGCCAGCGCCATCGCCGGCCGCACGGTCGCCGACCTGATGACGCAGGGCGTCATCGGCTGCGGCCCGGACACGCCGTTCGAGGAGGTGCGCGAGCTGCTCGCCGAGAACGAGGTGTCCTGCGCGGTCGTGACCGGCGAGGGCGGCGAGCTGCTGGGGGTGCTGTCGACCACCGACGTCCGGCGCGCGCTCGAGCTGTCGGGCGGCCTGCGCCGCGGCCTGCCGTCGCTGCGCGCCTCGCACCTGATGACGCGGACGGTCAAGACCACGTGGCCCGAGGAGCCCCTCGAGGAGGCCATCGCGCGCCTGGTCGCCAACCACGTGCGCCGGCTGGTCGTCACCGAGCGCCACGACCCGACCCGCCCCGTCGGCATCCTGTCCATCACCGACCTCGCCGCCGTGGACGAGGTCTTCCAGAGCACCCCCGCCCTCGCGGACTGACCCCCCCACCAACGTCATGGCCGAGCCCCGCCTGGTCCACCACGCCCTCGCCGACCTCGACCGCGCCGCGCGGGCCTTCCGCGCCGAGGAGGGCCTCGAGTCCACCTCGTACGCGTTCGAGTCGTCCCCCGAGGTCAACCGCCCGCTGCTCGAGCTCGACGTCGAGAGCTACGTCGAGGAGTTCGGCCGCGTCACGTCCGCCTACGGCAGCGGCGCTGCCGGCGACGACCTGCCCGCCGACGTCGCCCTGGCGCGCTCGCTGATCCCCCCGGGCACGGGCGCGCTGCGCGACTTCAGCTACGTCGGCGCCGAGATCCCCGAGTTCCTCCACGACAACTGCGTGGGCTGCATGGAGTGCGTCACGCAGTGCCCGGACACCGCCATCCTGGCCAAGGTGCTGCCGGCCGACACGGTGGCGGACGACCTCGAGGGCGACGACGCCGCGGACGAGCTGAAGACCCGCTGGTCGGTGACGCGCAAGTACCACGCGGGCAAGGCCGGCGAGCCCCAGGGGCTGTTCGGGATCTTCGTGGACCCGACCAAGTGCAAGGGCTGCGCCGAGTGCGTCGACGTCTGCGGCGACCACGACGCCCTGCGCATGGTGACGAAGACCGAGGCCACGCTCGGCGCGGCGCGGCGCGCGATGGAGCACTTCCACCGCATCCCCGACACCGACACGCGCTTCCTGCGCGAGCGCATCGCGGTCGACCGCATGCTGGCGTGCGAGCGCACGCACCTGTACGTCGGCGGCGCCGGCTCGTGCGCCGGCTGCGGCGAGGCGTCGGTGCTGCGGATGCTGATGGCCCAGGTGGGCTGGGAGCGCGGCGCCGAGAACGTCGGGCTCGTGGCGGCGACCGGCTGCAACACGGTCTACTCGTCGACCTACCCGTACAACCCGTTTCTGGTGCCGTGGACGAACTCGCTGTTCGAGAACGCCGCGGCCGTCGCCATGGGCGTGCGCAAGCGCTGGGACCAGAAGGGCTGGACCGACAAGGTCCTGTGGGCCATCGGCGGCGACGGCGCGCTCTTCGACATCGGCTTCGGCTCGCTGTCGCGGCTGCTGGCCAGCGGCCTGGACGTCAACGTGCTCGTGCTCGACACGCAGGTGTACTCCAACACCGGCGGCCAGACCTCGACCGCGTCCTTCACCGGCCAGTCGGCCAAGATGAGCCCGCACGGCAAGGCGCGGAAGGGCAAGATCGAGACCCGCAAGGACCTCGCGCGCATCGCGATGATGCACCCCGGCTGCTACGTCGCCCAGACGACGGCGGCGAACGCGGGGCACTTCTACCGCGTCGTGTCCGAGGCCATGGCGCACCCCGGCCCGTCCGTGGTGATCGCCTACTCGACGTGCCAGCCCGAGCACGGCGTCGGCGACGCCGACTCGGCCAGGCAGGCCAGCCTCGCGGTCGAGTCGCGGGCCTTCCCGCTGCTCTCGTTCGACCCGGGCCGCGGCGACACGATCGCCGAGCAGCTCGACCTGCGCGGCAACCCGTCGGCCCGGAAGGACTGGCACCTCGACAAGGAGGGCAACCCGGTCGACTTCGTGGCCTTCGCCCGCACCGAGGGCCGCTTCCGCCGCCACATCGGCCGCGACGGCGAGCCCTCCCCCGAGCTGCTCGCCGCCCAGGACCAGATCCTGCGCAACTGGCACGCCCTGCAGGAGCTCGCCGGGCTGCGGTAGACGTCCGGCGGGCGCGCCTCAGGCGTCCGCCGCCAGCACGGGCTCGCTGTCGGCGCGCGTGCGCTCGGCGTACAGGTCCGACAGCCGGCGCGTGACGGGGCCCAGCGCGCCGGTGCCGATGGTGCGGCCGTCCAGCTCGACGACGGCGGCCAGCTCGCCCATGGTGCCGGTGCAGAAGACCTCGGCGGCGCGGTGGAACTCGCCCAGCGACAGGTCCTCGACCGCGTGCGGCACGCCGTGCTCGCGGCACAGCTCGAGGACGGTCGCGCGGGTGACGCCCTCGGGGCAGGCGACGGTGCGGCTGGTGCGCACGACGCCGTCGTCGTCGACCAGGAAGAGGTGCGTGGCGTTCGTCTCGGCGACGAAGCCGCGCGTGTCGAGCATGACGGCGTCGTCGGCGCCCGCCGCGTTGGCCTCCATCTTGGCCAGGATCGACTGCAGCAGGTTGTTGTGGTGGATCTTGGGGTCGAGGCAGTCGGGCGGGAAGCGGCGCAGCGAGCTCGTGACCAGGCGCAGCCCGCCCTTGTCGTAGACCGGCGCCTTGTGCTCGGCCAGGACGATCAGCGTCGGCCCGGCCTGGTTCAGGCGCGGATCCATGCCCGAGGTGATCTTGAGGCCGCGCGACAGCGTCAGGCGCACGTGCACGCCGTCGCGCATCCCGTTGGCCTCGAGCGTGCGGTGGATCTCGCGGCGGATGGCGGCCTCGTCCGGCACGCCCTCGATGCCCATCGCCTTCGCGGAGTGCAGCAGGCGGCGCAGGTGCTGCCCCAGCCGGAAGATGCGCCCGTCGTAGACGCGCAGGCCCTCCCAGCAGCCGTCGCCGCCCTGGACCAGCGAGTCGAACACGCTGACCTTGGCCTCGGCGCGCGGCAGCAGCTCGCCGTCGACGTTCACCAGGATGTCGGCGTTGCGGGGGTCGTAGGTCTGCTTCACGGGGCGGTCTCCTCGCGCGCGGGGGTGGCGACGATGCGGTGCTCGGCGAGCTCGGCGTACAGCTCCTCGCAGCGCCGCGCCAGCTCCTCGTGGCCGTCGGGCAGCTCGACGTCGGCTTCGCGGTACGGCTGGAAGCCGGTCGAGCGCAGGGTGTTCCCGTACCAGTGGGGCCCCCAGCAGCCGTCGGTCGGCCGCGGCCCGGGCTCCCAGGACAGCATGGCGGGGTCGAAGGCGAGCCCCACGCGCGCGCACAGCTCGGCCAGCACGCCGGCGGGGTCCAGCAGCACCTCGCGCGCGTCCACCACGACCGGCGTCGCGCCGGTGCGCTCGCGCTCGGCGCGGAACAGCGCCACCTGCTGGGGCAGCGCCGTGTCCTCGAGCCCCACGGGGCCCAGCTTGTCGACCAGCGACCGCAGCATCGCGCGCGGCTCGCGGATCAGGAACGCGTTCGTCAGCTCGGCCAGCCACCCGCGGTCCATGCCCGGCAGCAGGTGGTGCGCCATGTGCTTCTGGTACCAGAGCGCCCGCCCCCCCGGCGCCGGCCCGACCAGCTCGCGGACCACCGCGCGCCAGTCGCTCTCGTGCGTGGCGACGATCTCCGCCGCGAGGGGGTGCTCGAGGCCGGTCTCCGCGAGGTAGGCGGCGTACAGGGGCTCGTCGGTGACGGCGGCGTCCGCCCGCGCGCCGAACGACCGCATCAGGGCGGTCGAGATGTTGCGCGGGCCGGACCACATCGCGAGGCGCAGGGTCATGGCGGGGGTCTCCGGGCTGTTCGCCATAGCGTACAGCGCCTCGGCCCGCGCGGGGAGTCCCAGGGCACGTTCCTGACACTCCAGCGCCCTCGAGGGCCTTGCCCCGGCGTCTGGATCGCTATAGTGAACAGATGGCCGGCACCCCCGAGCTCGCCCTCCGCCGGCTGCGGCGCGACCGCGGCTGGAGCCTGCGCACCCTGGCCGAGCGCAGCGGGGTCTCCGCGGCGATGCTCTCGGAGATCGAGCGCGGCGCCAAGAGCCCCACCGTCCGACTGGCCTACCAGATCGCCCGGGCCCTGGACTGCTCGATCTCCGCCCTCCTGGGCGACGGCCCCGACCGCTCCGGGGGCGCTCCCCCGGGGCCCGCCGGACCCGGCGAGGCGCCTGCCGCGGACCCGCGCGCGAGCGGGCCGGCCGCCGCGCCGCACGCCGTCGCGGGACCCGTCGCGGGTTCGGGGGCGAGCCCCGGGGCGCCCGGCGTCCCCGCCCCGCGGCCGGGGCGGGTGCTGGCGGAGCCCGGAGGCGGCGTGCGCCGCGAGAGCCACGCCGGTCCGCTGCTGCACGGGCGGCTCGAGGTCGTGGTCTACGACCTGGCCCCGGGCGCCAGCACCGGCCCCATGGCCCCCAACCGCGCGGGCACCGTCGAGCAGGTCGTCGCGCTCGCCGGCACGGTCGAGGTCGTCCTGGACGGCGTCCCGGTGCGCGTCGCCGCCGGCGAGAGCGCGGCCCACGGCGTCCACGCGACGGAGTACCGCAACCCCGGCGCCGCCGAGCCCTGCCGGTTCCTGGTCCTCGTCGACACGACCCGCTGCTGAGCCCCGCCCGGCCGCCTCGGGGCCCCCGGGCCCCGCCCCGGGGCAGGGATTCCGCGGGAGGCGTGGAGCGCGGGCCCCCGGGCGCTCGAAGCAGCCCTGCGGGCCTGCGCGCCCGCAGGAGCTCACCCATGGTCACCCGTCGAATCGGCAAGGTCCTCCGCGGCCAGGCCACGCCCTTCCAGCTGTTCGCCGCCTGCGTCCTCGGCGCCCTGCTCGGGTTCGCGCCGGGGCTCGGGCAGGGGCCCGCGACGTTCGTGCTGCTGGTCGCGGCGCTGCTCGTCGTCAACGCGAACCTGGGCCTCGCCCTGGTCGTCGCGGGGCTCGCGCAGCTGGCCGCGTACGCGCTGGCGCCGCTCTCGTTCCGGATCGGCCGCTTCCTGCTCGACGGCCCCACGGCCGGGCTGTTCGAGTCCCTGCTGAACGCGCCCGTGCTGGCGTGGTCGGGGCTGGAGTACTACGCCTACGCCGGCGGCCTCCCGCTGGGCCTGCTGTTCGGGGTCGTCGCCGGATTCGCCACGGTGCGGAGCGTCGGGGCGTTCCGGCGCCGGATGAGCGCGGCGGAGGCCGACCCCGGGCGGCTGGCGCAGCTCGCGGCGCGGCCGTGGGCGCGCGCGCTGACCTGGCTGCTGTTCGGCGGGGCCGGTCGGCGGTCGTGGGACCAGAAGCTCTCGCGCCGCGTGGGCAACCCCGTGCGGCTGTGGGGCGCGGCGCTGCTCGTGCTGGCGCTCGTCGGCGCCTGGTTCGCGCAGCAGGAGCTCGCCGGTCCGCTGGCGCGCGAGCACCTGGTCGCGGGGCTCGAGCGCGCCAACGGCGCGACGGTCGACGTGGCCGGGCTGCGCATCGACCTGAACGAGGGGCGCTTCGCGGTCGAGGGCCTCGCGCTCGCCGACCCCAACGCGCTGACCGAGGACCTGTTCCGCGCGGCGTCCCTGCAGGCGGACGTCGAGCAGCTCGACTTCCTGCGCCGGCGCGTGCACGTGGGGCGCCTGGTCGTCAGCGAGGCGCGCAGCGGCGCCCCGCGCGAGGTGCCGGGTCGGCGCACGCGGGAGACGCCGCCGCCGGACGCCGGGCCGCAGGGCGAACGGTCGTCGTTCCCGGGCGGCGAGTCCCTGGAGGACGTGCTGGCCGACGCGGAGCTCTGGCGCTCGCGCCTGGGTCAGGTCCAGGACTGGCTCGACCGCCTCGGCGGGGAACGCGCGTCCGAGGAGGAGGCGCCCGCGGGCGAGGAGCCGAGCGGAGACGCGCCGGCCGGCGAGGAGTCGCTGGCCGAGCGGCTGGCCCGCGAGGTGCGCGAGCGCGGCTGGTTCCGCGTCGCCGCCGACGTCCCCGCGGACGCGCCGACGCTGCGCCTGTCCGAGCTGGTCGTGGACGGGCTGCGGACGGCCCACCTGCCCGACCGCGTGTTCGACCTGCGCGCGCACGAGCTCTCCACCCACCCGGCGCGCGTCGACGCCGCGCCGCGGGTCGACCTGACCTCGCGCGACGGCGCGATCGCCTTCCGGGTCGACCTGGCCCCGGCCTCGCGCGGCGGCGGCGACGGCGGGCTGAGCTTCTCCTGGAGGGGCCTGGCGGTCGACGACGCGCTGGCCCAGCTGCGCCTGCCGGCGGGCGCGCCGCTGCGGGGCGGCACGGTGGACCTCGAGCTCTCGACCGCGTGGGCCGGGGGGCGCATCGGCCACGTGGACGCGCCGCTGCGCGCCACGTTCCGCGACACCGTGCTGCACCTCGACGGCATCGACCCGACGCCGCTGGAGCAGCTCGAGCTGTCGGTCGGGCTGTCCGGCCCCCTCGACGCTCCGCGCGTCCACTTCGACCCGTCCGCGTTCACCGACGCCCTGGCGGCCGCCGGCCGGAGCGAGCTCGCCGAGCGCCTGCGCAGCGAGCTGGGCGACGAGCTCGAGCGCCTCCAGCGCGACGCCGGCGTCGAGCTCCCCTCCGGCCTCGGCGACCTGGGCCAGCTCGGCGGCGAGGGGGTCGCCGGGGAGCTGGACGGCTCGGCGGCGGAGGTCCTCGAGAAGCCGGGCGCGAAGCGCCTGCTCGGCGGGCTGTTCAGCGGCGAGCGGGACTGACCCCGGCGGCGCGCGCCCCGTCGAACGCCTCCATCGGGAACGCGGCGGACGGCGTGCGGTCCTCCGCGAAGATCGCCCGCGCGCGCTCGACGAGCTCGGGGTGCGCGGCGGCGACGTCGTCCCGCTCGCCCACGTCGGTGGCGAGGTCGTACAGCTCGACCGCCTCGTTGCCCGCGTGCACGTCGCGCAGCACGGCCTTCCAGTCGCCCATGCGGACGGCCTTCTGCCCGCCGTAGCCGTGGAACTCCCAGGCCAGCACGCCGCGCGGCGGCTGCGTTCCGCGGCCGGTCAGCGTCGGCAGGAAACTCTGCCCGTCGCCCTCGGCGGGCGCGCCCGCGCCGGCCAGCTCGACCAGCGTGGGCAGGAAGTCCTGGAAGGCCACGGGGTGCTCCGCGACCGCGCCGGCGGGGACGACGCCCGGCCAGCGCGCGATCAGCGGCACGCGCAGGCCGCCCTCGTACACGCTGCCCTTGCGGCCGCGCAGCGGGCCGGCCGACGCGAAGAACTCCGTGTCGACGCCGCCGACGTCGTGGGTCGGGCCGTTGTCCGACGTGAACAGGATCAGCGTGCGCTCCGCCAGCCCCAGCTCGTCCACCAGCGCGACGACGGCGCCGACGTGCTCGTCCAGGTCGCTGATCATCGCCGCGTATCCGGCGCGCGGGCGCGGGTGGGGCGTGTAGCCGCGGTCGCCGAGGTACGGCCCGTCGTCCCACTCCTCCGGGTAGCGCGCGACGTGCTCCGGGGGCGGCTGCATCGCCAGGTGCGGCTCGACGAAGGGCAGGTACAGGAAGAACGGCTCGTCGCGGTGCGCGCGCACGAAGTCCAGCGCCTCCGCCAGCATGAGGTCGGGGGCGTAGTCGCGGCCGCGGAAGCGCTCGAAGTCGCGCTCGCCCTCGGCGAGGCGCGCGTGGCCCGGGACGCGCACGCCGTCGTTCAGCTCGACCCGCTCGCCGTCGCGCCACAGGTGGTCGGGGAAGTACGAGTGCGCCTCGCGCTGGCAGTTGTAGCCGTGGAAGCGGTCGAACCCCATGGCGTTCGGGTCGCCGCTGGACCCGGGCGGGCCCAGGCCCCACTTGCCCACCGCGCCGGTGGCGTAGCCCGCGTCGCGCAGCGCGTGGGCGACGGTGCGCGTCCCGGGCGCGAGCGGGTGCTGGCCCTCCGGCCGCACCTCCTTGTTCCCGCGGACCTGCGCGCGCGGCGAGCTCCAGCCCGTCAGCAGCACGCACCGCGCCGGCGCGCACACGGGCGCGCCGGAGTACGCCTGCGTGAAGCGCAGCCCCTGCGCCGCGAGGCCGTCGAGGTGCGGCGTGCGGATCTTCTCCTGGCCGTAGCACCCCAGCTCGCCGTAGCCGAGGTCGTCCGCCAGCACGAGGATCACGTTCGGGCGCCGCGGGAGCGGCTCGGGCTGCGGCGCGGACGGCGCGGCGCAGGCCACGGCGACGAGGACGAGGAGCGGGAGCGGCGCGCGGAGCATCGCGCCAGCGTACTCGCCAGCGCACTCGAGGCGCCGCGCCGCCGCCGGCCCGC
>JAUIDW010000442.1 GCA_030428395.1 bacterium | reverse complement strand
CTCGAGGGCGTTGGCGGCGACCTCGCGCGCGAAGCGCCACGGGTCGACCGCCGCGACCGGCGGCAGCTCGACGGCCGCGCCGGGGGCGAGCGCGCACAGCTCGGCCGCGCGCCCCCACTCGATCGACCCGCCGCGCAGCGGCAGCGGGGGCCGCTCGGCGGCCTCCGGCGCGCCGTCCGCCAGCGCGCCCCAGTCGAACGCGCGCCCGTTGGCCGACGAGGCAGGCGGGTACCACTGCGTCACGGCGCCGCGCGGGAACTCCGCCCGCACGCGGACGTGCCACGCGTCGGGCGCGTAGAGGTAGACGACCGGCGTCTCCATCTTCGGGCTCGCGGCCGTCAGCGCGAAGGCGTCCGCGGCGTCCAGCACGAAGGGCGGCAGCGAGCCGTCCTCGTGCAGCAGACCGTCCAGGGCCACGCCGTCCGAGCCCAGCACGGCGGTGAAGGTCCCCCACTCGTGGACCACGCGGCGGCGGCCGTCCCACGCCGCGCTGCCGGCCCTCGGGGCCGGAAGCGCGGCGTGCCCGGCAACCAGCGGCCCGGAGCACGCCAGCGGGCGGACCGGAGCCGAGGGAACGGACAGCGAGAACGAGACGACGGCGGCGAGCGCGATCATGGGAACCTCCTGGGTCGCCCGCCCTCGACGCGCCCGCCCGGGGCCCGTTAGCGCGGGATCGCGATCTCTGCCCCCGCCCCGCGACCTCGGAGCCCCTTGCGCCCCGGGCGGCCCGGGCGGCCCCGGAGGGCCCGGTGGACCCGACCGTGTCCGGCGGGGCCGGTGCGGGCGCACTCCGGTCGAGCCCGCCGCCCTACCGCAGCCACTCGGCCAGGCCGAAGCCCAGGTAGTTGCCCACGACCTGCCCCAGGGAGCCGACCAGGATCCCGGGCAGCACCAGGTCGGGCCGCCCCAGGCTGCGCGCGAGGGCCAGGGCCGAGGTGGCGCCGCCGACGTTCGCCTGGGAGGCGACCGCCGCCGCGAAGGGGTCCAGGCGCAGCAGGCGCGCGCCCAGGAACACGACCGTGCCGTGCACGGCGACGGCGACGCCGGCCAGGGCGAACAGACGCGTGCCCAGCTCGCCCACGCCGCGCAGGGCGGAGAGGTCGCACAGCGCGCCGATCACCGCCAGGAACACGAGCACCGCGGTCATGCCGAGCAGGTGCGCGCCGCCCAGGCGGGCGACCGCGGGCACCTGGGCCAGCACGAGCGCGAGCGTCGTCAGGAAAAGCGTCGCGGGGATGCGCAGGCCCAGCTCGGCGCAGGCGGCCGCGGCCAGCTCCGAGCCGTGGACGGCGGCGGCCCCGAGCGCCAGCAGCAGCGCGAGCTCGGCCGGGCTGGTGTTGCGCCGGTCGTGGGCCGCGGCGGACGCCTGCGGGTCGCCGCGCGCGGAGCCCCGGGCCCCGTCCGGTCCGGGCAGAGATCGTTCCGCGGTCCGGACGGGCGCGGGCCAGCGCGGCGCGAGCAGGCGCGGGAGCGCGACCGTCGCCGCCATCCACGCGGTGGTCAGCGCGCTGTCGACGACGCTCGCGCCGGCGAACAGCACGCCGTCCTCGGCCACGCCGTACTCGAGCGCGATGGCGTTGAAGTTGGCGCTGCCGCCCACGTAGGTGCCGACGAACATGCCGCCCAGGGCGAACGACAGCTCGCCGAAGGCGTCGGCGCCGCCGGCGACCCAGAGGCCCGCGGCGACGCCGATCGTGGTCCCCGCCGCGCCGAGGGCGAACAGGACGAGCATCGCTCCGCCGGCGCGCCGCAGGTTCTTGAGGTTGACCTGGAGCAGCAGCCAGAAGATGCCGAGCGGCGCCAGGTAGGCGAACACGCCGTCGTACACCGGCGAGCCCTCGCCCACGGTCGGCACGAGGCCCAGGTTCGCGGCCACGGCGGTGACCACGATCACGAGCAGCGCGGAGCCCAGGTGCCGCGCGGCGGTGTGGCGCGCCAGCCACTCGCTGAGGGCGACGAACAGCGCCAGGGCGGCCGCGACCGCCAGGGGATCGCGCACGCGCTAGTCCTCCCCGTCCACGCCGCCGTCGCCGGCGTAGCCCAGGGCCTGGAGCATCTCGGCGTCGGGCGCGGCGTCGCGCGGCCGGCCGCGCCAGCGCGCGTCGGCCTCGGCGGTGGCGGCCTTCCAGTCGCGCCAGCGGGCGAGCAGCCGGTCGTACGCGCCGCGCCCGGCGGGCGTCGCGGACAGGTCGTCGAGCTCGCCGGGGTCGCGCGCGAGGTCGAAGAGGCGCCCGGCCGTGGGCTCGCCGTCGACCAGCTCGAACACCGCCTTCTCGCCGCCGCCGCCGCGCACGCCGACCAGGTCGGCGGTGCGCGAGACGCGCAGGCGGTCGGCGGGCACCGCGCCGGCCTCGCCGCGGACCAGCGGCATCAGGTCGACGCCCTGTACGCCGTCGGGGACCGCGAGGCCCAGGGCGGACAGCACGGTCGGCACGAGGTCGACGTGCTGGACGGGCGCCTCCACGACGCCGACAGGGCGGCCGCCGGGGAAGCGCAGGACGAGGGGCACGCGCAGCTCCTCCTCGTACATGCGCCCGTGGCCCAGCCGCCCGTGGTCGCCCAGCACCTCGCCGTGGTCGCTGGTGAAGACCACCAGGGTGTCGGCGAGCAGGCTGCGGCGGTCCAGCTCGACCAGGAAGCGACCCAGGGCCGCGTCCGCCGCCGCGACCTCGGCGTCGTACAGGTCGGACACGAGCCGCTTCTCGTCGGGGCCGAAGGTGCCGTCGGCGAGCAGCGGCGCGAAGTCCGGCCCGCACATCGCGCGCGGGTCCAGCGGGCCCTCGTACCACGCGGCGGCCGGCTCGCGGAAGCGCTCGTCGGGCCAGTACGGGCAGTGCGGGTCGAAGGCGTGCACGAACAGGAAGAACGGCGCGTCGCCGCGCTCGTCGAGCCAGCGCACGGCGCCGGGCAGCACCTCGTCGAGGTCGCGCGACAGCGGCGCGCGCGGGGGGCCGACCCAGCTCTCGACGGTGCCGAACCCGAGCACGTCGATCGAGCTCGCCTGCAGCGGGCCGTGGCCCGTGAAGGCGGCGGTCTCCCAGCCGGCCTCGCCCAGCACCGTGGCCAGCGTGTAGGGCGGCCGCGGGAACGGCAGGTTGCGGCCCAGGCCGTGCCGCGCGACGTGCTGGCCGGTCAGGATGCTGAGGTGGCTCGGCGCGGTGATCGTGCTCTGCGCCACGCAGTCGCGGAACAGCACGCCCTCGCGCGCCAGCCGGTCGACGGCGGGCGTCGCGCGCGGGTGCCCGTAGCACGACAGCCGGTCGGCCCGGCACGTGTCGAGCGACACGAGCAGCACGTTCCAGCGCGGCGGCGGCTCGGCGGGCGCCTCCCGCGCGCAGGCGCCGGCCACGCAGAGCACGGCGGCGGCGGCGAGCGCCGCGGGGGCGCGCCGGGGGGTGTCGGCGCGGGAGGGGTCGTCGCGGGGTCGCACGCGGGGAGTGTAGCGCGCGTCACTCGCGCGGCGGCTCGCGGCGCAGGCGCTTCGCCTCCGAGCGCCGCCGCTTGGCGTCCAGCCGCCGGCGCACCGAGCCGCGCGTCGGCCGCGTCGCCA
>JAUIDW010000053.1 GCA_030428395.1 bacterium | reverse complement strand
TGGTTGGCACTGAGCAGCTCGACGGTCATGGTGTGCTCATCTCCATGGCGCTGCGCGGGCACTCCTGGACGCAGATCCCGCAGCCCTTGCAGTACGAGTAGTCGACCTGGTAGTCGTCCTCGGCGCGCCGCACGATCCCCTCGGGGCAGTACACGAGGCACGTGTCGCACTGCGTGCAGTGGCCGCACGAGAAGCAGCGGTGCGCCTCGAGGGCGCCCTCGAGGCCGAGGTGGACCTCCTCGAAGCCCCCCGCGCGCGGCGCCCCGGACAGCATGCGCTCGCGGGCCGGCGGGGCGGGCACGAAGTGGTCGACGCGGACGTCGGTGACCGGCACGGCGCGCGCGCGGTCGGGGCGCTCGAAGACCTCGGCGTCCACGCCGAGGGCGCGCAGCACGAGCCCCGCGGCGCGCCGGCCGTTGCCGATCGCGTGCGCGACGGTGCCGTCGCCGGTGGCGAGGTCGCCCGCGGCGACGACGGCGAGCGGCTGCCCGTCCGCGTGGACGCGCTGCCCCTCGAGCGTCCAGCCCGCGGGCAGCAGCGAGGAGTCGGCGGACTGCCCGAGCGCGAGCAGCACCGCGTCGCACGGGAAGGACTCGGTGAGGTCGGTGACGTGCGGGCGGCGCCGCCCGGTGTCGTCGGGCTCGCCCAGCTCGACCTCGGCCAGCTCGATCGAGCGCACGCGCCCCTCGCCGTACAGGGCGACGGGCTGCCGCAGGAGCCGCAGGTCGACGCCCTCGGCGAGGGCCTCCTCGACCTCCTCGCGGATGGCGGGCATCTCGGCGCGGGTGCGCCGGTACGCGAGCGTCACGCGCTCGGCCCCGGCGCGCAGCGCGCTGCGGGCGCAGTCGACCGCGGTGTTGCCGCCCCCCAGGACGACGACGTGTCCCTGGAGCGCGGCGCCGCCGCCGGAGTTGACGCAGTGCAGGAAGACGAGGCCCTGCTCGACGCCCTGGAGCTCCACGCCCGGCGCGTCGAGCGGGCGTGGCCGCTGCAGTCCGGTGGCGAGGATCACGCCGTCGAACTCGCGCGTCAGCTGGATCAGCCGCGCGGCGTCGACGCGCTGGCCGGTGCGCGCCTCGACGCCCAGCGCGAGCACGCCGTCCACCTCGCGGCGGACGACCTCGCGCGGGAGCCGGTAGGCGGGGATGCCGGTCGTCAGCACGCCGCCGAGCTCGCGCTCGCCGTCCAGGACGGTCGCGCGGTGCCCGGCGATGGCCAGCGCGTGCGCCGCGGCCAGCCCGGCCGGGCCGCCGCCGACGATCGCGACCGAGCGCGCGTCCGGCGCGGGGGAGGCGGGCTCGTTCCGCACCGGCACGCGGTCGGCGATCCAGCGCTCGAGCCCGCGGATGTGGACCGCGCCGTCGACCTCCGCCCGGTTGCAGCCCTCCATGCACGGCGCCGGGCAGACCCGGCCGCAGACCGCCGGCAGGGGCGTGGTCGTGCGCAGGATCCCGGCCGCCGCCTCCTCGCCGTCGCGAGCCAGCGCCTGGACGAACCCGACGACGTCGTTGCCGGCGGGGCACCAGGCGTTGCACGGCGCGAGGTGCTCGACGTAGTGCGGGCGCTGGGAGCTCCAGCTGCCCGTGTGCAGGCCGGTCGGGGGGCCGACGCGGTGCTCGGTCAGGGGCTCGACCGGCGCGTGCGCCGCCGCCCCGTTGCCGGCGACCGGAGCGGGGTCCGGCCCGTCCGGCGGCGCGGCGCTCGCCTCGCGCACGCCCACCGCGTCGTGGGCCTCGCGCGCGGCGGCGAAGTTGCTCGACAGCCCGAGCGTGCGGTAGGTCTCCTCGAGCACCTCGAGCGGGATGCCGTGCACGCGCGCGAAGGCGCCGGCGAGGGTCGTGTTGACGATCACCACCGTGCGCGTGCCGATCCCGTGGCGGCGGGCGATCGCGCTGGCGTCCACGGTGGCGAGGCGGAACCCCGTGTACCTCCCGTCGTAGTGGTCGAGGTCGTGGGGCGTGTTGAGCAGCAGCGTCCCGCCCGGACGCAGCCCCGCGACGGTGTCGCCGCCCAGCAGGTGCGGGTCGAGGACGACGAGGTGGTCGGGGTGGTAGACCTTGTTGCGGTTGGTGATCTCCTCGTCGCTGACGCGCGTGTAGGCCCTCACCGGCGCGCCGGACCGCTCGCCGGCGTAGTCGCCGAACGCCTGGACGCGACGCCCGAGCCGCGCGTACGCCGAGGCGATGATCTTGGCGCACGTGACGCCGCCCTGGCCTCCCCGACCGTGGAACCGGATCTCCATGAGCGCTGCCCTCGGGGGCCCGCGCCGCGGCCTCGCCCCCGCCCGACCTCCGCGGCCGGACGGCCGGGGCACACGCACCGGTGCGCAGGACCCTACGCCCAAGGTACGCGGACCCCTCCCCGCGCTCCGTAAGCACGTGGGCGGCCCCCGCCTCGGCGGAGTGCGTAGACTGGTCCCGTGGCCGAGCGGGCGGCGGCCCACCGGTTGCGGGACGCGGTCGCGTCGAGCGCAGCTCCGTCCGGACTTGCTTCGCGGAGGGCGCCTGGCCTGGCCTCGACTCGCTCGAGCCGCTCCCGGCCTCGTCGTGGAGCGTGCCCTGCGGCTACCGCGAGGCCCCCGCCTCGATGGGCTCGCCGAGCTTGGGGTCGAAGGGGCGCTCCGAGACCTCGAGGCGGGCCCCCACGCGGTACCGCGCGGGTTTCGCGTCGGGGCGGAGCTGGAAGGCCAGGAAGTAGTCGCCGATCTCGCCCTCGCGGAACAGCTCCTTCTCCGGTCGGAAGCTCACGACGATGCCCGTGGCCACCTTGTAGATCTCGTAGGCCGCCGGATCCCCGTCGCGGGTGAACAGACCCACCTGCCAGACGTCCCACTCGAGCTCGTCGAGATAGAGGTGGTGCCACGGCGGACACAGCTCGTTCGGGCCGCAGCCGGGGCAGTCGAACTTGACGAGGCAGTTCCGGGGCAGGTCGTCGAGGACGATGCAGCCCGGGGCATCCAGGCAGTCCAGCACGATCAGGCCGCGCTCGAGCTCGGGCTCGCGGCACAGCTGGGGGAACAGCTGGCAGATGCCGCGCGGGTTCACCGGGACGGCGATGCGGAATCGCCAGGCCCCCCGGCCCTGCGTGCCCACGTAGACGTCGAAGCTGCGGCCGCCCAGGATCGACAGGGGGCCCTCGGGGTCGAAGTACGCGAACCGCGGGCGCGGGACGCGGGGACGGTCGGGGTGGACGCAGGGCGGGTTCAGCGAGTCGGTCATCACGCGCCAGGTCTCGCCCCGGTCCAGCGAGAGGAACACGCCCGCGTCGGCGGCCCCGGCCACCAGCGTGTCGGGGTCGCCGGGGTCCATCGCGACGAGTGTCGGCTGGGGATACCCCCCGAAGCCCGTGAAGTCGGTGGGCCCACGGCTGTTCGTGTACCGGAACGCGCCGGCCCCGGTCATCGCCACGTCGAGGCCGGGCAGCGGCGTCCAGGTGGTGCCGCCGTCCTCCGAGAGCAACATGGCGGGGTCCGCGCCGGGCTGCAGGTGGCAGGCGAACAGCCGCTCGGGGTCGCCGGGGTCGACGTCGAAGATGTTGAAGCCGCCCGTGCCGCCGGGGGGCTGAACCTGCGTCCAGGTCCCCGTCTGGGCCAGCCCGTCGAAGCGCCACAGCTGGTCCGCGCTGCGCGCGTCGCCGTTGCCCACCTGCAGGTAGAACGTGGGAATCCCGCCGTCGACGGCCGCCTTGACGCCCTTGCGGGTGAACGCGTTCCCCGGCCAGGCGTTCCCGCCGAGCGGGTTCCACTGGATCGGGTTCGCGGCGATGTTCGGGGTCTGGAAGACGCCCTGCGTCGTCACCGCGACGTAGGCGCCCGCGCCGTACTGGTCGACGACGTCGATCGCCGTGAAGCCGGGGAGGTTCCCGGGCGGGTGCTGCGCGGGCGGGATCGGGTTGAAGCTCGCCAGTCCCGCGGGGCCCACGAAGAGCCGGTTCGCGGGTGGGGGGGACCAGCAGCACTGCGTGAACACGGCCCGCGTCGCGTCCGCGACGAAGTCGAAGCCGTCGCAGCAGCCCAGGTTGGACCACGTGGGGCTCGAGGACCCCGCGTCGGTGGTCGCGAACAGGCCGTTGTCCTGCGCGCCCATGTACAGGTCCTCGTTCGAGAGGCCGTTCCGGTGCGCGCCGTCCATCCCGAAGAGCCACAGTCCGCGCGGCGTCGCCGCGGGCTGCTCCCAGGCGGGGCTGTGGCACGCCGGCGACGAAGCGATCGTGTTCACGTAGACGCCGCCGTCGCAGGAGAAGAGGATCGGGCAAGCGTCGGTCGCGACCCCCGGCTGGAATGCGATCGCGGCGCAGTCGTCGTGCCCGCCCGCCTGGCGCGTGAACGACGCCGACCAGCCGTTCTGCGGCGCGCGGCGGGCACCGCCTGGAGCCGCGGGGCCGGGGGTCGTGCAGGCGACCCGGTGGAGCCCCACGTCGCCGAACCACAGGTCGAACGTGGCGCCCGTGCGCTGGTTGGTCTCGACGAACGGAATGCGCCCCTGGGGCGACGGGTTCGTCATCGTGAACGGCCAGGACTGACCGCCGTCGTCCGACTCGAACAGGGTCGTCCCGACGACCGCGAACAGGACGTAGGGCTCGTCCGGCGAGACCGCGATCGAGCCGACGCCGCTGGGCAGCCCGAGTCCGGTGGCCGTGGTCCACGTCGTGCCGCCGTCGGCCGACCGCTGGTGACCGTCGGCGCCGACCAGGTCCACGATCCCGTCGTCGTGGACGACGACGTCCCACACCTCGTCCGCGATCGTGCCCGGCGTCGGGTCGATCCACTCCCACGTGACCCCCGCGTCCCGGCTGACCGCCAGGCCGGTGTTGGTCCCCACGTAGACGCTGTCCGGGTCGTCCGGGTCGAAGGCGATCCCGTAGGCGGAGGGCTCACTCCGGCGCACCGCGCTCGTGTAGGAGCCATCGGGCGCCGTGGCCGTGGCGGGATGGATCCACGTCTCGCCACCGTCGGTGCTGACGTTGATGCCCGCCAGGCTGTTGACCCTCCCGTCGTAGAACGACGTCGCGATCACCCGGTCGGGGTCGCGCGGGTCCACCTCGACGTCCCAGCACGCGACCGGCAGGTGCGCCTCCAGGGGGAACCAGTTCTGGCCCGCGTCCGTGCTCTTGAAGAGCCCTCCCCACTCGCTCGCCGCGTACATCGTCTGCCCGTCCGAGGCGACGCCGATGCCGTTCACGCGGCCGCCGGTGGCGCCGTCGGGGTCGGTCGGGTCCAGCGTCGACTGGGTGGGGTTGATCTCCGTGACGGTGACGTCGACCTGCGCGGCCGCGGCGGGCACCGCGAGCGAGAGTCCCAGGGTCACCGCTGCCGCGATCGTGCGAAACGACCTGTTCATGCCTCTCCTCCTCCTCGTTGTCCGGGGGCGCGCCGCTCCGCGCGGCGCGTCCGCCGTCACTCCTTCATGTCGGCCGGGCAGATCGGCGCGGTGGCCGAGACGATCGGGTACGCCGACCACCGCTCCTCGTCGAGCGCGCTGAGGCGCAGGAAGTACGTGATCCCCGGGGCGCGGGTCTCCAGCCGCAGCACGCAGCGTCCCTCGCCCTCGTCCAGCTCCGCGGAGGCGACCGGGAGCTCCAGGGCGCGCAGGTCGGCCCGGTCCGGGACCTCGCGCGCGGCGAGCCAGCGGCTGCCCTTGTCCTCCAGCACCGGCCAGACGCTGGTGAACACGCTCTGCTCGAACCCGTTCTTGAACGTCGTCACGTCCAGCCGCTGGCGCGCGACCTGGTCCCGCTCGGCGACCCAGGACAGCACGAGCAGGCCCGTCCGCGGCTTGCTCGGGTGGCAGATCGCCTCCACGGTGAGCGCTCCGTCCGCGGCGTCCTCCCGGGGAACGACCGGCAAGGCGACGAGCTCCTGCGCGTCGCGCGGCGGCTCACGCTGCTCCTCCGCCGGCGGTGTTTCCTCCTGCGAACCTCCCTGGACCTCGGCGTCCTCGGCGCACGAGCTCAGCAAGAGCACGAGCGCGGCCGCGCACGCGCGCAACCGCGTGGACTGGTGGAGCATGATCGCTACCTCCTCCTTGCATCGATCCTCCGGGTACCCGCTTCCTCGGTCATTCTGCGCGCGACGGCGTTCACGCGAAACCCGGGACGCGCGATTCCCCCTGGTGGCACGGCCACTCGGATCGGGGCGAGTGTTCCGGGCAACCCCGTACGCACTCCGTGCGACCTGCGGCTGATCGAGCGTGCCGCACCTGTCGGAGCCTCGCCCCGCGGTCCGGACGGGAACGGTCGGCGTCGGTGCCTCGCGCCGGTGGTACGTTCGGGAACGACCCTCGCTTCCGCGCCCCGCGGCCGTGGACCCCGTGTGCACGAGGAGCGCCCCGATGGCAGAAGCACCGACCCGCGCCGACCGCTGGCTCCTGCTCACGCGCCGGAAGGCGCTCGCCTTCGTCGCGGCGTGGGTCGCCGCCGTCGTCCTCCACAACGTGGTCTACGCGCTGTTCCAGGACGCGTTCGGACCGGGCGGGGACGAGCCGTTCCTGTTCCTCTTCGCGTTCGTCGTCCTCCCGGCCTGGGTCCTGGTGTCGGCGGTCTACACCGTGGCGAGGCGGCTGCGCGGCGGCGGGGGCGCACCGGTTCGCCGGGGGGGCCGGGAGCGCTGATCCCCGGAGCGGCGTCGCGCTCCGCGGACGACGTCGGGACTCGACTCGCGCGCGGAGGGCTCGTCTGCCCTCGCCCGGCCCCGGCGCGCGGTCAGTCGGCCGGTTCGTCGACCCCGATCCACTCGCGGGCGCGGGCGAGCTGCTCCTCGGGGAAGAAGCGGGCGTCGACGCGCAGGACGTGGCGGGCCGTGGCGACCAGGCGGCGCTGCCAGGTCGCGTCGCCCACGATCGCGACGCGCCGGATCCGCGAGCGCATGCCGCCGACGAAGCGCACGTGCTGCCACAGGGCGCGCACGTCGCGCCAGCCGTGGAAGTCGACGGCCTCGACCAGCACGCGGACCTCCTCCGCGTCGCTCACGCCCTCGCGCGCGGCGCGGACGAGCTTCTCCTCGGCGCCCGCGTTCAGCGACCCGCGCAGCCGCACGTGGACGACGGCCGCGCGGTTCACGACCTCGATCGAGAGCTCGAGGCCGTCGTCCACGCGCCGCGAGATCCAGGCCCTGGCCTCCTCGAGCTCGGCGCTCCCGAAGACGTGCACGGGGCAGGGGATCAGCACCCCGAACCCACTGGCGGTGCGCGCCACCCACTCGTGGTCGGTGACGACGGCGATGCGCGCGAAGTCCGTCAGGTGGCCGAGCCCGACCTTCGCGTCGGCGAGCAGCGCGCCGAGCTCGAAGCGCTCGAACTCCGGACCCAGCACGTAGAGCAGGCGCGGCTCCAGCCCCTGCTCGAGCACCCCCTCGACGGCGGGCACCAGGTGCTCCGCGTAGTCCTCCGCCGTCACGACACCCACGGCCTCGAACGCGACGACGTCCGCCCCCAGCCCCTCGATCGGCTTCAGCATGCTCTACCTCCTCGACGCGCGGGCCCGCCCCGCGCGGCACCAGCATGCAACCGCCGGCCCCCGCTCGGGCGCGTCCCCCGGAGGCAGCTTGCGACCCGCGCCCAACCCGTCCACTCGCAGGGCCTTGCGGCGGAGCCGCCTCGGCCCGTCCAGGCGCCGCGACCTGCCTTCGAGCTTCGCCCGCCCAGCGGCCATCCTTCGCTTCCCGGGCTCGGGGATCCTGCTCCCCGCTGGAGCGGATCGCCCTACACTGATCGTCGCACCTCGAGAGCGGGAGATCCGACATGAACACCGTGAGGCTGGCCGTCGCCTGGCTCGTCGTTCTGGGACCGCTGGGGGGCGGCGCGATCGCCCCGCAGGCCCACGCGCCGCGGCCGCGCGGCCTGCACCCGCACATGGAGCGGCTGCTGGTGGAGCGCGGGCCCTCGAAGGCGTGGGTCTTCCTCGTGGACAAGGGGCCCGCCGACGCGCAGGAGTCCCTCGCCGCCGCCCGCGGCGCGCTCCGCCCGCGCGCGCTCGAGCGCCGGCGGCTGCGGCGCACGGCGCCGGGCCTGGTCGACGAGCGCGACGTGCCCGTGCACGGCCCGTACGTCGACGCCGTGCTGGCCACGGGCGTGGCCCTGTCGGTGGAGAGCTCCTGGCTGAACGCCGTCAGCGTGCGCGGGGACCTGCAGCAGCTCCGCGCGGTGGCCCGACTGCCCTGCGTGGACCGCGTCGAGCCCGTGCGGCGCGGGGTGCTGATCGACGCGGTGGACCGGCCCGCCCGAGCCGTCCCCGACCAGGAGTTCGCCGCGTTCGACCCGGCGTTCTACGGGATCATGGCGTCGCAGCTGGAGCAGCTGAACCTGCCCGCCGTGCACGGCCGCGGCTTCACCGGGTCCGGCGTGGTCGTCGGGCTGCTCGACACCGGGTTCCACCGTGGCCACGAGGCCTTCCAGTGGCCCGGCCATGGGATCGACGTGCTCGCCGAGTACGACTTCCTGGACGACGACGGCTTCACGGGCTTCGAGCCCGGCGACCCGGTCGCCCAGCACAACCACGGCACGATGGTCCTGGGCACGCTGGCCGCCTACCTGCCCGGCGAGCTCGTCGGGGGCGCGTTCGACGCCTCCTTCATCCTGGTCAAGACCGAGGACGTGACGAGCGAGTACGCGCAGGAGGAGGACTTCTACGTCGCCGGCCTGCAGTTCATCGAGGCGAACGGTGGGGACGTGGCGAGCTCGTCGCTCGGGTACATCGACTGGTACACGCAGGGCCAGCTCGACGGCCTGACGGCGGTGACGACGATCGCCGTGAACGTCGCCACGGCCAACGGCCTGCACTGCTGCACGGCGGCCGGGAACGACGGCAACGACGCCGACCCCGCGACCTCTTCGCTGATCGCGCCGGCCGACGCCTTCGACGTCGTCACCTGCGGCGCGGTCGATCCGGCCGGTGACATCACGAGCTTCTCCTCGGACGGGCCCACCGCGGACGGCCGCGTGAAGCCCGAGCTCCTGGCCCGCGGCGTCCTGGCCATGACGATCTGTGCGCACCAGGACGTCGACTGCACGACCGACACGGGCGGCACCTCGTTCGCCACGCCGCTGGTCGCGTGCGTGGTCGCCTGCCTGAGCCAGGCCTACCCGACCTGGTCCCCGGGCCAGATGCGCACGCGCCTGATCGAGACCGCCAGCGGCTTCCTCGCCACCGGCACGCACGACCCCCTCTTCGTCCGCGGCTACGGCATCCCCGACGCCGACCTCGCCGGCTTCGGCCCGTTCCCGTCGCGCCGGACCTGGGACGTGCGGTGAACCGGCGGGGTCACGGAGTCGCTGCGGCCAGCTCGGGCTCGGCGGCGGGCTCCGGTGCGGGGGCTGGCGCGGACGCCAGCCGGTGGCCGAGGTAGCGGCCGAGCGAGCGGAGGGCCTGGTCGGCCGAGCGGAAGACCGGGACGTCGCCGGCGCGGAGGGCGTGGGCGAGGGGGTCGTAGCGGGGGCCGGAGTCGACCACGGCCACGACGGGCTTTTCGGTCGACGCGACGAGGGACGGGAGGCGGTGCGCGAGGGAGCGCGGGTCGTCGATCTCGTCGGGGGTGGTGAGCAGGCGCGGCGTCAGGGGGACCACGCCGACGACGAGGGCGTCGACGGCGTCGCTCTCGAGCTGCGTACGGATGGCGGCCTCGTAGGCGTCCTCGTCGGCCTGGGGGGTCAGGTCGAGCGGGTTGCGCGCGTTGACGAGGCCCTGCAGGCCGTGCTCCGCCAGCCGGCGGGCGAGGCGGTCGCGGTCCTGCGCGGTGAAGGTCGCCATCCGCACGCGGTGGCGCGGGCCCTCGATCGCGTCGGCCGCGCCGACGGTCTCGTAGCCGGCGTTCGACACCACGCCGACGCGGTCGCCGGACACGCGGCGGTCGTGCAGCAGGGTGCACAGCTCGAGCAGCTGCTCGAACTCCGCGAAGGTCTCCGCGACCAGCGCGCCCGCCTGGCCGGCGGCGGCCCGGCACACGTCGTAGTCACCGGCCACCGAGGCCGTGTGGCCCGCGGCGGCGCTACGGCCCGGGGCGGTCCGGCCGGCCTTGTAGAACACGACGTCCACGCCGCGGGCGCGGAGGTCGGCGACCGCCCGCAGGAACGCCAGCCCGTCCAGGTCGGCGAAGCCCTCGGCGTACACGCCGACCACGTCCACGTCGTCCCGGCGGCCCAGGGCGGCGACCAGGTCGGAGGGCGTCAGGTCGATCTGGTTGCCGATCGAGACCGCGAAGGCCGGGTCGAGCCGCTCGAGGTTGCTCAGGCGGCTGACGATGAACGCGCCGCTCTGGCTGACGAGGGCCACACGCCGGGCCGGCCGGTGCCAGCCCTTGTCGACCTTCTCCTGCGGGATGAACAGCGTGTCGTAGCGACCGGGCTTCGACAGCACGCCCAGGCTGTTGGGGCCCAGGAAGACCGGGCCCCCGTCCTCGTGCTCGCGGCCGGCGGCGATGGCGCCGCGCACGCGCTCGGCGATGTCCCCGCTGCCCTCGATCTCGCCGGCGCCGCCGGCGATCAGGATGACGGACGAGACCTTGCCGCAGCGGACGACGTCCTCGACCAGGGCCGGCAGCTGGGGCGCGCCGGCGACCAGCACCAGCAGGTCGATCGTCCCGGGCAGGTCCGCGAGGCTCGGCACGCAGGGCACGCCGAGCACCTCGTCCGTGCCGGGCTTGACGACGTGCAGGCGCTCGCGCGGGAAGCCGCAGTCGAGCACGTTCTGCAGGATCACGCGGCCGAAGCCCCGGGGTTCCGACGACACGCCCAGGATCGCGAGCGAGCGCGGCGCGAGCAGGCGCTCGACCTTCTCCGGCGGACGCGCCGGCAGGGGCCGGGCGGCGCGCGCGAGCTGGCCGCGGCCGTCGAGCGGCACGAGGGACTGGCGCCGGAAGGCGAACGGGTTGACCTCGAGCTCGGCCACGTCGGGGCCGTCGGCGCCGCGGTCGACGCAGAACCTGCGGGCGAGCAGCAGGAACGCGCGGAAGCAGCGCAGCAGCTCGCCGTCGGAGACGATGCGGCGCCGGCCGCGCGCGCGGCCGGCGAGGATCTCGTAGGCCGCGGTGTGCGAGAAGAGCTCCAGGAACTCCTCGGCGGACGTGTCCATCGCGGCGACCTTGGCCACGGCGAGGCCGGGCTTCAGCCGGTCCGCCAGGTACTCGGTGTCGATGCCGCCCAGGCCCGCGGCCAGCACGGGGCCGAACTCGCGCGTGGCGCGGATGCCGACGAAGAGCTCGTTGCCGAAGCCCGGGCGCACGCGCTCGACGTGCTCGACGACGAGCACGCCGCGGACGTCGGCCGTGCGGCGGTGCCGCGCGATCAGGCGGTCGACCTCCGCGCGCACGGTGGCGGGGTCCTTGTGGACGAAGGCGATGCCGCGCGCCTCGGTCTTGTGCGGGATGTCGGGCGAGACGATCTTCAGCACGACCTGGTCGCCGGGGAACTGCGCGAGCGCCTCCTCGGACAGCAGCTCGTCGGGGCGCAGGAAGACGTGGTGCGGGGGCGAGATGGCCCCGACGAGCTGCACGATCTGGTAGACCTCGTGCTCGAGGATCTGCGCGCGGCCCTCCTCGGCGATGCGCGCCAGCGTGTCCTCGACGGCGTGGACCTCCGCGCCCGACAGGCGGTCCTCGAGCGCGCCGAGCTCCAGCACCGGCGCGTCGGGGCGCTCGTACTCGGCCAGGTGCTCGGGCTCGAGGGTCTCGATCCAGTGCCGCGCGGACGTCGACGTGCCGCCGCGCTCGAGCGCGTCCAGGTAGGCGCGCGCGGCGTTGCGGCCGAACCGGAAGGCCCGGCGGTTCACCTCGACCACCTTGTCGCCCTTGGCGGCGAACATCCCGGCGACGGCGTCCTCGAGCTCGCCCGGCTCCAGCTCGAGGAACAGCGAGGCGGCGCCGAGCACGGCGATGTTCGTCGACCTGCCGGAGCCCGCCGCGCGCGCCAGGCGGTCGGCGTCGAGCAGCACGTGCCGGGGCAGCTCGCCCACCCGCGCGAGCAGCGACTCGACCTGCGGGTAGTTGCCGATGTTGACGAAGGGGTTCTGGCTGACCACGGCGGCGCCGCCGGGGGCCAGGAACTGCAGGTAGCGCAGCGCCTCCAGCGGCTCGACCGCGATCAGCAGGTCCGCCCGGCCCTGGGGGATCAGGTCGCTGTGGACGGGCTCGTCGGAGATCCGCAGGTGGGACTGCACCTGCCCTCCGCGCTGGCTCATCCCGTGGACCTCGGCCTGCTTCACGTGCAGGCCGCGCTTCAGGCAGCAGGCCGAGATGGCCTGGGCGATCGTGAGGATGCCCTGGCCGCCGACGCCGGCGAGGATCAGGTCTTGCTTCACGGCTGGCTTCCGTTCTCCGCCGGGGTGGCCGCGCCGGAGGGAGCGGCGGCGCCGACGGTCGCAGGGATGGAGGGGGCCCGGTCGCGCTCCTTGCGCTTCAGGTGGATGCACGCGCGCCGGGCGACGATCACGCTGAGGCCGTGGTGCTCGATCTCGCGCCGCACGGTCTCGACGTTCTCGGCGTGGCGCTTGGGGTGCGGATCGATGACGCGCAGGTGGTCGGGGTCGACGCCCAGGCCGCGCAGGACCCGCATCAGCTCCTCCCCGGTCGTCATCGAGTCCTGCGTCCCGGTCATGGCCACGGTCGCGTTGTCCAGCACGAACACCGTCATGTCGGCGTCGGCCTGCGCGGCCCCGAGCAGCGCGGTCATGCCGGAGTGGCCGAAGGTCGAGTCCCCGATCGTGCAGACGACCGGGCGCGCGCCGGCCCGGGCGGCCCCGTGGGCCATGGCGATCGAGGCGCCCATGTCGACCGTCGCGTGGACCGCGCGGTAGGGGGGCAGGACGCCGAGCGTGTAGCAGCCGATGTCGCTGAACAGGATCGGCTCGGCGTAGTTCGCGGTGGCCTCGACGATGGCGCGGAAGCTGTCGGCGTGCGGGCAGCCGCGGCACAGCTGGGGCGGCCGCCCGGCCAGGTCGCCCAGCGGGTCGACGTGCTCGGCGGGCAGCTTGCCCAGCGCCGCGGCCACGGCGTCGGGCGTCAGCTCGCCCGCGGGCGGCAGCGCGCCGGTGAGCTTGCCCCGGATCGACTTGCCCGGGACGCCCAGCAGCCCGTTCAGCTTGCGCTCGATGTACGGGTAGCCCTCCTCGACGACCAGCACGTCCTCGCAGTGGTCGACCAGCTCGCGGACGCGCGCCACGGGCAGCGGGTAGCGCCGCACCTCGAGCAGCGACACCTCGTCGTCACCGGCGAGCGCCTCGTGGACGTAGTTGCAGGCCAGCCCGGAGGCGATCACGCCGCGCGGGCCCGCGCGCCGCAGGCGGTTCGACGGGGACTGCTCGGAGTCCTCGACCAGCGTCCGCTGCAGGTCCAGCAGGTGCCGGAAGCGGCGCCGCGCGTGGACCGGCACGAGCGTCCAGTCGCTGGGATTCGGGCGGGGCCGGGGCGGGCCCGCGCCCGGCTCGGGCGGGCGGACGATGACGTTGGCCCTGCTGTGGCACAGCCGCGTCACCACCCGCACGACGACCGGCAGCCCGACGGCCTCGGAGTAGTCGAAGGCCGCGCGCGTCATGTCGTAGGCCTCCTGCTGGTCGGAGGGCTCGAACACCGGGACCTGGGCGAAGTCCGCGTAGAAGCGGCTGTCCTGCTCGTTCTGCGACGAGTGCATGCCGGGGTCGTCGGCCACGACGAGCACCAGGGCCCCGTTGACCCCGGTCAGGGCCGAGTTGACGAACGGGTCGGCCGCCACGTTCAGGCCCACGTGCTTCATCGAGACGAGCGCCCGCCGCCCGGCGTAGGACATGCCCAGGGCCTCCTCGTAGGCGACCTTCTCGTTGGCCGACCAGCGCGCCGAGACCACGCCGGCGCCGTGCTCCTGGACGTACTCGAAGATCTCGGTCGCCGGCGTGCCGGGGTAGGAGAAGGCCCCCGCGATCCCGGCGTCCAGGGCCGCCTGCCCGACCGCTTCGTCGCCGAGGAACAGACCGATGCGCATGGCGTCTCCTTTCGGTGCCGCGTGTGTGGATGGTGCCCTGCGTACAGTGTCCCCGGTCTCCCCCCGCCTCACCCATACGAACGGGAGCGCAGGGAGGCCGGGCGATGTCCGGTGTCCGCCCGGATCGCTGGGCGTCGGACCCCGCGGGAGCCCGGCCCGGCGACGGCGGCCGTGCGTGCAACTTCTACAAACGAGGTGACCGGGGCGCGGACCCACCCCGTGGACGGCGCGCGGGGGCCGCACCGCGACCGGCACGGACGTTGCATCTACCGGGGCGAACGCCGGCTGCACCGAGCGCGGCCGGCACGGAAGAAGAAGAGAGAGTGATCATGATGTTCCCCGTTCCCCTCTGTGTCGCTGTCACGCTGGCCCTGTCCGCGGGCTTCCCGGGCAACGGTCAGGTGCCGGACCCGGACATCACGAACGTCGTCGACCGCGAGTTCCTGATCGACCCCGCGTTCTCGTCGGACGCGATCGACGTGAACACGCACGACGGAGTCGTCACCCTGACCGGCTCGGTCGACAGCCTCCTGGCCCGTGAACGCGCGGCGCTCATCGCCGAGACCGTCAAGGGTGTGCGCAGCGTGGTCAACCGCATCGACGTCCAGCCGGGCGCGCCGCGCGCGGACGACGCCATCGAGCAGGACATCCACGCCGCGCTCGTGGCCGATCCCGCCGCGGATGCCTTCGAGCTCCAGGTCGAGGTGCTGGACGGCCACGCCATCCTCCGGGGCACCGTCGAGTCCTGGCGGGAACGCAGCCTGGCCGAGACGGTGGCGAAGGGCGTCAAAGGCGTGCGCGAGCTCACGAACGAGATCGGCGTGAGCCCCCGGGACGAGCGGGCGGACGCGGAGATCCTGGCCGAGATCCGCGAGGCCCTGCGCTGGAACGCGTTCGTCGACCACGGCCTCGTACGCGTGGCCGTGAACGACGGTCGTGTCGCGCTGACCGGTGCCGTCGGCAGCGCCGCCGAGAAGCGCCAGGCCGAAACGACCGCGTGGACCGCGGGCGTCACGCACGTCGACACGTCCGGGCTCTCGGTCGAGCGCTGGGCGCGTGACGAGGACCTGCGCCGGGACAAGTACGTCATCCGTTCCGCGGAGGAGCTGCGCACCGCTGTCGAGGATGCGCTGCGGGTCGACCCGCGCGTGCTGTCCTACAACGTCGCCACGGACGTCTCCGGTCGCGTCGTCACGCTCCGGGGCGTTGTGGCGAACCTGAAGGCCAAGCGCGCCGCGAAGCAGGACGCACTCGGTACCGTCGGTGTCGCGTTCGTGCGCAACGAACTGAAGGTGCGTCCCGAGGAGGAGCGCCCGGCCGATGCGATCGAGGGCGACGTCGAGAACGCCTTGCTGCGCGACCCCTACGTCGACCGGTACGACATCGACGTGGATGTCCACGACGGCGTCGTGTACCTCGACGGCAACGTCACCAACGGGTACGAGCACGCCCGCGCCGAGGACCTCGCGTCCGGCGTGCGCGGGGTCACCGACGTCGTGAACCGGCTGCGTGCCGGCTCGGGCATCGTGACCTACGACCCCTTCGTCGATCCGTGGTACTACCGCGCCATCACCTGGTACGACGCCTCCGAGCGGCATTCGCTCGTCGACGACGCGGTGCTGAAGGCGGAGATCGAGGACGAGCTCTTCTGGAGCCCCTTCGTGGACTCCGACGACGTCGAGGTCACGGTGGAGGACGGCGTCGCCACGCTGCGGGGAACCGTCGACAGCTGGATGGAGCGCGGCGTGGCCCGCGACAACGCCTTCGAGGGCGGGGCGACCCACGTGCGCAACCGGCTCGCGGTGGCATCGGCCGGCTCGGGATCCGGCAGCCTGTGATTCCCCTGCGCGGCAGGGCGCTGCGGCGGGGCGAGCCCCCGACGCCCACTCCTCGCGCGGCCGAGACCGCACCCGCGGTCGCGCCGACGGCCGCGGCACGCGAGCCCCGCGTGCCGCGGCCGGCGCGCGTCGGAACCGCGGAAGTCCGCGCGGACCGCGCTCCGGACCCCACCCCTTTTCCGCCGGCTGGACCGACGAGCAGGAGGGAGCCGTGACGGACCGCCACGAGGAGGTTCCGCGCCGCGAGGACCTGGCCCAGCAGAAGGAGCTCCTGGAGAAGGAGCTCTCCGAGCTGCGGGTCCAGCGCGAGATCTGCGAGCGCGAGATCGCGAAGGCCGAGGAGGAAGTCCGCGCACGCCAGGCGAAACACTCGGAGGTCTGCGCACGAGAGGGCCGCCTGCGGCTCTCGCTGGGCGAGCTGAAGCGCCTGCTGGACGGCGTCGGTGAGTGAGTCAGGGCCCGGGCCACGTCAACAGCACGACCACGCCCCCCGCGATCGATGCGCCGAAGAACAGCGCCGTGCGCAGGGCCAGCCGGCGGTTTCCGAGGGCGGCGACCGTCCCGGCCTTGACCAGCATGTTCGAGAGCGACCCCAGGAGGATCATGCGCCAGCCGGTGCCGGCCTCGACCTTCCCGGCCTGGACCATCTGGGCCGTCGAGATCGTGATCGCGTCCATGTCGGTCAGGCCGGACACGACCGCGACGCCGTAGAGGCTGCCGGGGCCGAAGTGGCGCTTCGCCAGCGCGGTGCCGAGCAGCACCGCGGCGTAGAGCGCGCCGAACGTCACGGCAGCGCCCAGGCTGGACGGATCGTGGGGGGTGCGCGCGGCGGCCTGCTCGCGCGGTTTCCAGACCAGGGTGCACACGCCCGCGACGACGGCCGTCCACGCTGCGGACACGCCGAGGGGGCCCGTCAGGTCGGCGAAGGTCCCGGGGGCGACGAGCGCGACCTCGACCGCCACCCGCGCGAAGACGACGACGGCCGCGATCTGGATCACGAGCTGGGCGGCCGCCGCGTCCGCCGAGCCGCTCCCGACGCGGCGTGCGTAGGCGGCCGTCGTGGCGGTGCTCGAGATCACGCCCCCGAGAACGCCCGCCAGGATCGTGCCCGTTCGCGCGCCCACCAGACGCTGGACGAGGTAGCCGCCCACGCTGATGCCCACGATCAGCACGACGACGAGCCACACCTCGTAGGGGTTGACGGCGTCGAGGGGCCCGAACGCCTCGCGCGGCAGCACCGGCAGCACCACCAGGGCGATCAGCACCAGCCTCACGATGGAGCGGACCTCGGCATCGTCGAGGCCCCGCACGAACCGGTGCAGCGGGCGCTTGAAGTGCAGCAGGAGGGTCACGACCCCCGTCGTGACCACGGGCACGCCGATCGGGAGAGCCACGACGGCCCCGCCGACCGCGAACATGACCAGGGCGGCGACCTCCGTCGTCAGGCCCGGGTGCTCCTCCTGCTCCCGCCGGATGCGCCAGCCCAGGACGAGCAGCGCCGTCGTCGCGAGCAGCCCGGCCGCGAGCAGCCAGTCCTCGCCCGCGGCGTCCGCCAGCAGGGCGCAGAGGGTGCCCAGGAGGGTGAGCAGCGGGAACGTGCGGACGCCGCTGGTGCTCACCTCGCGTCTCTCGCGCTCGAGCCCCACGAGGAGGCCGAGCGCGAGCGACAGAGAGAGCTGCAGGACGAGCGACCCTTCCACGGCGACCGCGCGCCCCCGATCGCGCGCGATCGGCGAGGGGATCAAGAACCGGTCCGCGCGGGGAGCCACCGAGGTGGCCCAGGAGCCGCGGGGTCCGCCCTGCCGGGGCACCCGGGGACACGCCCTTTGTAGAAACGTCGCCGCCTGGCCGGCCCGCCCTGGCCGGCCCGCCCCCGCGGCTCGCCCGGGTCCGCACCGCTCGACGCGGACCGGAAGTTGCACCCGGCTGTGCCCGGGCAGAAGAGCGGGGACCCCGCGCCGCCCGATCCGTTTCATGGCACGCACCCTCACGGCCAAGTTGATCGACGCGCACCGGGTGGACGGTGGTGACGCCTCCGGCGACGAGGTCGCGCTCCGGATCGACCAGACCCTCACCCAGGACGCCACCGGCACCCTGGTCATGCTCGAGCTCGAGGCTCTCGGCCTCGACCGCGTCCGGACCGAGCTGTCGGTGCAGTACGTCGACCACAACCTCCTGCAGGAGGACCACCGCAACCCCGACGACCATCGCTTCCTGGAGAGCGCCTGCAAGCGCTACGGGATCTGGTACAGCCCGCCGGGAACCGGCGTGAGCCACCCCGTGCACCAGGAGTGCTTCGGGCGGCCGGGCGCGAGCCTGGCGGGATCGGACAGCCACACCTGCGCGGCGGGCGCGCTGGGGATGCTGGCTCTCGGCTGCGGCGGCCTCGAGGTCGCCCTGGCGATGGCCGGCGAGCCGCTCGTCCTCCCGCGCCCGCGCGTGATCGGCGTCCGCCTGGTCGGCCGGCTCGACCCGTGGGTCAGCGCGAAGGACGTTGTCCTCGAGCTCCTCCGCCGGCGCGGCGTCGCTGGCGCGGTCGGCGCGGTCCTGGAGTACTCCGGTCCCGGGCTCGAGCAGCTCTCCGTCATGGACCGCCACGTCATCGCCAACATGGGCGCCGAGACCGGCGCGACGACCAGCGTGTTTCCCTCCGACGACGTCGTCCGGGACTACCTCGCCGGCTGCGGCCGACCGGGCGCCTGGGAGGAGCTGGCCGCGGACCGGCGTGCGGAGTACGACGAGCGCGAGGAGATCGACCTCCGGACCGTCGAGCCGCTGATCGCCCGGCCGCCCAGTCCCGGCGACGTCGTGCCGGTGAGGGAGCTCGAGGGACTCGCGATCGACCAGGCCTACATCGGCTCGTCGGCGAACCCGGGGTACCGCGACTTCGCCGCGGCCGCGGCGATCGTCGAGGGCCACGTCGTCCCGCCGCACGTCTCGCTCGACGTGAACCCCACCACGCGCCAGGTGCTGCAACAGCTGGTTGCCAGCGGAGCCCTCGGAGCTCTGGTCGGGGCCGGGGCGCGCATCCACCAGGCGGGGTGCAACGGCTGCATCGGCATGGGCCAGGCTCCCGCCACGGACGGCGTCAGCCTGCGGACCGTTCCCCGCAACTTCCCGGGCCGCTCGGGCACGCTGGACGCCCGCGTCTACCTCTGCAGCCCGGAGACGGCCGCGGCCTCGGCGCGGTCGGGGCGCGTCACCGACCCGCGCACGCTCGGTGACGAGCCCCCGCGGATCCGTCGACCCGGCAAGCGCTCCGTCAGCCGGGGGTTGCGCGCCTTCGTCTCGAAGCCGCTGCCGGCCGCGGAGGCGTGCCTCGTCGATCTGGTGAAGGGGCCGAACGTGACGTCGATCCCGGAGCTCGAACCGCTCGGGGAGCCGCGGATGCTGCCCGTGCTCCTGCGCCTCACCGACGACGTGTCCACTGACGAGATCCTCCCCGCGGGCGCCCGGACCCTGCCGCTGCGGAGCAACCTCGAGGCGATCGCGGAGCACGCGTTCCGTCCCCTCGACGGCTCCTATCCCGAGCGCGCGCGCGAGGTGGCCGACCGGGGCGGGCACGTCGTCGTGGCGGGCCGCAACTACGGTCAGGGATCGAGCCGGGAGCACGCCGCGCTCGCTCCGCGCATCCTCGGGCTGCGCGCCGTCGTGGCCGCCGGCTTCGCCCGCATCCACCGCAGCAACCTGATCCAGTTCGGGGTCCTGCCCCTCGAGCTCGTCGACCTGGAGGACCTTCACCGGATCCACGTCGGCGACCTGCTCCGCGTCGCGCCCGTCGAGGACCTGCCCGACGACGATGGCCCGTTCGAGATCGAGCGCAGAGGCGCCGGTGGGTCCGTCCGGGTTCGCCTCGCGGCCTCGCCCCGCGAGCGCGCGATCCTGCGCGCGGGGGGGCGCCTCGCCCAGGCCCGGCAGCTCCTCGTTCACGGCGCGTGACCCGCGCCCCGCACGTCCTCCGACCCGACCGAGAAAGGAACCGCTCACCCTTGAAGAACGAGAACGACACCATGGCCCCGCTGCTCCGGGCGCTGTCCGGCAGCCGCCGAGCGTATCTGTCCGCTGCCGAGCGAACGCAGTGGAAGACGCTGTCCCGCGCGTTCCGCGATGCCGCGGAGCGCCGCCGCGTCTTCGCTGAACACCTCCGCGAGGTGGGTCCCGACGTCGAGCCCTCGCGGTCCGTCCTGGGCGCCCTGCGCACCTGGTGGATGTCCGTCCGGGACCGGCTCTCCGAGGACGACCACGGCATGCTCACGGTCCTGGAGCAGGCGGACGAGGCGCTGCTCGACAGCTACCGGGAGGTGCTCGCGGGCGAGCTCGATTCGAAGCACCTCGAGGTCTTGCTGCGGCTCCAGGAGTCCGAGGTCCGCGAGGATCTCGAGCACGTCTCCGCGCACCGGCGCGCCGAGAAGGCCGTGCGCCAGGCCTGACCCGACGTCGTGGGATGACGGCCGAGTTCCCGCGAACCGAGGACGTGCGAGCGCTGCTGGGCGGAACGCCCGGCATCCGGGCCACCCTGCTGCTTCCGCTGCCCCGCCGGCCCGGCTTCGACGAGCTCGCGGCGCTCCCGGCCCGCGCCCGCAGGCTGCATGCCGCGGCAGGTCGCCGCCTGCGCGCGCTGCCCCTCGACGAGGCGAAGGTGAGCCAGCTCCTCGACCGCTGGGATCCCGCGGAGGTCGAGGACCTCGCCCCGCTCGGAGGCGCGTGCGGTCTGGCCGTGCTGCTCGACGGGAGCGCGGCCCGGCGCTTCCTCCTGCACCGGGCTCCGCGCGCCCGGGCTCTCGTCGGTCGGTCCTTCCGGGTCCTGCCGCTGCTCGACAGCGCTCGCGCGGCGGCTCCCTTCCGCCTGGTCGCCCTCGCGACCGGGGAGGTCGCGCTCTACGAGGGCGACGCCCACGGTCTCCGGCGCGTCGAGGGCGACCTCGTCCCCGGTAGCCTCGTCGAGGCGCTCGGCGCGGAACGCACGGAGAGCCAGCTGCGGTTCCACCGCGGCGCCTCCCCCGACGACGCGCCGATCTTCCACGGTCACGGAGGCGCCAGCCGCGGTCGGAACGTCGACCGCGAGCGCTTCCATCGTGTCCTCGCCCGCGCGCTCGGCGACGTCTGGGGCGGGGACTCCACGCCCGTCGTCCTGGCCGCCGACCGCGCGCACGCGGGGAGGTTCCGCAAGATCGTCGGTTCCTCGGTCCCGCTCGTCCGCCGCGGGCTCGGCAACCCGGGGGGACGTACGCCGGAGGAGCTGCACGAGCGCGCGCTCGCGATCGTGCGTGGCCACGCCGAGCGGAGCGACCTCGCGGTGGTCGACGATCTGCTCCACGCGGAGGCGCGCGGCGCGGCGACCTCCGACGTCGAGCGCGCGGGTCGTGCCGCGGCGGCGGGCCGCGTCGCGCGCCTGGGGGTCCACGCGGGCGCGTCCCTGCCGGGCCACCTCGACCCGGCGGGCCGGCTGACGGAGGCGTGCGGCGACGAGGACGCGCTGGACGAGCTCTCGGGCCTCGCGCTGCGCAACGGCGCGGAGGTCCACGTCCTGCCCGGCAAGCCGCCGCCGGGTCGAGCCGCCTTCGTCGCCGGGCTGCGGAGCTGAGGGCGCCACCCCGGCGCGCGTCGTACCTTCAGCGGGTGGCGCGTGACTTCGTGCCCGCGGCCCCGCCGTAGGCGTTCAGCCGGTTGTAGAGCGTCTTCAGGCTGATCCCGAGCGTCTTCGCGGCCTGCTTCTTGTTGCCGCCGAGGGCCTCGAGGGTGGCGAGGACGAGCGCCCGCTCCGCCTCGGCGATGGACGAGCCGATCGGGATCGACACGCGCTCGCCCGGGACGTGGCCGCGGGACCCCGCCCCGAGCTCGCCGAGGTGCTCGCTGCGGATGTCCTTGGTGGCGAGGATGAACGCGCGCTCGACCACGTTGCGGAGCTCGCGCACGTTGCCGGGCCAGGGGTGGCTGCACAGCGTCGCCAGGGCGCCGGGTGCGAAGCGCTTGTCCTCGCTGGACTCGGCGTTCAGCTCCTCGAGGAAGGCGGTGGCCAGGAGCTCCACGTCCCCGTCGCGCTCCCGCAGCGGAGGGACCTCGATCGGGAACACGTTGAGGCGGTAGAAGAGGTCCTCGCGCAACTCTCCCTCCCGCACCGCGTCCTCCGGTCGCCGGTTGGTCGCGGCGAGCACCCGCACGTCGACCTCCACCGGGGAGTTGGCTCCCACCGGGCGGACCTCGCGGGCCTCGAGTACACGGAGGAGCTTCACCTGCAGGTCCGCGGGCGTCTCCGTGATCTCGTCGAGGAAGAGGGTGCCGCCCTCCGCCTGCTCGAAGAGACCCTTCCGGGCCTTTTGCGCTCCGGTGAAGCTACCGGGCGCGTGGCCGAAGAGCTCCGACTCGAACAGCGAGGGCTGGATCGCGCCGCAGTTGACGGCCACGAACGGGGCCCGCGCCCGGTGGCTCAGGGAGTGGACGGTCTCCGCGATCAGGTCCTTGCCCGTGCCGGTCTCCCCGGTGAGGAGCACGGTGGAAGAGGTCCTGGCCACGCGCGAGACGTGCTCGTACACGCGCTGGATCGCCGGGGACTTGCCCACGAGGTTGCCGAAACGACCCATGCGCCGCAGGTCCTCGCGCAGCTCGACCAGCTGCTCCCGCAGACCGAGGGTCCGCCGGACCCGCGCCAGGATCCGGCGGAAGTGGTCCTCGTCCAGCGGCTTGGCGAGGTAGTCGTGAGCGCCCGAGTGGATGGCGTCCACCGCCGCGCGGATGGTGCCCTCGCGGGTCACGAGGACGACCTCGGCGTCCGTCTGCTGGGCCAGGCGGTCCGCCAGCGCGCTGCCGTCGCCGTCGGGGAGGGCGACGTCCAGGACCACGAGGTCGGGCACGACGTCCGCGAGGCTGGAGCGCGCCTCCTCGAGGGTCGCGGCGGTCGTCGCCTCGAACCCCTCCGCGGTCACGAGGCGTTCGATCGAGCCCAGGACCTTGTCGTCGCTGTCGACCAGGAGAGCGTGGGGCATGAAGTCCAACGGGCGCACGCGGTCGGCGTGGAGCCTCGCCACGGCACCTGGGAATCGGGATCCTAGCACGTCTCCCGGGTGCTCCCCAGTCCGCGCCGCGCGGGCGGCCCCACGTGTTTCGCAGCGCGCGCGGCGCCGGGGAGATTCCTACAAACGGGCTGTACTTCTTGCGCAGGACGTCCGCCGGCGCGCCGCGAGCACGCCCGTGCGACCGCCTGGCCACGGCGGCGCTGGCACGCCCCTTGAAGACGTCTCGCTGCCATGTCGACGATCTGCATCCTGACCGACTTCTCCGACGCGAGCCGTCGAGCCTATCCCGTCGCCGAGCGGCTCGCGCGCCA
>JAUIDW010000441.1 GCA_030428395.1 bacterium | reverse complement strand
GCGTGCGCTCGCTCCTCGCGCGCCGGGAGACGCCGCGCTCGGACGCCGACCTGGACGCGGAGGCGCTCGAGGTCGTCGCCGTCGACAGCGGCCCGCGCATGCTGGAACGCGGCGAGCTCGTGGCCGCGCTCGAGCAGGAGCTCGAGCAGGCGCGCGACCGCGACCGGCACGTGGTGATCCTGTCGGTCGCCGCCGGGCTCGAGGGCTCGTCCTCGGAGCTCTCCGGCCTGCTGTCGGAGCGCGCCGAGCTGTTCATCCAGGCCATCGGCATCCGCCTGCGCAACGCCATCGCGGACTTCGAGCTGGTGCCGCCGCCCGGCGTGCAGCGCGGGGACATCGTCGTCGGCCGCATGAAGGGCGCCAAGTTCGCCGTGGTCGTCCCCGGCCTCGAGCGGGTCGAGGAGGCCGCGCGGCTCGGCCAGGCGATCCAGGAGAGCTGCACCCGCCCGCTGGTGCTCGACGGCGGCGAGTCGCTCGCCACGATCAGCATCGGGCTCGCCGTGACGCCGCGCGACGGCGCGCAGGTGGACGAGCTCCTGAAGCGCGCCGACATCGCCGCCTACTGCTCCCAGCGCCAGGGCTCGCAGCACGCGCAGTTCTACACGGCCGCGATGGACCGCTGGGCCTTCGAGCGCCTCACGCTCGAGCACAGTATCCGCCAGGCCGTCGACCGCGGCGAGTTCGTCGTCTACTACCAGCCGCGCATCGACCTGCGCACCGAGCGCATCGTCGGCGTCGAGGCCCTGGTGCGCTGGGAACACCCGCAGCTCGGCCTCGTGCCGCCGAACCAGTTCATCCCGCTGGCCGAGTCGACGGGCCTGATCGTGCCGATCGGCGAGTGGGTCCTGCGCACCGCCTGCGAGCAGAACGTGCGCTGGCGGGCCGCCGGGTTCCACGACCTGCGCATGGCCGTCAACCTCTCGTCGGTCCAGTTCCAGCGCCCGGGGCTGCTGGAGAGCGTGCGCAACATCCTCGACGACTCCGGCCTCGACCCCCAGGGGCTCGAGCTGGAGCTGACCGAGAGCATGCTGATGCAGGACGCCCAGCAGACCGTCGAGACCCTGAAGGACCTGAAGAGCCTCGGGATCAGCCTGTCGATCGACGACTTCGGGACGGGCTACTCGTCGCTCAGCTACCTGCGCCGCTTCCCGATCGACGCGCTGAAGATCGACAAGTCCTTCATCCGCGAGGTCACCAGCAACGGCGACGACTCCGCCATCGTCACCTCGATCATCCTGATGGGGCACAGCCTGAAGCTGAAGGTCGTGGCCGAGGGCGTCGAGACCAAGAGCCAGCTGACCTTCCTGAAGGTCCTGCAGTGCGACGAGGTCCAGGGCTTCCTGTTCAGCAAGCCGGTCCCCGCCGACCAGCTCGAGGCGCAGCTGCGCGCCTGACCGGCTGCGACGCGGCGCGCGCAGCTCGGCGAGCGACCCGTGTCGGGGCGCGGTTCGGGTAGGCTCTGCCGGCCGTGGCGCTCCCGCTCGCACTCCTCGCCGGCCTGCTGGGCGGTGTCCTGCTCCTCGCGGCCGTGGAGCTGCTCGGCCGCGCGCTGCGCGCGCGGTGCCGTCCGTGGTGGGCGTTCCTGCCCGCGCGCGCGCTCGTGTTCGTCAGCGGCTGGAGCCTCGGCGCCGCCGCCATGGTCGCGGGCGCGGACTCGTACGCGGACACGACCGGGCTGCGGCGGGCGACGATCCTGGCGATCGCGTGGGCGCTGCCGCTCGCCACGGGCAACCTCGCGGGGGCCGGCGTCTGCCTGCTGGCGCGCCGCGCGCCCGCGGCGGTCCTGCCCGGCCTGGCGGTGGTCGCCTACGCGGCGGCGGTGTTCCTGCTGACCACGCTCGGCGTCGAGTTCTTCCCCGCCTAGGTCGGCCGGGGCGGCCGCGCGGGTTCGTCTAGGATGACGCCATGGGCCGGCAGGAGGCGGGAGGCGCGCGGGCGGCGCTGGCGGGGGTCGTCGCGCTGCTGCTGGCGGGCGTGGCCGCGGCTGGACAGGCCCCGGCGCCTCCGGACGCGGACGGGACGCTGCGCGCGCGCGTGGCGGAGCTGCGCGCGGCTCCGGACGAGGAGCGGGCCGAGACCTTGCTCGGGGACCTCGACGTCCCGGCGCTCGAGCGGCTCACGCGCGCCTTCGCCGGCGTCGCCGAGCTGGGGCCCGGCGAGGTCGCCGCGCCGCTCGAGGAGGCCGCGGCGGAGCTGTTCCTGCTCGGGCTCGACCTGTTCGCGGCCGGCCGCCCGGTCCAGGCCGAGCGGGCCCTGCGCGCCGCCTTCGCGGGGCACCTGGCCGCGCGCGGCGCGGCCGCCGACGCGACCATGCGAACGTCGTCCCACCTGGCCGGCGTGCTGTCGGACCTCGCGCGCTACGAGGACAGCCTGGCCGTGTACGACGCCCTGCTCGACCGCGCCCGCGCGCAGGACGGCGAGCGCAGCTACCTCGTGGCCGTCGTCACGACGAACCGGGCGCGCCCCCTGTTCGCGCTTGGGCGCGACCGCGAGGTGGCGGACGCGTACGAGCTCGCCCTCGCGATCACCGCGGAGGTCCACGGGACCGCGTCGGCGCAGTACGCCACGCTGCTCGCCAACACGGCCTACGTCGTGTCGGTCGGCGGTCGGCCCGAGCGCGCGGAGGAGCTGGCGCGCGAGGCGCTCGAGCTGCGCGTCGAGGCGCTGGGCGAGGACGCCGCCGAGGTCGGCGACGGCTGGCTGCTGCTGGGGCTGACGCTGCAGGAGCAGGCGCGGCTCGACGAGGCCGAGGCGTGCCTGCTGCGCGCGCTCGAGATCGTGTCCGCCGTCCACGGGGAGGAGCACCTCGAGACCGCCGCGCCGCTGCGCTACCTCGGGCTGCTCTCGCGCGACGCGGGGCGCTCCGCCGAGGCGCGCGAGCGGCTCGAGGCCGCGCGGGTGCGCTACGAGCGGGCCTACGGGCCGCGCCACCCCGACGTCGCGTGGGTCCGCACGAACCTCGCGCTGCTGCTGTCGGAGGAGGGGCGGCTCGACGAGGCGCTGGCGGAGATGGAGCGCGCGCTGGCGGCGTCGACCGACGAGGACGGCTACGCCTGGGCCTCGCGCCTGCAGACCCTGGCGCGCATCCAGCTCGACCTCGGCGAGCTCGAGGCGGCCGAGGCGACGTGCCGGCGCGCGCTCGACGTGCACCTGCGCGTCGGCGCGGACCACGCGCGCATCGGGCTGTCGCGCCAGAACCTCGGAGCGGTGCTGCGCGCGCGCGGGCGGCTCGAGGAGGCCGAGGCCGAGCTGCGGGCGGCGCTCGCGATCGTGGTCGAGGGCCGCGGGCCCGAGCACGGCGAGGTGATCCACGTCGAGAGCGAGCTGGCGCGCGTGCTGGAGGACCGCGGCGAGCTCGCCGAGGCGCTGGAGCACGCCGCGCGCGCCTTCGAGCTGGCCGACGCGCGCCGCGCGAACGTCGGCGGCGAGCGCGAGCGCGCGCGCTTCGCCGCGCGCCTGTCCCACCGCGGCCGGGCGGCGGCGGTGGTGCGGCTCGCCGTGCGGCTCGGCGACGCGGTGGCCGCGCTGGTCGCCATGGAACGCGGCCGCGGGCGCGTGCTGCTCGACCTGCTCCAGCGCTCCGAGCGCGAGCTGGTCGCCGGCACGGAGGGG
>JAUIDW010000440.1 GCA_030428395.1 bacterium | reverse complement strand
GTACAGGTAGTCGTAGCGGTCGTCCCGGCCCACGCCGCGCGTGAACCAGGTCGCCGCGTTCCGGCCGTGGAGCCGCAGGTACCCCAGGGCACCGGTCGGCTCGTGCCACTCGGGAGGATGTTGGGATGCCTTTGGCAGGTCGATGTGCGCCACCGACCAGCCCTGGTCCCCCAGGAGCCGCAGCGCCGCGGGCGTGAACCACGAGCGGTGGCGGACCTCGAGGGCGCGCGGCCCCTCCCCGAGCAGCTCGGCGAGGTCCGCGAGGCGCCGGCGGCCCGGCTCGTCGTTGCGGAACCCCGCCGGGAACTGCGCGAGCCAGCCCCCGAGGCGGCCCGCCTCCGCCAGGGGAGCCAGGGCGGCCAGGAAGGCCTCCATGCGCGGCCCCGCGCCGGCGGGATCCCAGGGCTCGTGGGTGAAGCCGCCGTGGAGCTTGGCGAGGAACCGGAAGCGCGGCCGGTCCGCGACGTGCTCGACCCACGCCGCCACGTGGGCCGGATCGGGCAGGGCGTAGAAGCTCGAGTTGACCTCCACGCAGTCGAAGCTGCGCGCCAGCAGCGGCAGCGGGTGGAACCCGCGCGGCCGGGGGCGCGGGTACACGATCCCCTCCCAGTCGGCGTAGGACCAGCCGGCCGGACCGACCCGGACCGCGGGGGCTCGCCCGGGAGCGCCCGCCGAGGTCACCAGTCCGGCTCCACGTCCAGCGCGCGGCAGCAGGCGAGCTCCGCCTCGAGCATCCGCTCGCGCAGCGCCTCCGCGGCCTCGCGGACCCCTTGCTCGTCGGTCTCGCGCGGGACGGCCAGGGGCTCCCCGTAGGCGACGGCCACACGCGCGCGCGGCTTGGGAATGGTCAGCCCGTCCCAGCTGTGCACGCGCCAGGCCCGGTCGGCCGCGAAGCCGCACGGGACGATCGGATAGCCCGTGGCGCGTGCCAGCCAGGCCAGCCCCGGGTTCATCGAGTGGCGCGGACCGCGCGGACCGTCGGGCGTGATGACCACGGCTCCGCCCTCGCGGAGCACCGCCAGCATGTTCCGCATCGCGCGCGCCGGCGCCTTGTTCGTGGAGCCGCGCAGGGTGCGGTAGCCGTTCGCGTGCAGGAAGTGCACGGCGATCTCGCCGTCGTCGCTCGGCGAGACGAGCACGTGGTAGTCATCGCCGCGGTGCTGGGCCATGCCGAGCAGCATGCGCCCGTGCCACAGGGCCATCAGCCAGCCCCGCCCCCCCTCCCGGACGCGCTCGAGGACCTCGGGGTGCAGCACCACGGGCCTCCACGTGCGCGCGAGCGCGCGCAGGAGCGGCGGCCCCGCGACGCGCGTCGCGAAGTCCCCGACGTTGCGGCGGATGATCCGCCAGCGACGTCGAGCGGGGGAGTTCCTTCCTCGACTCAGCGGAGGAGCGTCGACGGGGTCCCGCGCGAGGTCGCGCTCGCCCAGGAGCCGCCCTCGTCGCCTTCGGTCCGCGGCGGGGGTTCTCCCCCCGCGCCGCGCGGATCCTCTCCGTCCGCGCCGGAGTCGCCTCGCGCCGCGTCGTCGCCGCGCTCGGCGTCGCTGCGCGCCTCGTCCTCGCCGTGGACGGCGTCGCTGCGGGCGGCGTCCTCACCGCCGCCGGAGTCGGCGCGCGGCTCGGCCTCGGACTCGCCGGACTCGCTCGAGCCCGCGGTGTCCGATTCGCCGGAGCCCGCGGGTGCCGCGGCACCGCTGGCCTTCGTCTCCCCCGCCGCGCGCGGCGGCAGGTCGGCGAAGGCGAACAGCTCGGGCTCGTGCTCGGAGATGGCCTTCTGCAGCGCCTCGACGGCCTTGTCGACGCCCTCTCCGCGCTTCAGGGCCGCCTTGAACCCGGCGTGCGCCGTCTCGACGGGCGTGCAGTCGCCGTCGAGGACGAACGCGACCAGCAGGCCCGCCTGGGCCATCAGCTTCTGCGCGCGATCCCGGTCGTTGGGCGAGACGTCGAAGCGGAAGATCTGCTCGAGCGGGTCGAGCGTCTTGATCGTCTCGTTGATGGTCCACTTCCGCAGCTCGCGCGGGTCGCCGCCCTCGCGCTCGGCGTCGGCGTCGAAGAAGAAGCGCTCGGCGTAGCTCGCGCCTCCGAAGCGGATCCACATGGGGACCTTCTTCTCGCGCCAGAACTGCTGGGGGTCGAACCGCGACGGGTCGCGCAGGCTGCGGACGAACGAGCGCTCGGTCTCGCGGCTGGGGTCGAGGCGTTCCGCGAAGGCCAGCCCGGTCGCGTGCCGCAGGTGCATCTTGCCCCACGCGTGGTCCGCCCACGTGGAGATGTCCCAGTAGGCGACGCCCGCGCGCGGGAACTCCTCGGCCGTCTGGTCGAACCAGGTCTCGACCTGGTACGCGCCGTACAGGCTCGAGTAGCCGCTCGCCTCGGTGCCGATCTTGCCCGACGACTGATCCCCGCTCGCGAACTCGTTGTACTGGGGGAGATTGCGCAGGACGACGACGACGACCGGGTCCTCGGGCGCGCGTCCGTACAGTCGCACGAGGTCGTTGAAGACCTTCTCCATCCAGGTCAACGCCTCCTCGGCGACCCACCGGTCGGTGGTCGCGTAGACGACGAAGTGGCCCTCGCGGCTGGGGATCCGCCACCACTTCTCGAGCTCGGCGTGGTACTCGTTGGCCTTCTCGAGCGGGAGCCACTGGTCCCCGCACTTGAACAGCTGCTTGCCGATGTTCGGGATCTCGTCGGGCGCGACCCACACGAGGTCCTGCCGGACGTAGCCGAGCTTCTCGTGGGCGCGGACGTCCCGGGGATCGCGGTCCACGATGATCCGGAGCGTCGCGAGGTGCTCGTCGTCCAGGCCGTTGGCCTCGCAGAACGAGACGACTTCCCACAGCTTCTCGACGTCCTCGCCGGCCGCCTCGAGGAGGGACGCGTACTCGGTCTTCGGGTCGTCGGCGGGCGGACTCTCCTCCTGGAGGACCGGGAGGGCCAGGACCGCCAGGAGCAGCAGGACGGAGTTCATGGAGGGGTTCTCGAGGTTGGAGTTCGACGGGCCCGGGCCCGGTTGTCGCCGGGATCGGGCAGCCACTATAATGCCCGGCCGCCGAGGGCCGGCGTGGCGCGGATGCTCGCGCGGCGAACCGGTTGCACCTCGAGGGGCAAGTTCCGGGCTCTCGAAGGCCTCGCCTCCTCGGGAGTCCTTCCGTCCGGGACCGACCGAACTCCGACCGCGGGCCGAGACGAGCCCATTACTGGCCCATATAGGCCTACTTTAGACGCCAGATAGATACCAGGAGGCCGCCGTGGCCGACCGTTCCCACGCTCAGGGAGTCAGCATCGTTCAGCCGGAGAGCCCGCTCACGCGGTTCCTCCAGAACTCCTGGTGGCTCCCCGCCGCCGTCCTCGCCGTGCTCTGTGGCGCCTTCGTGCTCATCCGGCAGGCGATGAGCGAGGGCGCCGTCGCCAGCCTGAACGAGGACTGGTCGCGGTTCGCGGAGCAGACCGAGTACGACCCCAACACGGGCATGCTGCGCGGCGAGCCGGCCGCGCTCGCCTCCCTGGCCGGCGACTTCGAGGGACAGCCCATGGGGGCCTGGGTGCGCCTGACCGAGGCCACCAACCGCCTCGAGCAGAACGACCTCCAGGGGGCCAGCGAGGCGCTTGCCGCCCTCCGGAACGAG
>JAUIDW010000052.1 GCA_030428395.1 bacterium | reverse complement strand
CGAGGTCCAGCGGCTTGGTCGTGGGGTGCTCAGCGTTGCAGCGCGGGCGGTCGCATTCCCAGACCGAGTCGTGGGTGCGCTCAGGGGGACGGCGGTGGTCCCCGCCGGGCACCCAGCCGTACAGCACGGCCTCGTGGCGGTAGTGGAAGTCGCTGTGCCCCAGCACGAAGGCGTCCTTCACCCAGGCCAGCGTCTGCCGCCAGATCCCGAGGCCACCGAGCACCCGCGCGAACTCGGCGAACTGCGGCCCCGCAGGAGCCGCCACGTACCACACGGCTCCGGGGCGGCAGACCTTGGCCGCGCTGCCCAGAGCGGCCTCCAGGAGCGCACCCAGGCCCTCCTGGCCGTCGTTCTGGATCGTGAGGGCGTCGGCGGTCTTGCCCTCGTAGCTCACGCCGTAGGGCGGGTCGGTCCACACCAGGTCGGCCTGCTTGCCCTGGAGCAGCTCCTCCACCCTGGCGGGGTCGCGGGCGTCGCCGCACAGCAGCAGGTGGCGGCCCAGGATCCACAGGTCGCCGGGCTGGCTGACGGGGTCGTCGGGCAGCTCTTCGGGGCCGGGATCCTCGACCTCGTACGCCTCGGCCTGGGCCTCGATCTCCGCCAGCAGCTCGTCGATCTGTTGCCCTGTGAAGCCCACCCCTTCCAGGGCGTCCTCGGCGCGCAACTCATCCAAGAGCTTCGCCAGGCCCACCTCGTCCCACTCGGCGAACTCGTGGGAGCGGTTGTCGGCGATCGCGTAGGCCACGGCGTCGAGGCTGTCGCCCGTGAACCAGGCCACGGGCACCTCGGCCGCGTTCAGCTCTTCGGCCGCCTTGAGGCGCGTGTTGCCCGCGATCACCTCGCCCGACGGACGTGCCACGATCGGCTGCTGCCAGCCAAACCGCCGAATCGAGGCCACCACGTGGGGCACGGCAGCGTCGTTGACGCGAGGGTTGGCGGGGTTCGCGAACAGGCGCTCGCGCGGCACCCACTCGACGTTCAGTCGCTTCGGCTCGTCGGCCATCGGTCTCTCCGCGGGGGCATGCCCCGGCTGGGAACGGCTCGGAGAGACTTGGAGGGAGGGCTACGCAGCCGGCTTGGATTGTGGTCCCGAGCTACGCTCTATTGTAGATTCCCGGGTGCGCTGCACAAGAGGTCCAGGGGCTCGCGGAGAAGCCCGCGGCGACGTTCTAGGCAGCGAAGAGACTCCCCGGCTTGACCTGGTTCCACGCTCGGCACGCAGAGAACAGGGCGCCGAGAAGCCGACTTCATTGCACGGTCAATGAGCGGCTCCGATTGAGCTCACAGTCGGCCTGTTGGACAGGCCGCGACTAGGTGTCCTGTCCAGGAACCGGAGGAGGGCCCGTTTCCGGTGTAATGCGCATCCGTGGGGAACCGTTCCCGCATCCTCTCTCCTCCAGCCTACGGCCCGCTTGAGAGGCGGTGTCCTCAGCCCTGCTCGGTCGATGCGACGTGGTAGGTGTTTCCGTGAGGGGCACACCGGCGGGAACCCAAAGGCGAACGCCGTCACCCGCTTCCATCTATCCCGTGATATTTAAAGCTTATAGGTCATACCACAGCACTTCAGCGCGAACACAGTTTATGACAGAAAGAACACCGCCCCCATTAAGGCCAAAGCTGAAGACGCCCCCGCTCCCATCCGACTCCAAGCTATACGCTCGCACATCGCCGGACCCAGCGTTCGCGATGACGACATAAGTCTCTCGATCTGAAATGGCGACAAACTGTCCATCGTAGCGCACTGTGCGCACATTGTCATGATGGCCGACGTCAATAACCCCTAGGGCATCTGATTGTGGCGAGTACAACGATAATGACCCATCGTCAAGCACTGCACACCCCCCCTCTGGACTAGCGGCTACTGCCTGCGGCCCCCGAAACCACTTGCGGTCAGGACGCCTGCGAATCAGAGCTACACACTCACCACTAGAATCGAACTGTCGGATAGCGCCATCTTCAATGCACCATGAGTAACCCGAATTCTGTGAGAATGAACACTGGTATCCAACCATTGATACAGTGCTGATTTCACCCGACTCAGCATCTAATAGAGCATACCGAGGCCCGAAGCCACTCGAAGCATATATGACGTACCCACCAATGCGGACCTGTGGCTCGCCCCACAGCGCTCGTGGCTGAACACTCACATGCCTCGCGACTTGTCCATCCAGCCCGAAGAACCACACGTCTCCGGTGTCCCAGCTATTAAGTATCACCCGATCGTCGCTCGTGGTAGCCGCGTGAATCCCTAGCGTATCATGCTTGACTGAGGCTGGCAGCATCAGCGTCGCCGCCCTCAACAAGTCAAGCTCTGCGAGCTCCCCATCGGGCTTACCCCCTCCACTGCCAGATGGCATCCAACGACAAGATCCCAGCTTCAGGAGGATTTGCTGGTCCCCGGCCTTTTGGATTCCAACGTCGCGGACCCGTCCACCTTCATCGCTCAGACGAACCCCACATCCATCGTTGCTTATGCTTAGGTGGACACGAGCCTCCACAGCCACCTCATCTCGGCCGCGCTCCTGACACAATACGTTGCGGCGGAGCGCTAGAAGTTCAAAAGTCTCTGCATCATGAATGGAGATCGCACCATTGTCTTCGCCCCTTGCAATCCAATAGGCAGCGACTACGCCCACCTTCGAAAGAGATACGACATCTACTGGACCAGAGAGGTACTCACCCTCCACAAAACGGCTTGGGGAGTAGTCTAGGGGTTCCATCGCCGGCCTCGATAGGTCGTAGATTCGCCACACCTCTTGATCATCACGAGAGAATCGGACCCCCACAGCGCTACCGCCAAGCAGAATGAGGCGGCGCCGACCAACTTCCGCCCTACGCATAAAGGACTTCGCATATTTCGCAATGCGCCCTTCATGGTCCAAAACAGTTACATGAAACATGCGCTCCGCGCCATTCTCGGACACCCCATGCAGCAACGCTGCCCCCGAATCATCGAGGAGCCCGCCATTCACACCGAAAGGGACCGGTGTGCGCCACACTTCAGCGCCTTGAAACAACGCCGTGCATATGGTTGCCTCCCCACCTTTCCTATCTAGCGGCTCGACCCGAAGTGAATGCTGCCCCGATTTAGACTCTAAAGTCTTCGGCTGGCACACCTGAGGCAACATCGCTAGAGCGAAGCATGCAATCTGCGAATACACGAACTGTCCCTCACTATAAGGCAATGACGGGCGGCGCTTACGCCAAGTTCAATTCTGATCTGGAGTTCCCTCTCCAATCACGTAAGAGCCCCAGATCCTTGAAGTAATCCCAACCATCTTGTCACAATCCTCTGAGGGACATAGCTCCCGAAGTTCTTGTAAGCACTCTACTCCGGCGAATGTGCTTCTCACAAAACACCTTCCGCAAATGGAGCCGGGTGAGGGGCGCCGCCTCGGGTGACGGTGATCAGCTTGAAGTCCTCCAGGGCGTGCAGGACGGCGCGCCGCGTGGCGCGTAGTCTTGCACGACCTGTGTTCGAGTGGAGCACGGCCCGCACGATCCGGCAATGGGCCGTGGCGTAGAAGCGATTCCGGGACACGTGCACGCTCCAGTGGGGCGTGCTCTCGTCGGTGGTCACGGCCGTGCGCCAGCCCCGGGTGGCGCGCAGCCGGTGGTGGTCCAGGCGCACGGCGCTGTCGAGCAGGCGCACGAGCGCGGTGCGCGCGGCGGCGCGGCAGCGCCCCAGGGGTAGCTGCGCGTCGGCCTTCAGCTCGCCGTGGCCGTGCTCGCACGCGGCGTTGTGCTGCGGCGTGCGCGGCAGCGTGTGCAGGTGCACGACCCGATGCCGCGCCAGCCAGCATTCGAGCACGCAGGCCCGGTACGGTCCGCCGTTGTCGGTGACCAGCACCAGCGGGAGCCCACCCCGCTCGCGGGCCGCGCCCTTGCGGTGTCGCTTCCTGCGCTCGGCTGGCCGGGGGGGGGCGCCTCGAGAGACGGTTCTTGCCAATCGACTGCACCGTCGCGACAAGCGGCCGCTCGTAGCAGCGGAGGATCTTCCTCCCAGGAACGACGTCTAGGTCGAGGGCTGCGCGGGAACCAGGCGCGGGCGGAGCGCCGGAGCGCTCCGCCCGCGCGGAGAGTCGCGGACGTCCCGCGGGCTACGGGTTGATGACGAAGCTCATCCCGTCGGTCAGGTTGTCGCCGAAGCCCAGCGGGTTGGCGGGGTCGCGCTGCAGCCACTGCACGAAGACCCGCTTGCCGGCCGTCAGCATCGGGTCGGAGCCCGAGGTGATGGTCTTGTTGAAGTTGCGATTCAGCTGCGCGCCCGTGCAGCCCCACGGCACCGCCTTGGGCGTCTTCGGCGGCAGGATCCGCATCGGGCCCTTCACGCAGAGCTTCCCGAAGTGGAAGCTCAGGTTGGCCTTCGAGTAGCCGTACAGCAGCAATCCGAAGTCCGCCGGCATCACGTCGTTGCCCTGCACCCGGAAGGCGCCGGGGATGGCGCCTGCGCTGGGCGTGCCCGACCAGCTCATGAACGGGATGCAGTTCAGCGAGTTCGTCTTGCCCGTGCAGTAGGTGAAGGGCGGCGTCGGCGGCACGGCTCCGGCGATCTCGCACATGTCCGGCAGGCCGTTCATGTTGCCGTCGGGGGCGCCGCCCAGCAGGTCGAGCGCGTCCTCGACGCCGTTGGCGTCGCAGTCGAGCACGGGCTTGCAGACGACGTCGAGCGCGTCGAGGTTGTCGTCGAAGTTGAAGCCGGCGCGGAACGTGGAGAGGCCCACGTTCTCGGCCGCGACGAAGATGCCCGGGAAGGGCGACAGGCCACCCAGGGCCACCGGCAGCGGCGCCGTCAGGATGTCGCCCGGAGAGATCGGGATGCCGAAGATGCTGTCGGGCATCCCGACCACCGCCGAGCCCGGCGCCACGGAGAACAGCACCATGTCGGCGGCGCCCGCGAGCCAGTCGAAGGGCATCATCGAGGGCGCGTAGATCGGGCCCGGAATGACCTTGAACACCGCCACGGCGTCGAGGTTGTCGGTGTTCGGCCCGAGTGCCAGGTCGAGGCCGAGGGCCGGCCCGGGCGCGAACAGCATCGGCGGCCCGCCGGGGAAGCTGAACAGGACGTCGGCGCCCGAGAAGCCGCCGTTCGCGACGGCGGAGGGCCCGTCCAGCGAGAAGTACGTGCGCGTGGGCGAGAAGATCGGGAACACGCCGCCGTTGAACGGCGTCTCCGGTCCGTCGACGTCCACCGCGTCCAGGTTGTCGCCGGTGTCCGCGATCGGCGGCGGCGGCACGGCCATCGGCTCGAGCAGGCCGAGGCCCGGGTACGCGAAGGGCGTCGCGCTGAGCAGGCCGTTGCCGTCGATGGCGCCCACGTTGCCCGGCGGCACCGCGCCCGGCGGCACCGGCGGCGGCGGCAGGCCGATGTCCGTGAACACGTCGCCGGCGGCCTCGCGGGCCCCGAAGGCGCCCTCGGTGAACACGCTCGGCGCGGCGGCCGTGGGCACGCCCGTGGCGACGCCGTCGACGGAGAACCAGTAGCTGCCGGGCGGCATCCCGGGCAGGGCCGGGCCGTCGCGGCCGTAGGAGAGCGCGTCGATCTCGACCATCCCGGGCATTCCCGGGGGCAGACCGACCGCGGCCGGGTGCGCGGGCAGGCCGAGGCCGCCCGGGCCGCCGGTCTGCTGGTTCGACGGGATCGGCAGCGGCCCGACCGTCGGCCAGTTCGAGACGCACGGCGGGTGCGTCGGGTTCACCGGCCCGAGGATGTCGCCCTCGGTGATCGGGATCCCGGTGCAGGAGTCCGGCGCGCCCTTCTGGGCGGCGCGGACGTCGATCGAGAACGTCGTCTGCGCGCCGGCGAGCGCGGAGAGCGACGCGAGCGCGCCGATTCGCAGGGCGAGCCGTCCGGGGGTGGACGGTCGCGGCGTCGCGGCGCGGGTTCGGGTTCGCAGCATGGTGGAGACCTCTGGCGTGGAAGGCCGGCCGGGTGGCCCCGCCCCATCGCGGGCGAGCGCCCCCGACCCGGGGACATGGGCGGACCGAGCGGGAGGACTCCCCGGAACCGGTCTCGCGATCGCTGCAATCTCTGCCTCCGATCCCGTAAGCCCTTTCTCGTCAGGATGTTGCGGCGGCACATGGATCCACGGCGCCGCCCCACCTCCGGACTGACTGGGTTCCGTGTGGATTCGACCGGCGGGCGAGCGGACCGCGACCCGGCGCGCGCCCCGGCCGGTCGGGCCCGCCGGGCCGCGGGGGCCGGGCGGGCGCCGCCCGGAACGCCGGGTAAGGGGCGAGCCCCCGGGGGCACCCACCGGGCGTACCCCCTCCCCCCACCCCCCTCCGGAAGGAACCCCCGTGCGAACCACCACTCTCCTCGCCTCCTCCGTCCTGGGCCTCGTCGGCCTGGTGGCCCTGCTCGACCCCGCGGGCGCGGCCATCGCTCCCGCCGGCGACGCCGGGCTCGCGGCCAGCCGCGCCTACCTCCACGCCCGCAACCTGCCGGGCCACGGCGTGGCCCTCGAGGGCTACAGCCCCGTCTCGTACTTCGAGGGTCGCGCCGAGCGCGGCAGCGCGCTGTTCGCGGTCGACCACGAGGGCGTGACCTACCACCTGCGGGACGCCGCCCAGGTCGAGGCGTTCCGCGCGAGCCCGGCGCGCTTCGTGCCCGCCTTCGGCGGCTGGTGCGCGTTCGGCATGGCCATCAGCGACAAGTTCCCGGTCGACCCGACCTGCTACCGGATCGTCGACGGCCGCCTGCTCGTGTTCCTGCGCAACGCGAACATCGACGCGCTCGAGCTCTGGAACCAGGGCGACGAGGCCAAGCTGCTCCAGAAGGCGCAGGCCCACTGGAAGAAGGTCCAGGGCTGAGTCCCGCGGGGCGCACGCCCGGCGGGGCTTCCCCCGTCGGGCGCGCGCCGGGAGAATCGAACCCCGTGCAGAGCCGCCTGCGCCAGCGACCCGACGAGGTCTGGATCGAGGCCCTGCGCGGCGTCGGAGCCGAGCACTCCGAGGCCGTGCAGGAGCTCACGGTCTACCTGCGGCGCGTGCTCTGGCGCACCCTGCACGGGCGCGTCGACCCCGACGACCTGGGCGAGCTCGTCCAGGAGAGCCTGGCGCGCATCGTCCGCGGCCTCGACGCGTTCCGCGGCGACAGCGCCTTCCCGACCTGGGCCACCGGCGTCGCCACCCGCGTGGCGTTCACGGAGCTGCGACGGCGCTCGGTCCGGGCGAACGCCGTCGAGTCGTTCGACGCCGTCCGCGAGGAGGTCCAGCGCCTGGAGAGCGAGACGCCGCCGCCGGACGAGGCCGCGGCGCACCGCGACCTGCTGGCCGCGCTGCGGCTCGCCATCCGCACGCGCCTGACGCACCGGCAGCGCGTGGCGATCCTCGCCGAGCTCCGGGGCGTCCCCACCGTCGAGATCGCCGCGCAGCTGGAGACGAACCAGAACGCGCTCTACAAGCTGACGCACGACGCGCGCAAGAAGCTGCGGGCCGCCCTGCTCGAGGCCGGCTTCGGCGAGGACGCGCTCCACGCCCGCGCGTCCGAGGTGACCCCGTGACGTACGACCGAGACGACCTCCTGAAGCTCCTGCACCTGCTCGACGTCACCGCGACGGACGAGATCGACTGCGAAGAGTTCCTGCACCGCGCCGCGGGGTTCGTCGAGCGCTACGACCCCGACGACGGCGAGGCGCGGATCGCGCCCGAGCACGCGGCGCTCGTGCAGCACCTCAAGGTCTGCCCGGAGTGCCTGGAGGAGCTGCGCGCGCTGTACGCGGCCCTGCGGGCCGAGGACTGAACGCCCGGCGGGCGCGGGCCTCGGGCGGTCCGCTCCGCGCGGCGGACGCTCGCCTCATCCCTCGGGTGCGGCGCGGGACGACGCCGTCCCGAACGGCGAGCGCCCGGAGCCTCGAGGGCCCCGGGCGCTCGCGAACGGTCGGTCGCCCGCGGTCAGGGCGCGATCGTGAACTCGACGGCGTCGGTCAGGCCGTCGTTGAAGCCGTCGCCGAGCGACGGGTCGCGGTAGCTGAACTGGGCGTTGACCTTCTGGCCCACGGTCAGCGCCGGGTCGTTGCCGCTCTGGATGCGGGCGTTGAAGTTGCGGTTGAAGACGCCCGAGCACGGCGGCGTGCCGCTCGAACCCGAGTTCTTCGGCGGCAGCCAGCGCTGCAGCGGCGACTTCACGCACAGCTTCCCGCCGTGGAAGTTCAGGTTCAGGCGGCCGTTGACGCCGTACAGGATGAACCCGGCCTCGTTGGGCACCACGTCGAACGCGCGGACCGCGAAGGCCCCCGGCGACGACACGCTGGGCGTCCCGGAGACGGCGATGAACGGCACGCAGCCCAGCGAGTTCGTCTTGCCCGTGCAGTACGTCGTCGGCGCGTCACCGGCGACCGGGCGCACGACCAGGGCGTAGTCCACGTCCATGCCGGGGGTCTCGACGTGGCCGTCCTCGTTGATCTCGTCGGCGGAGACCTCGACGGTCCAGGTGCCGGCCTCCGGGTTCTGGATGAACACGTTCTCGGTCGTGTCGACCGTGTTGGCGGCGCCGCCGGGCGTCGACCAGTTGCCGCTGTCGAGGCCGACGTTGCCCCAGTACACCGTGCCGGTGGGCGAGGTGACCTTGAGCGTCAGGTCGTTGACGCGGTGCTGCGCCTGGACCGCCGGGTTGCCCGGGGGATCGGCGTAGACCAGCGTGGCCTTGAACTCGGGCTCGCCGGGCGCGACGGGCACGTCGTAGCTGGTGCTCTGGAGCACCGTCAGCACGTCGGTCTCGTCGACGATCAGGAAGTCGTCGCGCGCCTCGTACAGGTTCTGCACGTTGGCGCGACCCCAGCCCTGGCGCGTGCGGCGCAGGTCGTGGCCGGCGCCGCTGAAGGTCCACTGCTGGGCCGTGTTGACCAGCATGGCCTTCGACGTGGCCATGTGCGGCGCGCTGTCGAACACCGTCAGGCTGGTCGGGTTGCCGAACAGGCCGCCGTGCCACATCTGGAAGAAGATGCCGGAGATGCCCGCGGTGATCGGCGTCGCGCCGCTGGTGCCGCCGAACGACGACGTGTAGCTCGAGCCGCAGCAGGTCGCCGTGAACGTGCTGTCGTAGTAGTGCGCCAGGTCGGGCTTCAGGCGGCCGTCGGAGGCCGGCCCGGTGCTGGCGGACGACGTGCCGCAGTTCCAGCAGTCGTCCGCGTCGCTCGTGTTGTCGTTGTGGCGGATGCCGCCGCACGAGACGATGTTCTTCGCCCACGCCTGCGGCCGCGACAGCGTCGAGCCCGTGTTGCTCTGCGACTGGAAGTGCAGGATGTCGAAGTCGAACAGCGCCGCGTCCGTGTCGGCCGAGATCGTCGAGTACGTCGAGATCTGCGGGCTGCCGACCGACGACGACTGGAACACCGCGAACCACGGCGACTGGACGAGCTCGCCGGTGTGGTTGTAGCGCGTCGGGCCGGTGCTGACGTCGCTCCAGTCCACCACGATGCCCTGGGCGTCGGGGATCAGGCCGCGGCCGGCGGGGTTGCCGATGCCGTCGCCGAAGATGATCCCGGCGGTGCTGGTGCCGTGGCTGGCGAGGCTCGGGGTCGGGCCGTGCAGCAGCAGGCCGCCGAGGTCGACGTGGTTCAGGTCGAAGCCGGTGTCGATCACCTCCGCGCGCACGCCGGCGCCGGTGTAGCCGAGCGTGGTCTCGACGAAGTTCGCGCCGCTGACGGCGCGCACGATGTCCATGTCCTCCTCGTACGGGCCCCAGCGGTCGAGGAAGTGGACCTCGTCCCAGCTCGCGACCTCGACCAGCAGGCTCGGCGCGAGCGTCGCGCGCACGAGGAAGGCGCCCGCGTCCTCGCGGTCGACGACGCCGCCCAGGGCGCGGATGCGGTCGGCGACCAGGCGCTTCTGCGCCGGGCCCTTCTCGAAGACCTGGACGTTGTAGACCTGGTCGACGGGCAGGTTCGCCAGGTTGTCGCGCAGGTGCTGCTCGAGCTTGTACGCGGGGTGCAGCGGGCCGACCCAGCGCACGTGGGGCAGCGCCTCGACCGCCGCGCGCGTCGCCGGGTCCATGCGGACCGCGTAGGCGTGGTTGGCGACGAACTTGTGCACGCGCGCGCCGAGGGCGCGCAGGCCCTCGAGGAACCCGGGCAGCGGCTGGGTCTCGAACTGGACCACGAAGAGCTGGGCGTCGGGCCGCGCCCGCAGCGCGTCGGCCACGGGCCGCTCGCCGGCCAGCGGCTCGAACTCGCCGTGCCACAGCCGCACCGCGTAGGACGTCGGCCGGACCACGTCGACCGCGGCGCCGTCCAGGCTGATGGCGTAGTGCGGCGTCACGGCGCCCTGGGCGTCGCGCTCGTTCCACAATGCCAGCACGGTGGCGGAGCCGGGCACGCCGACGAGGCGCGCGTCCTCGACCGCCGCGGCGGTCTCGTGGAACGGGGCGCCGCCCAGTCGCAGGATCGACTGGCGGCCGGCGGCCGCGACATCCAGCGCGACGGGGCGCGCGAACTCGCCGGTGACGGAGACGGGCACGTCCTGGGGGCCCGCGAAGGCGGGCGCGGACGCGCCGCACAGCGCGACGGCCCAGGGGAGAAGCCTCGAGAGCATGGGGGATACTCCTCGACGGGGTTGAAGAGAGCTGGTTGGCCGGTGAAACCCCCAACTCTAGCCCCGAACCGCCCCCAGCGGGCCCGCCAAGCGGGGTCTCCGCGACGCGGGCCGGCCGACCCCAGCCCCCGCGCCTCAGGGCGCGATCAGGAAGTACACCCCGTCGGAGAGGTTGTCGCCGAACCCCGTCGGGTCCGCGGGGTCGCGCTGGCGCATCTGGGCGTACACGAGTCTCCCGGCCGTCAGTCCGGGATCGGAGCCACCCTGGACCGTGGCGTTGAAGTTGCGGCGCAGCTGGCTGCAGGTCTTCGTGACGCACGTTCCGGTGCCGAGACAAGGCACCTGCTTGGCCTTGGCGATCGGCGACCTCACGAACGGGGCCTTCACGCAGAGCTTCCCTCCGTGGAAGCCCAGGTTCGACTTCTTGAACGAGTAGACCAGGAACCCCGACTCGCCGTCCCTCATGTCGTTCGAGCGGACGTTCCAGGCGGTCGTGGAACTGACCGCCGGGAAGCCCGCGTCGGTTGTCAGGAACGGGATGCACCCGTCGGACGTGGTCTTCGAGGTGCAGTAGAACCCCGGTGTGATCGAGCACATGCAGCATCCCGCGCGGTCGAGCCGCAGGAAGTACCCCGACCACGGATTCCCGGGCCATCCGCCGAAGAAGAAGCAGCCCGTTCCGGCCGTCGTCGGCGGGGACGGGCAGACCACCGACGTGTTCGTCCCGCCCGTCGGACCCGCCGGGTCGCCATCGACGTTCTGCCAGTAGCCGTCGAACTGGCTCAGCCCCGTGCCACACGGACCCACCACGGGGTCGGTGCCGCACGCGAGGCTGAACGTGCACGATCCGAAGGCGCCGCGCATCGGCTCGCCCGCGATGACGGGCCCTCCGGCCCCGGGGACGCCGGCGGTCGAGTTCCCGTGCCGGAAGCTCCAGGTGAACGAGTCCGCGCCGCTGTTTGGCGTGCCGTCCCCCTCGGAGCGCAGGCAGAACTCACCACCTCCGCTGAGGTCGATCGTCAGGAACCAGGGCGTACCCGCACCCGTGGGGTCGCCGGGCAACGTCACCCCGTTGGCGGCGTTCAGGACGACCGAGCCCGTCGGCGTGGGTGCCGGCGGGCCGGGCGGCGTCAGGCCGAGGCAGTCGCCGCCGAGCTCGTCGAAGAACTCGAGTCTCACGTCCACCGTGCCGACCGGGGCGAACGTGACGTGGGCGAACGTGACGGCGTCGACCAGGCTGTCGCCCACGTCGAAGGGCCCCCCGCCGAAGGGGACCCGCCCGTTGTCCCAGACGGACTCGCACGCCTCGACGGCGTTGTACGCGACGGTGTTCGGGGCGGCGCCGGTCCAGAGGCACGTGTTGTCGTACACGGTCCCGTCGAGAGCGCCCTCCGCCGGCGCCGGCAAGCCTCCCCCGGGCCGCCGCGTCCACGCGCGCGTGGCGACGTGGTACGTCCCGCCGAACCTCGGGCGGCCCTGGTGGACCGTCCAGTTCAGCGGCGAGGACTCTTGCGACGCTCCGGGGGGGGCCAGCAGTGTCAGGGTCAGCGCAACGAGCGAAGCAACACGGGAACGGGTGTGCATTGACCGCATCCTGGGCACGGGGTCAGGGCGCGATCGTGAACTGGACGCCGTCGGAGAGGTTGTCGCCGAAGCCCAGGGGGTCGGTCGGGTCGCGCTGGCGCATCTGGGCGCGCACGATCTGGCCGGCGGTGAGGGACGGGTCGCTCCCGCCCTGCACGGTCGCGTTGAAGTTGCGGCGCAGCTGGCGGCACGACGCCGTGGTGCACTGGGCGAAGGGGTCCACGCAGGGCACCTGCTTCGTCTTGGCGACCGGGGTGCGCACGAAGGGCGCCTTCACGCACAGCTTCCCGCCGTGGAAGTCCAGGTTCGACTTCTTGAACGAGTAGATCAGGAAGCCGGCGTTGCTGTCCTCGGCGTCGTTCATGCGGACGAACCACGGGGACGTGGCGCTGGCCGAGGCCGTTCCCGCGTCGGTGGTCAGGAACGGGATGCAGCCGTGGGAGCCCGTCTTGCCCGTGCAGTAGAACGGCGGCGGGCAGATGGCGGTGCACGCGTTGAAGCCCTCGAGGGCCAGGAAGTAGCCCGACCACGGGTTTCCGGGCCAGCCGCCGAAGAAGAAGCAGCCCGTGCCCGTTCCGGCGGGGGGCGAGGGGCAGATCAGCGAGGTGTTCGTCGCCCCGTTGGGCCCGGCGGGGTCGCCGTCCACGTTGACCCAGTAGCCGTCGAACTGGCTGGCCCCGGTGCCGCAGGGGCCGACCAGCGGGTCCGTGCCGCACGGCACGTCGAAGGTGCACGCGCCGAAGCTGGCCCGCAGCGGCTCGCCCGCGATCACCGGGCCGCCGGCGCCCGGCACGACCGTCGTGTCGTTGCCGTGCCGGAAGCTCCACGCGAACGTGTCCGCGCCGCTGCCGGCCGTGCCGTCGCCCTCGGCCAGGATGCAGAACTCGCCGCCCCCGCTGAGGTCGATGGTCAGGAACCAGGGCGTGCCCGCCCCGGTCGGGTCGCCGGGCAGCGTGACGCCGCTGGCCGGGTTCAGGACGACGCTGCCGGTCGCGAGCGGCGCGGGAGGATTCGGCGAGGCGAAGCCGACACAGGGGCCGCCGAGCTCGCTGAAGAACTCGAGCGTGACGTCGACCGTCCCCACGGGCGCGAAGGTGACGTGGGCGAAGGTCACGGCGTCGATCAGGTAGTCGTCGCCGGCGCCGTTCACGCCGGAGGCCGCGCCGGGCAGCCGGCCGTCGTCCCAGATCGTCTCGCAGGCCTCGGTGGCGTTGAACGCGATCGTGTTGGGCGCCGCGCCGGTCCACAGGCACGTGTTGTCGTAGGCGCGCACCTCCTGGCTACACGAAGTCCAGGCGCCCGCCGCGTTGCTCGTGGGCCGGGCCGCGTCGCGCCGCGGCCCACGGGTCCAGGTGCGCGTGGCCGGGCGGTAGGTCCCGCCGTCCTTCAACTGGCCCTGGACGACGGCCCAGTTCAGCGGCGAGGAGTCCTGGGAGGCGCCCGGGCCGGCGAACAGCGCCAGCCCCGCGAGCGCGGCGAGCGTCGAGCGAATCATCGATTCCCCCTGGGAGAGAGCGCGAGTCGAGAACCGGGACCACCGTCGACCGGACCTCCCTATCCGTCAAGGGCTCCCCCGTCACCGGGAATCCGCCCCGGCCTGCACGACGCCGGCCCCGCGCCGCGCGATCGCGGTGCGGGGCCGGCTCGAGCGTGCCCGCCGGGCCGCGTCGGTCCCGGCGGGTTCCGGGCTCAGCGCGCCTGGAGGCAGGTGCCCCAGGAGCCGATCAGCACGCCCTGGTCGAGCGCCGGCAGCCGGTCGCCGCGCGCGTCGTGCGCGGCGCCGTCGAAGCGCAGGGCGCGGCGCAGCCGCTGAGCCGGTCCGCCGCCGCCGCCGTGGGCGGACGGCGAGTCCACGCCGATCGCGTCCAGCGCGTCGTCGCCCTCGTCGAGCTGGTCGGGCCCGTCGTGGCCGGACAGCTCGCGCGCGCGGCGGCTCGCGTCGACCGCGGAGAGCGTGCGGGTGCCGCCCTGACCGCCGCAGCCTCCCCCGGAACAGGTCGCCTTGTCGAGCCGGGGCAGCGGCCCGTCGTCGGTGGCCGGCCCGCCGCCGCCGTCGATCGTGGGCGGCACGGCGCCGGTCGCCTCGCGCAGGCGACCGCCGAGGTCCCTGGCGAGACCGCCGAAGCGCGCGGCCGCGGAGACGATCTGCGCGCTGGCGGTGGCGCCGTCGAGATCGGGTTGCCGCAGCTCGGGCACCGGCTGGTCCGCCAGGTCGAGCAGCGCGTCCTCGATGCCGAACTGGCCGGTCAAGACGCCCAGCGGCGGCTCGCCCGCGCGGACCAGCACGCCGGTGAAGCTCCCGATGCCGGTCGCGTCACGGGACCAGTGGCCGACGACGCTCACGCCGTCGAGCCCGCCCGCGACGGCGGTCAGCTGGCCGTACACGCCGCCGGACTCGCCGGCGGGCGGGCGCCCGACGTCGCCCGCGGAGACGAACCGCGTCAGCTCCGCGTCCAGCAGGTACGCGACGGCGCCGGTCGCGTCGAGCAGGGCGGCCTGGAAGGCCCCCTCCTGCAGACCCGGCTCGATCCAGGTGCCGTGGACGAAGCGGTCCTCGGGGCAGCGGTCGACCTGGGCGGCGGCGACGTCGGGCGCGGCGGCCAGGGCGAGGGTCAGGATGGCGATGGTCTTCATGGTCGGCTCTCCCTCCGGTGTGCGGCCGGCGCCGGCGATCCCTCCCCAGGGTGCGCGGCGCGCGGCGGGGACAGGGGAAGCAGCGGAAGCGGTCGGCGAGTCGATCGCGGAAACCGCCGGACTCCGCCCGATTCCCGCGCGCGGGCCGCGGGCGACCGCCCTAGGCCGGCTGGGCGACCGGCGGGTGGATACGCCCGCGGGTCCAGAGGGCGATCGAGAGCGTCGCCAGCCCCACCCCGAGCGTGTAGCCGGCGAAGGCGCCGACGATCTCGGGGCGGTCGAGCTGCGGCGCGAGGCGCACGCCCAGCCACGTCAGGGGCAGCACCAGCAGGAACGTGCGAACGGCGCTGAAGACCAGGCTGGGGCGCGGGCGCTGCATGCCGTCGTACAGCGAGCGAAACTGGAACAGCGGCCCCATCAGCAGCACCGCGACGGGCAGGAAGATCAGCCCGAGCTCGGCGAAGCGGCGCGTGTCCTCGGCGTCCGCCAGGGCCCGCACGACCGGCTCGCCGGCGAACAGCGCGAAGGGCAGCACGAAGAGCAGCGCGTAGGCGAACGCGAAGGCCAGGACCGCGCGCAGCTCGTGGCGGATGCGGTCCACGTCGCCGCGGCCCCACAGGCGCGCGGTGACCGGCAGCAGCGCCACGCTCGTGGCGATCACGGGCATGGCCAGGAAGCGCGTGCCCTGCTCGAACAGGGTCCACGCGGCCAGCGTCGGCGTGGGGCTCGACGTGCGCGCGAGCATCCCGTTGATGAGGAAGCCCTCGAGCGAGACCAGCAGGAAGCCGGTCGCCGCGGGCAGCGAGAGGACGAGGATCGCGCGCACGGGGCGGTCGAACACGCCCGGCACCGTGTCCTCGCCGCGGTCGACGCGGCAGCGCTCGTGGGCGGCGGCGCGACGCAGGGCGTATACCAGGCCGGCGATGCGGCCCAGCACGGTCGAGAGCGCGATGCCGAAGATGCCCCAGTGGAAGACGAACAGGAACAGCGTGTTGAGCAGCACGTTCGTGACGCTGGACCAGATGCCAGCCCACATCGTGCTGCGCGTGTCCTGGTGCGCCTTGACGACCGAGTCCGGCAGGATCGACCAGAACGACGTGAAGGCGGAGCCCGCCAGGATCACGCTGCCGTAGACGCGGAACTGCCCGGCGGTCGCGGGGTCGAGGCCGACGCGGTCGGCCAGCAGCAGGATGCCGGCGGCGATGCCGACGAAGATCCCGCACAGCGCGTACACGACGCGGCGCGCGGCGCGCTTCAGCTGGACGATGCGCTCGCCCTGGTGCGCGCCCATGGCGGCGGCGAGGCGGCTGGTGAGGCCGTTCGAGGTGCCGACCCAGGCGGCGATCATCATGAACTCGAACGGCATCGTCAGGCCGATCGCCGCGATCGAGGCGTCGCCCACCGGCAGCAGCGACGCGTAGGCCGTGTCGACCCACGTGAAGGCCGCGCGCAGCCAGAACGAGACGATCAGCGGGACGCTGAGCCGCAGGACGCTCCGGGTCGCGTCGCCGCCCGCGCGCCCGCCGGACGGTCGCGCGGGCGCGGGCGCCGGCGGCGTCACCGGGGGCCCCCGGTCTCGCCGGAGCCGTCCGCGTCGCCGCCGCCCTCCGGAGCGTCGTCGGGCTCCTCGACGGAGTCGTCCTCGTCCACGTAGCCCAGGCCGTGCAGCTGACCGCGCGTGCGCTCGTCAACGGGCGCTCCGCCGGCGGAGCGCACGCCCGCGAGGAAGGCGAGCCACGCGTCCAGCTCGGCCGCGAGCGCCTCGCGCGCGGCGGCGTCGTCCAGCGGCCGCGCGCGGTCCTCGCGGCCGTTGGCGTGCAGCTCCTCGGCCTCGACGGTCAGGTTGCGCAGCAGCTTGTGCCGCGGGCCGCGCGCGCCCACGAGGTCGCCGACCAGGAACGGACGCGCCGACTGGCGGCCGGCGATGCGGCGCTGGACGAAGACGTACTCGGCGCCGGCCTCCGGGCGCCCGGCGAGGTCGCCGGGCCGCGCCTCGCCGTGCATGGCCGCCGGGACGTCCAGCCCGCAGGCGGCCAGGATCGTCGGCGCCAGGTCGGTCAGGCCGAAGGGCCGCGCGACGCGCGCGCCCGCGCCTGCGACACCGTCGCCGCGATCGGGCGAGCGCACGATCAGCGGCACCCGCAGCTGGTGGTCGTACAGGAACTCTCCGTGGTCGAAGGCGTAGCCCTCGGCGACGTACAGCTCGTCCAGGGACTCGCCGTGGTCGGAGGTCACGACCACGAGCGTGTCGGCGCCCAGCCCGCGCCGGTCGAGGTCGGCGAGCAGCCGCCCCAGCTCGCGGTCCACGTGGGCGACCTCGTTGTCGTAGAGGTCCACCATCTTCGCCAGCGACGCGTCGTCGTAGTGGCCCGCGACGAAGCCGTGCTCGCGCTGGAGGTCGTCCACGAAGCCCGCGCGGAAGCGCGGCATCAGGTCGGGGTGCAGCCGGTACGGCGTGTGCGGATCCCACAGGTGCAGCCACAGGAAGAAGGGCGTGTCCGCGTCGTGCGCGTCGAGCCAGGCGAGCGCCGCGTCCACGACCTCCTCGGACGAGCGGTCGTGCCCCGCGGGCCGGTCGATGTGCTCGAACCCGCCGAAGGGGTCGAGCGCCTTCGCCAGGGGCTCCATGCTGACGAAGGCCGCCGCGCGCCACCCGGCGTCGGCCAGCTCGCGCTGCAGGAAGGCCAGGTCGGCGTCCGCGTCCAGGCGGCGGAAGTTGCTGGTCGCACCGTGCACCAGCGGCCAGGTGCCCGTGAAGATCGACGCGTGCGAGGGCACGGTCGTCGGCATCGTGCAGAAGGCCTGCTCGAACACGACGCCCTCGCGCGCCAGCGCGTCGAGCGCGGGCGAGGTGTCGCGGGCGTACCCGTAGCAGCCCAGGTGGTCCGCGCGCAGCGTGTCCACCGTCACGAGCAGCACGTGCGGGCCCGCCGGGGCGGCGCCGGAGCCGGAGCGCCCCCCGCAACCGGGGGCCAGCAGCAGCGTGGCGAGGACGAACGGGAGGGCGCGCATGGGGGGGGGAGCCGGCCGGCCCCTGTACGGCATGCGTGCGGCGACGGGCGGGCCAAAAAGCCGGAAACGGGGGCTCCTGGACCCGCATCGTATCCGCGGGGCGCAGGAGTCGGCGACACCCACGCAGCACCCCTCGCAACACCGCGCGACCCCTGCGCCCCACGCCCCCCGAACACCGCACCCGAGGCCACGACCATGTCGAAGCGCAACACCGTCGTCAGCTGGATCGCCCAGGCCGTCGCGGCCGTGATCATGGGCCAGACGCTGTTCTTCAAGTTCTCCGGGGCCGAGGAGGCGCGCGCGCTCTTCACCGAGCTCGGCGCCGAGCCCTGGGGCCGCCTCGGGACCGGCGTGCTCGAGCTGGTGGCCGTCGTGCTGCTGCTCGTGCCCCGCACGGCCGCCCTGGGCGGCGCGCTGACCCTGGGCCTGATGGGCGGCGCCGTGCTGTCGCACCTGGCGATCCTCGGGATCGAGGTGCAGGGCGACGGCGGGACGCTCTTCGTCATGGCGCTCGTGACGCTGGCCGCCGGCCTGGTGGTCACCTGGCTGCGCCGCGACCAGCTGCCCGTGGTCGGCCCGCGCCTCGGCGCCGCGCGGGCGACGTCGGGCGCCTGACGAGGCCCGGACGAACGAGAGCGGCGCGGGCCGGCGGCGGGGGTGCCCGTCACCGGCCCGCGCCGCTCGCGTTCCGCCGGGCCCGGGGCACGCCGGACGCGCTCAGTCGGAGATGCGCTTGTCCGCCACGTACAGCCCCGACTCCTCGCGGTCGACGCTGCCGTCCTGACGCCAGTGGGTCCAGCGCCCCTGGCGCGTGCCGTTCAGGTACTCGCCCTCGCTCTTCTTGCGGCCGGAGGTGTACCAGGTGACCCAGGGGCCGTTCTTGCGGCCCTCCTCGTAGCCGCCCTCCCACTGCTTCAGGCCGTTCTTGCGCCACTTGACCTGCACGCCGTGCAGCTCGCCGGCCCGGTAGGTGGACTCGTAGTCCTTCTCGCCGGTGGGCGTGTAGGTGACCCACTTGCCGTCCTCGCGGTCGTTGCGGTAGCTGCCCTCCGACTTCAGCAGGCCGCTGGCGTACCACTCCTTCCACGTCCCCGTCTTGCGGCCGCGGTTCCACTCGCCCTGGCGGCTCTTCGTGCCGTCGGGGTGCCACTCGGTCCACGGGCCCACGCGCAGGCCCTCCTCCATGTGGCCCCGGGCGGCGAGCTGCCCGTTCTCGTGGAAGAGCTTCCAGAGCCCCTCGCGCTTGTTCTTGTGGTACCCGCCGAACTGGCTCTCCTGGCCGTTGGGGTGGAACTCCGTCCAGAGGCCCTGGCGCAGGCCGTTGCGGAACTCGCCCCGGGCGGTCAGGAGCCCGTCGCGGTCGTACTCCTCGGCGGGGCCGTTGCGCTCGTTGGCCTCCCAGGTGCTGACCTCGCGCTTCTTCCCGTCGGGGTACCAGAAGGTCCACGTCCCGACGCGCTCGCCGTCGAGGCACTCGCCCTCCTGCTGCTTCACGCCGTTGGCGTGCCACTGGACCCAGGGGCCGTGCTCGAGGTCGGCCCGCCACTCGGTCACCGACTTGAGGCTGCCGTCCTCGTACCAGGACGTCCACTTGCCCTCGCGCTGGCCGTCGACGTAGGTCCCCTGGAGCTCCTTCTGACCGTTGGGGTACCAGAGGGTCCACTCCCCCACCCGCACGCCGCCCTCGACCTGGCCGCGATACTGCAGGTAGCCGTCGGGGTGGTTGACCTCGACGGGCTCCACCGTCGGGCCGCAGGCGAGGCCCAGGAGGGCCACGAACGGCGCGATTCTGGACCCTCGTTCCATGCTCGCTGCGTATTTTGGCACGAATCCGCGACCGGCTCCACAGCCGCATGTCCTCCCTCCCGAACCGTCCGTGAGCCCTCCTCGACGTCGCCTGGCCGCGAGCCTCGTCGCGCTCCTCGCCGCCGCTGCGTCCTGCGGCGACCGCGCGGACCGGGGCGCGGTGCAGGCCAACGCGGACGAGCTCCAGGACTTCCTCGAGGAGCGCGAGCGGCTGTGGAACGACGGCGACGAGCAGGAGGTCGCCGCCGCCGCGGACGCGCTCGTCCGGGCGCCCATGACGCCGGAGGAGACGGGTCGGCTGTTCGCCATGCCGAACGACGAGTACACGCACGACCCGTACTCGTACTACCGCTACGAGCCCGGCCTGGCCGTGCGCCGCGAGTGGCCGGAGCACCCCGACGGGTTCTACGTCAAGCGCACGAACGCGATGGGCCTGCGCGAGGACCTCGACGCGCCGCCCGACGACCTGGACCTGTTCGTGCTGGTGGCGGGCGACTCGCACACCGACGGCGTCTGCAACAACGACGAGTCCTTCGCCAACGTGCTGCAGGCGCTGCTGGCGGAGCGGCACCCCGACAGCGCGATCGAGGTGTGGAACACCGGCGTGACCGGGCAGTCGCTCTACAACTACCTGGGCAACCTGGAGAAGTTCCTCGACCGCGACCCCGCGGTGTTCGTGGCGGCGGTGTACGGCGGCAACGACTTCCTGGACCTCGTGCGCGTGTGGCACTTCTTCCAGCGCACGGCGCCCCCGGCGCGGCGGCACGACTACTGGGACAAGGTCACGCGGGCCGGCCGCGTGGCCTCCTACGCCGTCGCGATCGCGCTGAACCAGGCGCTCTACTTCCAGTACCACCCCGAGCAGGTGGACGTCGCGCTCGAGGCCGCGCGACAGGTCTCGGCGGAGATGAAGCGGATCTGCGACGAGCGCGGGATCCAGCTCGTGTTCGTCTACATCCCGCCGGGGATCGACCTGGGCGCCGAGCTGGCGCCCGAGGTCCGCGAGGCCATCGACATCCTGGGGCTGACCGACGCGGACCTGCGCTCCTACGACCGCCTGGCCGACCGCTGGCTGACCGACGTCGCCGCCTGGAACGTGCCGGTGGTCGACCTGCGGGGGCCGTTCGCCGAGGACGTCGGCGGCTTCTACTGGAGCGACCTGCACATCAACCTCGCGGGGCACCGCGAGGTGGCCGAGCGGCTGCTGCCGCTCGTCGAGCAGGCCTGGCGCCCCTGACGCCCCCCGCCGGCGGGACGCGCCCGGGCGCTCGCCGCCGAGCCCGGTGGACTAGAATGCGGCCGTGGGACTCCTGACGATCCTGCTCGGCGCGCTCGCGCCCTCCCTGCCGGCCGCCGCGCCCGCACCCCACCCGGTCGCCGCGCCCGCGCCCGCGCCCGTCGTCGCGCCGGCGGCGCAGCGGGGCGGCCGCCGCGCGCGGCAGGGCGAGGACGGCGAGGACTTCGAGCCGCGCCGCGCGGTCGCGCCCGACTTCCGCAAGCTCGTCGCCGAGATGCCCGACGGCGTCACGATGGCGGCCGAGATCTACCGCGTCGCCGGCCGGCGCAAGCGCCCGCGGCCGGTCGTGGTCTGCCTGCACGGCCCCGAGTCCTCGCGCGCCGAGTACCGCCGCATCGGCCCCGAGCTGCAGGCCCTGGGCTACCACGTCCTCGCGGTCGACCTGCGCTGCGGCGGCGCCGGCGAGCGCGTGGACCCGCGCACGGGGGCGCGCTACGGCACCCCCAACGAGACCGCCGCCAGCGCCGAGAAGGTGCACGGGCGGCCGATGGAGCCACTCGACGGCCTGAACGACCTGCCCTTCGTCATGGCCTGGGCCCGCCGGCTGTTCCCCGAGTCCCCGGTGGCGCTGCTGGGCAGCTCGCTCTCGGCCTCGCTCGCGCTGGTGTACGCCGCCGAGCACCCCGACGAGGTCGCGGCGGTGCTGGCCTTCTCGCCCGGCGAGGACCTGCCCGGCGTCTCGGTCGTCGAGCGCGTGGCCGAGCTCGCCGTGCCCGCCTACGTCACCTGCGGCCGGCACCCCGACGAGCTCGCGGCCGCGCGCCCGATCGCGGAGGCCGCGCCCACGCGGCCGCTGACGCTCTGGCCCGGCGAGGAGGGGCTCTCGGGCGACCACGGCGCCCGCGTCCTGCTGATCCCCGACGCCCGCTCGCGCGCGCGCCAGTGGGTCATGGTCGAGCGCGTGCTGGGTCCCCTGCGGCGCGGGGAGTCGGACGAGTGAGCCCGCGGGTCCGCCCGGTCCTCGCGGGCGCGCTGGCGGTCGCGCTGGCGGCGTGCGCCGAGCCGCCCCCGCCGCCGAGCCGCGCGGACGACCCGCGCCCCGACGTGGTGCTGGTCGTGCTCGACACGCTGCGGCCCGACCACCTGGAGCTCTTCGGCCACGAGCGCATGACCGCGCCGTTCCTGTCCAGCCTCGCGCGGGGCGCCACGGTCTTCCCCCGCGCCTTCTCGACCTCGTCGAAGACCACGCCGGCGACGGCGTCGGTCATGACGGGGACGTACCCGACCCGCCACAACGTCCTGCGCGGGCTCGAGGTCGCGAAGCGCCACGCGGACAAGCTGACCGAGGACGGCGAGACGCGCCTCGACGTGAAGGTGCTGCCGCCGGACATGACCTTGCTGGCGGAGCTCTTCCGCGGCGCGGGCTACCGCACGTTCGGGCTGTCGGCCAACACGCAGGTCAACGCGGCCATGGGCTACGCGCGCGGCTTCGAGCGCTTCGAGTGCCTGGACTGGACGGCGGTCGACGACAGCCTGGAGACGCTGGTGCCCTGGGAGGACGAGATCCGCGCGTCCACGGTGCCGGTGTTCGTCTACCTGCACCTGATCGACCCGCACCATCCCTACCACCGCCGCACGGACTGGTTCCTGCCGCGGCGCGGCGAGGACATCGAGAAGGACCGCGCGCGCTACGAGAGCGAGATCCGCTTCCTGGACGACCACCTCGCCGAGCTGTTCGGGCGCTTCGACTGGGCCGAGCGCGCCCTGGTCGCGGTCGTCAGCGACCACGGCGAGGAGTTCCTGGACCACGGCAAGACCGGCCACCGCTTCAGCCTGTACGACGAGCTGAACCGGGTGCTGTTCCTGGTGCGCCCGCCCGGCGCCGAGGGCCCGCCGCGCGAGAGCGCGGAGACCGCCAGCCTGGTCGACGTGCTGCCGACGCTGCTGGAGCTGGTCGGCCGGACGCCGCCGGAGGACCGCCACGGGCGCTCGCTCGCGGCCGCCGTGCGCGGCGAGCCCGGCGCCGCGCGCGACCCGCGCACCGTGTTCGCGCACCGCGCCGAGGGCGGCTACCACATGTGGGCCGCGATCCGCTTCCCCTGGAAGCTGATCCAGGTCGACGAGGACAAGCCGCCCATGCTGTTCGACCTGGCCGCCGACCCCGAGGAGCTCGAGGACCTCGCCGGCGACCACCCCGACGTGGTCGACGAGCTGCTCGACGCCCTCGACGAGCACCGCCGCGACGCCTTCACCCGGAACGACGCCTCGGTCGAGATCCGCCTGGACTCCGCCGAGGTGGACGACCTGCGCGCGCTGGGCTACGTCGACGACGGCGAGTAGCTCAGGGCTGCACCACGAACTGCAGGGCGTTCGTCAGCCCGTCGCCGAAGCCCGACGGGTCGCCGGCGTCGCGCTG
>JAUIDW010000051.1 GCA_030428395.1 bacterium | reverse complement strand
GGTCGCCCGCGCGCGCGCGCTCGCGGCCGAGGCCCCCGCGACCTACGTGCGCGCCGAGCGGCTCGCGCGCGCCGTACCGCGCGGCGTCGGCCGGCTGGTCCTGGCGGTCTGCCTGGCCACCGGCCTGGTCGTCGTGTTCGTGGCCACGGCGCTGTCCTCGGTCGAGTCGGCCGCGGACCAGCGCACCCTGCACGTCGTCGGGGGCGCGCCGGGGCTGCTGCGGCGCCACCTGGCCGCGCGGGCGGGCTACCTGGCCGCGCTCGGCGGCGTGCTGGCCGTGCCGGCGGGTCTGCTGCCGGCGCGCGGCGTGCTGCGCCTGGCGGAGATCCCGCTGGAGTTCGTCGTGCCCTGGCCCGCGGTCGCGCTCGTCGTGCTCGGGCTCCCCGCGGTCGCCTGGGCCGGGACGTGGTCGGCCGCGGCGCTCAGCGCGGCCCGCGCAGGGCGGGCAGGCCGTCGATGCTGACGCTGTTGTGCTCGCGCCGGTACGCGCGCAGCTCCTCGGGACCGCGCTTCGCGCCCGAGGCCGCGAGCTGCGGGCGGTCGCCCTCGAAGCGGTAGCGCGGCACGCCGAATCCGCAGGCGTCGGAGACGCGCACCAGCTCGACGAGCAGGATCGCGCGCACGCCGGGGACCGGGTCGAAGCGCGCCAGCAACTCGTCGAAGCCGTCGTCCCCGGGCTCGAGCACGCGGCCGCGCCCGTGCAGCCGCACCAGCTTCGGGGGACCCTCGAAGGCGCAGAACAGGAACACGATGCGGCCGTTCTCGCGGACGTGCGCGATCGTCTCGGCGCTGCTGCCGCCGTAGTCGAGGTAGGCGAGCTCGCGCGGGCCGAGGAAGCGCAGGCTGTCGAGCCCCTTGGGCGAGCAGTTGACGTGGCCCTCGGCGCCGGCCGGCGCGGTGGCGACGAAGAAGAGGTGCTGGCGCTCGAGGAACTCGCGCAGGTCGGGGGTCAGCTCCGGGTACGTCCTGGCCATCGGGGGGCCGAGTATGGCACGCGCCGCGGCGCCGCGCGGCGTCTGGAGACGATGCCGGCCGCGCGGGGCGGCCCTTCCCGGCGCCGGAGCCGCCGGGGAGCGCCGGGAGTTCCGTTGAATGAACCGCGCCTCCGCGCGAAGGTCGGGGCGCGACCGGCCCCGGGTGGGGGACCCGTCGCCCCCCCGCGCATGACCTTCTGGCTGATCCCCGTCTTCGTCGCCCTGATGGTGTTCCTGGGGTGGCTGGCGTGGAAGGCCGAGCAGGAGCGGCGCCGGCGCTTCCGCGCCTGGGCCGAGGACCACGGCTGGACGTACTCGCACGAGAAGGACAAGGCCGTGTACCAGCGCTACGCGTTCCTGAACCGGCTGCGCCAGGGGCACGACCGCTACGCGTTCAACGTGCTGCGGGGCACGTGGGAGGGGCGGCCGGCGCAGGCGTTCGACTTCCACTTCGCCACGACCTCCTCGAACGGCAAGACCACGACGACGCACCACCACTACCTCGGCGTCGTGATGGTCCGCATCGAGCGCCCGTTCCCCGAGGTCGCCGTGCACCCCGAGTCGTTCCTGCACCGCATCGGCCAGGCGCTGGGGCGCAGCGACGTCGACTTCGAGTCGGCGGAGTTCTCCCGGCGCTTCGAGGTGCGCAGCGGGGACAAGAAGCTGGCCTACGACTTCTGCAACAGCGCCATGATCGAGTACCTGCTGCGGCACCCGCGCACGGCCCTCGAGCTGGAGGCGGACGTCCTGGCCGTGTACGACAGCGGGAAGCTGAAGGTCGAGGAGCTGCGGGGCCACCTGCAGCACCTCGTCGAGATCCGTCAGCGCATGCCCGAGTACCTGTTCCGTGACTGACCTGGAGGCTCGCCCATGATTCCGTTCCTCGTCCTGCTCGGCCTGCTGCTCGTCGTCGTCGTCGCGGTGATCGGCCTGTACAACGGCCTCGTCGCGATCCGCAACCACTGCGACGAGGCGTGGTCGAACGTCGACACCGAGCTGAAGCGGCGCTACGACCTGATCCCGAACCTGATCAACACGGTCAAGGGCTACGCCAAGCACGAGCGCGAGCTGATCCAGGAGGTGACGGCGCTGCGCGAGAAGGCGGCCGCGAACCAGGGATCACCCGGGTCGCAGGCGAAGGACGAGATGGCGCTGCAGCGCGCGCTGGGGCAGCTGATGGTCCGGCTGGAGAACTACCCCGACCTGAAGGCCAGCGCGAACTTCGTGGAGCTGCAGAAGGAGCTCGCCAACACCGAGAACCGCATCCAGGCCGCGCTGCGCTTCTTCAACGGCAACGTGCGCGACAACAACAACCGCGTGCAGCAGTTCCCCTCGAACGTGATCGCGGGGATGTTCGGCTTCACGCGCCGCGAGTTCTTCGAGCTGGACGAGCCCGCCGCGCGGACGGTGCCGAAGGTGGAGTTCTAGGCCGCCCGTACGGACGGACCCCGGGGCGTCTGCGGAGGCCTGCGTACACCCGCGCGGGCACCTCCGGCCTAGGATGCGGAGTGCGGGCGCGTGCCCGCCCCGTCCCCGGAGGTCGTCCCGTGTCGCTCTCCTCCGCCCTCCCGCGCTGCGTCGCGATCGCCGGCGCGCTCGCGCTCCTCGGCGCGCCGTCGCCGGCCACCGACTACCACGTCGACGCCGTCCACGGAGACGACGCCAGCGACGGCCTGACGCCGGCCACCGCCTGGCGCACGCTCTCCTTCGCCCTGGGCGCCGTGCCCGCCGCGCCGGCCGGGGGCCTGCACCGGGTGCTGGTCGCGCCGGGCGTGTACGGACCCGCCTCCGGGGAGGCCTTCCCGCTGCGCGCGCCGGGCCTGCCCGCCGACGCGCGGATCGAGCTCGTCGGGGCGGGGCCGGCGCTCGCGACCGTCGACGGGGGCGGCGTCGTCGCCGGCGCCGTGCTGGTCGTCGACTCCGAGCTGGAGCCGGGGACCGGCGTCGTGCGCGCCTCGCGGCTGGCGCGCGTCTCCGGCCTGCGGATCGTGGCCGGCGCGGACGGCGTGGCGGTCGGCACCGCGGCGGCGCCCGCGGACGTCGAGCTCGCCGACCTCGTGGTCGAGGGCGGGACCGGTCGCGGGATGCTGTTCCATTCCTCCTTCGACGAGACCCTGCTGGTCGGCGGCCCGGTGGACGCCCTTCTCGAGCGCGTCGAGGTCGTCGGCTTCGACACGGGGTTGCGCCTGTACGCGGGCGCGGGCCTGGTGATCTCGACCCAGTGCGTGGTCGAGGCGCGGGACTGCGTCGTGCGCGGGGCCGCGGGGGACGGCGTGTCGCTCTTCGGCTCGGGCGGCGCGCGCGTCGTCGCCGACGGCCTGACGGTCCGCGACTGCGGCGGGGCCGGCGTCGCCCAGGCGTTCATCAACCTGGGCTCGGCCACGCTGATCGGAAAGCGCGTCCTCGTCGCCGGGAACGCCGGCGCGGGCATCGCGCTGGCGGGCGGCGGCACGATCGGCGGGGTGAACCGGGGCGACCTGGAGCGCGCCACCGTCGCCCACAACGCCGGCGGCGGCCTCGTGGCCGACTTCGCGGCGAGCACCACGGACTGGCAGCTCGACTCGAGCCTGCTGTGGGGCAACGGGGTCGACCTCGACGTGGACGCGCCCGTCGGCCTGTCGTACTGCGACGTGCGCGCCGCGACCCAGCCGCTGGGGCCCACGAGCTTCTCGGCCGACCCGCTGTTCGTGCAGCCGGCCGCGGGGGACCTGCGCCTGCAGGACGGCTCGCCCTGCGTGGACGCGGGCAGCCCGCTGCTGCCGCCCGACCCGGACGGGACCGTCGCGGACGTCGGCGCGCTGCCCTACGACCAGGGTGCCGTGGCGCGGTACTGCACCGGCAAGACCAGCTCGCTGGGGTGCGTCCCCTTCATGGCGTCGCAGGGCTTCGCCAGCGCCAGCGCGCCGCAGCCGTTCCGGGTGCAGGCGCGCGACGTGCTGCCCGGCGAGGCGGGCCTCCTGCTGTACGGCCACGCCCGGGCCAACCTCGCCTTCCACGGCGGCCGGCTGTGCGTGAAGGCCCCGGTGATCCGGTGGCTGCCCGCCAAGGGGGCGCGCGCGACCGGCGCGCCGCCCTGCCCGGGGGTCCTGAGCCGGGACTTCAACGCGCGGATCCGGTCCGGGGTGGACCCGCTCCTGACCGCCGGCGGGACCGTCTTCGCCCAGTGGCGCCAGCGGGACCCGGCCGACCCGGCGGGGTTCGGCGACTCGCTGAGCGACGGACTGCGGTTCGTCGTCCAGCCCTGACCGAACTGACTGGGTTCCGTGTGGACGGCAGCCCGTGTGCCCGTCGGAAACCCATCGTGCGAAAGCACTTGGGGCCATGAGTGGCTTGTCTGGGGTCCTCGTTCCCCGCCCGTACCGGGTCCGGGCGACCGCGCCTCCCGACGGCAGCGCCGCGAGGCCCTTCTCGGGGCCCCGGCCGCCGCCTCGGGGCGATTCCACACGGAACCCAGTCAGTTCGAGGCCTGAGCGCGCCCTGCGGGCACCGGAGCGGGCGGCGTCCGAGCAGGCGCGCGTTGGGCGCGCCGTGGGGGAGTCCGGAGGAGTCGGCGCGGCCGCCGGGCGCCCGTCCGAGGGACGCGCGCCGCGTGCGGGACTCTTGACGCCAAACCGATCCCGTCTTCACCGTTTCCTCACGCTCCGCACCTACCGTCCCGCCCTCGCCTTGGCGTGCGGGAAGGAACGTGGAGCATCCGATTCCTCGGAGGCGGCCCTTCTGTCGGGGCACGACCAGGTTGAGCGTGCGGTCCCTCATGGGGATTGCATGTGCATTCCTTCTTCTTCCTAACGTCGCCATGGCAGCCAGTCAGCAGACCGGCTCCATCCGCGGGATCGTCTACGACGCGGACTTCGACGCCCCCCTCCCGGGCGCCCAGGTGACGAACGTCGAGACCGGCGAGCGGGTCACGGCCACCGACCAGGGCAACTTCGTGCTGCCCGAGGTCCCCCCCGGCGCCTACACGCTCGTCTTCTCGAAGGACGGCTACGTGCGCCAGGTCCGGGCGGACGTGGTGGTCAGCGCCGGCCAGCTGACCGACGTCGACGCGCGCCTGACCGGCGAGTTCGTCGAGATGGAGGAGTTCGTCGTCCAGGACGTCCTGGCCTCGGCCGTCGGCACCGAGGCCGCCCTCCTGCAGCTGCGCTTCGAGAGCCCCGCGCTGCTGGACTCGATCAGCGCCGACCTGATGAGCCGCGCGGGTGCGAGCGACGCCGCCAGCGCGCTGCGCCTCGTGGCGGGTGCGAGCGTGCAGGACGGCAAGTTCGCCGTCATCCGCGGCCTCCCCGACCGCTACGTGAGCTCGCAGCTGAACGGCGTGCGCCTGCCGACCGCCGACGAGGACACGCGCGCGGTCGAGCTCGACCAGTTCCCGTCCGCGGTCATCGAGAGCATCCAAGTCAGCAAGACGTTCACGCCCGACCAGCAGGGCGACGCCTCGGGCGGCGCCGTGGACGTCCGGCTGAAGAGCATCCCCGAGGAGGTCACGCTCCAGGTCAAGGGCCAGGTCGGCGCGAACTCCCAGGTGACGGGGAACGGCGACTACCTGTCCTACGAGGGCGGCGGGGTCAACTTCTGGGGCATCGACGACCGGCCCCCGCAGACCGCCAACCTGGGCCGCAACTGGAGCGGCGCCGTCGGCGTCAAGAACGAGGACCCCGGCCCGCAGTACAAGTTCTCGATCGCCGGCGGCGGCAAGCACACGCTCGACAGCGGCGTGCGGATCGGGGGCTTCGCGACGTTCTTCTACGAGCGCGACAACAGCTTCTTCGACAACGGCTTCGACGACAGCTACTGGCGCGAGTCGCCCGGCGCCCCGCTGACGCCGCGGACCTCGCAGGGCCTGCCGTCCGACGGCGACTTCCGGACGAACCTCTTCGACGTCACGCAGGCCAGCGACTTCGTCCAGTGGGGCGGCCTGGCCACCTTCGGCGTCGAGTGGGGCGACCACGCCGTCGCGGCGACGTACCTGCACACGCGCACGTCCGAGGACGTGGTCACGCTGGCGGAGGACACGCGGGGCAAGGAGTACTACTTCCCCGGCCACGACCCCTACGACAACACGACGCCGGGGCACGCCAACGGGGAGGACCTGTCGGCCCCGTACCTGCGCCTGGAGACGCTGGACTACACCGAGCGCACGACGGACTCGTTCCAGCTCACGGGGCGGCACCCGGTCGGGTCGGACGGCGAGCTGGAGCTCGGGAACTTCCTGACGTTCACGCGGCCCGAGTTCGACTGGACGCTGTCGACCAGCTCGGCCTCCCTGGACCAGCCGGACAAGCGCCAGTTCGGATCGGTGTGGTTCCCCGAGCGGGAGCCGATCCCCGGGTTCATCATCCCGTCCACGTTCCGGCCCTACAAGCCGGCCGCGAACGTCAACCTCGGCAACCTGCAGCGCATCTTCAAGACGATCGACGAGGACAGCCTGCAGGCCTCGCTGTCCTTCAAGATGCCGTTCGAGCAGTGGGGCGGCTACGAGGGCTACGCCCGCGTCGGCATGTTCGCCGACCGCGTCGACCGCGAGTTCCGGCAGGACACGTACAGCAACTTCGGGGACTCGGGCGCCTTCTTCGAGGGCCGCTGGGACGAGTTCTGGAGCGCGTCCTGGCCGTTCGAGAACCACCCGATCACGGCCGCGCAGACCGACGTCCAGTACGACGGCTCGATCGACGTCACCGCCTTCTACGGGATGTTCGACCTGCCGGTCTCGGACAACTTCAACATCGTCGCCGGGGCGCGCGTCGAGAGCACCGAGATCAGCGTGGTCAACGACCCCGACCCGCTGGCGCTCTGGTTCCCGCCCGACGCGACGGCCGCGCAGAGCCTCGACCCGGGCGAGGGCGACGTCGACTTCGAGCAGGCCGGGAACATCCTTCCCTCGATCGGTCTGCAGTACAAGCCGACCGAGAGCGTCACGCTGCGCGCCGCCTACGCGGAGACCGTCGCGCGGCAGACGTTCAAGGAGCTGACGCCGATCCTGCAGCAGGAGTTCCTGGGCGGTCCGATCTTCATCGGCAACCCGTTCCTGCAGATGTCCGGCCTGCAGAACTACGACTTCCGCGTCGACTACGAGCCGTATCCCGGCGGTCTGCTCTCGGGCTCGCTGTTCCACAAGGACATCACGAACCCGATCGAGAACGTCCAGCGCGTGCTCGAGTTCGACTTCACCACGGCGGTGAACTACCCGAAGGGGCGCCTGACCGGGTACGAGCTCGAGGTGCGCCAGGACCTCGGCCGCCTGTGGGAGCCCGTGCAGGGACTGTCGGCCGGCGTCAACTACACGTACATCGACTCCGAGGTCACGCTGCCTGCCGACGAGCAGCTCGACTTCATGGACCCGAACATCATGGCGCCGCGGTCGACGCGCGACGCCACGAACGCGCCCGAGTTCCTGTTCAACTTCTTCCTGACGCAGGACTGGGAGTCCACCGGCACGCAGCTCGGCGTCTTCTACACCATCCGCGGCGACACGCTGATCGCCGGCGCCGGGCAGGCCAACGGCTTCTTCGTCCCCGACCTCTACGCCCAGCAGTTCGACACCCTGAACCTCAGCCTGTCGCAGCGCCTCACCGACAGCCTGCGCCTGACGTTCCAGGTGAAGAACCTCACCGACCCCCGCATCGACACCGAATACCGCTCCGACTACATCCCGTACAGCGTCACGCGCTCGTCCTTCACGCGCGGTGTCGACTTCTCGGTCGGGGTGACGTGGAACGCCTCCTTCTAGCCGCACGGCGGCCGAATCCCATGGAATACACGATGGCTACCCAACGAACCGCGCGCCGCACGGCGGCCGGCGTGGCCGCGCTCGGCGCGCTGTGCTGGCTCGCCGCCGGCGCCCGGCCGGCCGACGAGGGCGTCAGCCAGGTCGAGACCGCGCGCGTCGCGATCGAGAAGATGGTCGAGACCCGCCGGCTGATCTCCAGGGAGAAGCGCGACTGGGCGCTCGGCAAGGAGATCCTGGAGGACCGCCTCGAGATCGTGCAGGACGAGATCGACGCCCTGCGCCGGCGGATCGAGGAGGCCGAGTCGAGCATCGCCGACGCGGACCGCAAGCGCGCCGAGCTGGTCGAGGACAACGAGCAGCTGAAGCAGGCCTCGACCTCGCTCGTCGCCATCGTCGAGCAGCTCGAGCAGCGCACGAGGTCGCTCGTCGCCAGGCTGCCGGGTCCGCTCGCGGAGCGCGTCGCGTGGCTGAGCCAGCGCCTGCCCGAGCCGGAGGCCGAGACCAAGCTCTCGCTGTCCGAGCGCTTCCAGAACGTGGTCGGCATCCTCAACGCCTCCAACCGCTTCAACCGCGAGATCACGCCCAGCAGCGAGGTGCGCACGCTCTCCGAGGGCAAGACCGCCGAGGTGACCGCGCTCTACGTGGGCCTCGGCCAGGCCTACTACGTGACGGCCAACGGCGAGTCCGCGGGCGTGGGCACCGTGGGCGCGGACGGCTGGACCTGGGAGCCGGCCGACGCCGCCGCCCCGGCCATCGCCGAGACGATCTCCATCCTCAAGGGCGAGAAGCCCGCCGCCTTCGTGCGGTTGCCGGTTCGCATCCAGTAGGGGGCCCGCCGTGACGATCCTCAGATTCGCCCTGCTGCTCGGCCTGCTCTGCGTTCCGCGGCCCGCGGCCGCGCAGGACGCCTCCGCCCAGGACGCTCCCGCGCAGGACGCCGCGCCGACCGCCGCTCCGCAGGACCCGGCCGCCGTGACGGCGCCCGCGGCGCCGGCGGAGACCGCCGAGCAGGGCGCGGCCGCGCCGGAGAGCTTCGACGACGTCGAGAGCCAGGTGCAGGCTCGCCTCGAGACGAGCATCCAGGAGCTGGCCCGCCTCCGCGAGCAGATCGCGGCCGAGCAGATCCCGCTGTCGCGCCGCCTGAACGAGCTCGAGTCCGAGCTGACCGCGGTGCGCGACGAGTACAACCAGACGACGCGCCTGCTCGACAGCCGCACGCTCGACCTCTCGAACCTCAAGAACGAGATCAAGCGGCGCCAGGACGAGACGGAGTACCTGTCCGGCCTGCTCGGGGACTACCTGAACGAGTTCGAGTCGCGCCTCCACATCGCCGAGGTGCAGCGCTACGAGGAGGCGCTCGAGGCGGCCAAGCTGGCCGCGCAGAACACGAGCCTCTCCGAGCAGGAGGTCTTCGCCGCGCAGGCGGAGGTGCTCCAGCTCTCGCTGCAGCGGCTCGAGGAGGCGCTCGGCGGCGCCCGCTTCGAGGGCACCGCGGTCGACGCGGACGGCCTGGTGCGCGAGGGGACCTTCGTGCTGGTCGGCCCGGCGGCGCTGTTCCGCTCGGCGGAGGGCGGCGGCATCGGCACGGCCGAGCAGCGCCTGGGGTCGCTCGAGCCGGCCCAGATCGGCTTCGGGGACGAGCTGGACGCCCAGGCCGCGCTCGCGCTCGTGGCGGGCTCGGCGGGCGAGTTCCCGCTGGACGCGACCCTCGGCGACGCGCACAAGGTCGAGTCGACCCAGGAGCCCTTCCTCGACCACGTCAAGAAGGGCGGCCCGGTCATGATCCCGATCTTCGCGCTGGCCGGGGCCTCGCTCCTGGTGGCGCTGCTGAAGTGGCTCGGGATGATCTTCACGCGGCGCCCCTCGAACAAGAAGGTCCAGCAGCTGCTCGGGGCCGTCGGCGCGGGCGACGAGGAGCGGGCGCAGGACCTGGTCGCCACGATGCCCGGCCCGATGGGGCGGATGCTGCGCGCCGGCGTCGAGCACATCCGCGAGCCCCGCGAGCTGGTCGAGGAGGTCATGTACGAGACCGTCCTGACGACCCGCCTGAAGCTCCAGCGCTTCCTGCCGTTCATCGCGATCAGCGCCGCGTCCGCGCCGCTGCTCGGCCTGCTCGGCACCGTCACGGGCATCATCAACACGTTCAAGATGATCACGATCTTCGGGTCGGGCGACGTGAAGAGCCTCTCGGGCGGCATCTCCGAGGCGCTGATCACCACGAAGTTCGGCCTGATCGTCGCCATCCCGTCCCTGCTCCTGCACGCGTTCCTGTCGCGCAAGGCGAAGGGCGCCATCGACCGGATGGAGAAGTCCGCGCTGGCGTTCGCCAACCAGGTCGGCCTGTCGGCCAGCGCGCGCCCGGACGTCCGCAACGTCGAGGTCATCGCCGCCGCGGGCCCCGACCCGGAGCTGGTCCGCAAGCAGGTCAACGAGATCCTGTCCGACCTGATGGGACCGCTGGTCGACGAGCGCGGCGAACAGCTCTCCAGGACGAGGACCTGACCCGCCATGGAATTCCTGCAAGCCACCGCCGAACGCCTCGCCTCCATCTGGGACCAGGCCACCGCCATCTGGCTGAACGGAGGGCTGGCGATGGTCGCGATCGCGGTCATCGCGCTCGCCATGTTCGGCATGGGGACGCACGTCCACTTCTCCCTGCGCCGGACCGGCTTCCTGTCGGTGCCCGAGAAGGCCTGGCGGCGCTGGCTGGACCACCCGCGCGAGCGCCGGGGCCCGATCGGCCGCCTGCTGGACGCCGTCGCCGGCGCGCGGACGGTCGACGAGATCGCCGGCCAGTTCGAGCACGTGCGCGCGAACGAGGCCGCGCCCTTCGAGCGCGACCTGCGCGTCATGAAGGTCTGCGTCAGCGCGGCGCCGCTGGTCGGGCTGCTCGGCACCGTCACGGGCATGCTCGCGACGTTCGCCGCGCTGTCGTCCGGCGCGGGCGGCGAGAAGACCATGTCCCAGGTGGCCAAGGGCATCTCCGAGGCCCTGATCACCACCGAGACCGGTCTGGTGATCGCGCTGCCCGGGGTCTTCTTCCACTACCAGCTCGTGCGCAAGTTCGAGAGCTACAAGGCCTTCCTCGCGCACCTGCAGACCGTCTGCACGCAGAAGGTCTACCAGCGCCAGCGCGAGGACGTGAAGCACCGGGCGCGCCGCACCGCGCGCGCCCAGATCGCGCAGGAGCTCCACCGCCGCCTCGGCAACGGCCGGATCGCGCGGCCGTCCGTACCCGCCGCCGCGCCGCAGCCGCGCGAGACCGTCGCCCACTGACCGACCGGCCGCCCCGCCGCCGCAACCACGAGATCCGCCATGGGACGCTTCCGAGCCTCGACCTCCGACGACTCCGGCGACGCCGGCATCGACATGTCGCCGCTGATCGACTGCGTGTTCATCCTCCTCATCTTCTTCATCGTGACGACCGTGTTCGTCGAGGAGACCGGCGTCGAGGTCGACCGACCGCAGGCGGCCTCCTCCGTCCAGCTCGAGAAGACGAGCATCCTGATCGCGCTCACCAAGAAGGGCGAGGTCGTCTACGGCGGGCGCAAGATCGGGATCACCGGCGTGCAGCCGCTCGTGAAGCGGATGCTCCAGAAGGAGGACATCCCGGTCATCATCCAGGCGGACAAGGACTCGAGCTCCGGGATGCTCGTCCGCATCGTCGGCGAGGCCAAGCTGGCGGGAGCGACGAAGGTCAGCGTGGCCTCCAAGGCGCCCACCGGGTGAGCGACGAGCCGTGCGACCCAACGAGCAGACCTCGTTCCTCGGGCGCGTCCTGCACCACGTCCTCGTGGCGGGTGCCGGCGTGTTCCTGACGGGGACGTTCTTCCTCGTGCTGCCGCTGATCCAGGCCATCACGAGCCCCCCGACGGCCGACCTGCGCCTGGAGACCGTGGACGCCGCCTTCGTCCCGCCGCCGCCGCCGCCGCCGGAGGACGAGCCCGAGCCGGAGGAGGAGGTCGAGGAGGAGACGCCCGAGCTCGAGGAGAACGTCCAGCCGCTCGACCTGTCGCAGCTCGAGCTCGCGCTGAACCCCGGGTTCAGCGACGGGCTGCTCGGCGGGGACTTCGCGGTGAACCTGGGCGCGGCCGTCTCCACCGCCGAGGAGGTCGACGCGCTGTTCTCCATGTCCGACCTCGACCAGCCGGCGCGCCCCATCTACCAGCCGAACCCCGTCTACAACGCCAAGGTGCGCAAGAAGGCGCCGGGGACGGTCTGGCTCATCTTCATCGTCGACGCGAACGGGCGCGTGCAGAGCCCGAAGATCCAGAAGTCCAGCGACCCCGTGTTCGACGGGCCCGCGCTCTCCGCCCTCAAGAAGTGGAAGTTCGAGCCCGGCAAGCGCAACGGCAAGGCCGTGCGCTCGCGGATGCGCATCCCGATCACGTTCCCGAAGCAGTGACCCCATGAAGTTCCTCCAAGCGATCCCCCTCCTGCTGTGCGCGACCCTCGTCGCCCAGGACCGGAAGCCGGTCGAGCTGGCCCCCCAGGACGTCGACTTCTCCCTGCGGGCGTCCGACCTGGCGCTGTGGAACAGCCCCGAGTTCCGCCGTCGGTTCATCGACAGCTACATCGCCGAGACCGACATCGAGCCGCGCGTCACCGCCGACGAGCGCGAGCAGATGCTGAAGGTGCTCGAGCTGATCTCGGGCGACGACATGGACGACGCCGTCGCGCTGCTGAACAAGTACCGCAACGCGGCGTCGAGCGCGGTGTTCGACTTCACGCTGGGGAACATCTACTTCCAGCGCGAGCTGCTCGAGCAGGCCGCCGCGAACTACACGGAGGCGGTGCGCAAGTACCCCAAGTTCCGCCGGGCCTGGAAGAACCTCGGCCTGATCCACGTGCGGCGCGAGGAGTACGCCAAGGCGCTGCCCGCGCTCTCGCGCGTGATCGAGCTCGGCGGGGGCGACTCCGTGGCGTACGGGCTGCTGGGGTTCGCGTACTCGAACACGGGCAACGACCTCGCCGCGGAGACGGCCTTCCGCATGGCGACGCTGCTCGACGCGGAGACGATGGACTGGAAGATGGGGCTCGCCCGCAGCCTGTTCAAGCAGAAGCGCTACGCGGACGCGGCCTCGCTGTGCGGCACCCTGATCGAGGACGAGCCCGAGCGCACCGACCTGTGGCTGCTGCAGGCGAACGCGTACATCGGGCTGGGCCAGCCGCTGCGCGCGGCCGAGAACTTCGAGATGGTCGGCGAGCTCGGCGGCGCGACGCGCGACAGCCTGAACGGGCTCGCGGACATCTACGTCAACGAGGGCCTCTTCGACCTCGCCGTCCAGGCCTACCTCGGCGCGCTGGAGAAGGACCCCCGGGCGGGCATCGACCGCCCGCTGCGGGCCACCCGCGTGATGACCGCGCAGGGTGCCTTCGACGAGACGGTCGCGATGCTCGACGGCATCGAGACCCTGCGCGGCGGGGAGCTCGAGCCGGGGGACCAGAAGGACCTCCTGAAGATCCGGGCGCGCCTCGCCGTGGCGCAGGGCGCCGGCGACGAGGAGGCCCGCGTGCTCGAGCAGATCGTCGAGCTGGACCCCCTGGACGGCGAGGCCCTCATCCTGCTGGGCCAGCACAGCCGCCGGTCGGGCGACCTCGAGCAGGCGGTCTTCTACTTCGAGCGGGCCGCCGGGATCGAGGCCTTCGAGGCCGACGCCAAGGTGCGCCACGCCCAGCTGCTGGTGGGGCAGCGCAAGTACCCCGAGGCCCTCGCGCTGCTGCGGCGCGCCCAGGACCTGAAGCCTCGCCAGCACGTCCAGGACTACCTGGAGCAGGTCGAGCAGGCGTCGAAGTCGCGCTGATTGCGTCGCACTTCACCGACCCTTCACAGCCCCGCAACAAAGCCTCCCTAGAGTCCGCGCCGCTGCCGGTCATGCTGGACACCGTGGAGATCGGCTCCCCGGAGCTCCCCCGCGCAGCACGCGTACTCTCCCTATCGAGGACTTGGACAGTGCAAGGCATCTTCCACAAGACCGCTCTCGCCGCGATCGCGGGCGTGATCGTGGCCGGTACGGCCAGCGCCCAGGTCGTGGTGAACTCGAACATCACCACGTCGACGACCTGGACGGCGAACAACCAGTACGAGCTGCAGGGCCAGGTCTACGTCGAGCCCGGCGCCACCCTGACGATCGAGGCGGGCACCGTCATCGCCAGCGATCCGACCCCCCCGATCGGTAGCCTCGCCGTGGCGAAGGGCGGCCAGATCCACGTGCTCGGCAACCGCCGCAACCCGGTCATCATGACGTCCACCGAGGACGTCGCCACCTGGACCGCGGGCGATCCGCGCACCGGCGTCTGGCGCGAAGCCGCCAACGAGTGGGGCAACCTGACGATCATGGGCGCCGGCTACATCTCCGAGAACGCCGTCGGCACCAACGTCCCGACCTGCGACCCGGGCAACGTGGCCGACATGGAAGGCCTCGTGTTCGGCCCCTCCCTCGACCGTTACGGCGGAGGCAACGACAACGACGACAGCGGCACGGTGCGCTACCTCAACATCCGCTACGGCGGCCTCGAGGTCAGCCTGAACAACGAGCTGAACGGCCTGTCCCTCGGCGGCATCGGCCGCGGCACGGACATCCACCACCTCGAGATCATGAACAACGTCGACGACGGGATCGAGATCTGGGGCGGCACCGTGAACCTGAAGCACTTCAGCATCTGGAACATCGGCGACGACAGCTTCGACGTCGACCAGGGCTGGCGCGGCCAGGCGCAGTTCGGCCTGATCGTCCAGGGCTACAGCCTCGACGCCTCGCAGGGCTCGGGCGTCGGCGACAACATGTTCGAGACCGACGGCGCCGAGCAGTCGAGCTGGCAGCCGGTCACGACCGCGACGATCTACAACTGCACGGCCATCGGCCAGCCGATCGACGGCGACCACGGCATGGCCTTCCGCGACAACGCGCGCGTCCAGTACCGCCAGTGCATCTTCGAGGACGTCGGCGAGCACCTCGTCCGCTTCGACAACCTCGACGGCGACGGCGGCCTGGGGTACGGCTTCGGCGGCACCCTCAGCTGGCCGGCCACCTGGACGACGTCCTACACGCAGACCTCGACGGTCAACCCCTGCGCCAACCCGGCCGCCCGCTACCAGTCGCAGTTCTCCGGCAACCTGATCGAGGTCGTGGACAGCGTCTTCAAGGCCGGCCCGAACACCAACCTCACCGAGGCGACCGCCCGCGGCGTGCTGCCCGGCAACATGACCAACGGCAACGACACGTCCGCCACGACCACGCTGCGCAAGCTCGTCCGCGCCGCGCCGGTCCTGAAGGGCGGCAAGGTCATGCTGCAGGTGATCGAGCTCGACCCGACCCCGAAGATCGGCGGCCTGGCCCACTCGGCCAACGGGACGCGCCCGGCCCAGGGCAGCTTCCTCGAGCAGGTCGACTACCGCGGCGCCTTCGCCCCGGGGACCCGCAAGAACTGGCTCTGCGACTGGTCGTCGTCGTACCGCTTCGGCTTCCTGGCCGGCTGCGACAACAACAACGTCGACCTGAACGGCGCCCTCGTCGGTCAGTGAGCCGCGCGGGACGAGGCGGCGCGGCGACCGAGGTCGCCGCCCCGCTCGCCTGAACCCACGGGGGCGCCCGGTGGCTGGCCGCGAGGCCGTCCACCGGGTGCCCTCTTTCCCGAACCGCACGACATGCCCGCCCTCCTCCGACCCATGATCGCTTCCCCGCTCCTCTCCGCGGCCGTGCTGGCCGCGATGACCGCCGCCTGCTCCGAGTCCTCGGCGCAGGGCGCCGTCGCCGCCGACCGGACCGCCCCCGCCCAGGGCGCTCCCGCGGAGGCCCCGGCCGCGACCGGGCGCCCCGCCGACGACGCGGCGCCCGCCGGGTCCGTCGTCGACGCGCCCCTCGCGGAGTACCGCCTCGAGCTGCTCGACCTCGCCTACCGGTCGGCCTCGGCGTTCCCGCTGGACCCGCACCACAAGAACCGCGCCCGCGCCCAGGAGCGCGTCGTGGTCGCGTGCTTCGACCTCGACCAGCCGCACCGGGCCCTCGAGTACGCCGAGGGCATCGAGAACTGGCGCCGCGGCGCGGCCTACGCGGACTTCGCGTACTACTGCGCGCAGCGCGGCGAGCTCGAGCGCGTGGAGGAGCTGCTCGACGAGGCCATGGAGGTCGCGCTCGCCGACGAGTCCGCGCAGCTCCAGGGCTGGCGCGTCGACTGCGTGCGGGCCAAGGTCGCCCGCGTCCACACGCTGCTGGGCGACGACGAGCGCGCCCGGCACTTCGCCGACGGCATCGACCCCTCGCAGGCCCGCGAGCTCGAGCAGCTCCAGGCCGAGCTCACCGGGCCCGACGCGCTGGAGGCGCACATGGAGGTCGTCGACCAGGCCGTGGAGATCGGCCAGTTCGAGCTGACCCGCAACGCCCTGGCCAGGTGCACCGCGTTCTACGACCACCTGTACGAGGACGAGCAGGTGCGCACCGCGCTCGCCGAGAAGATCCAGGCCTCCTGGGGCCGGCTGCCGTCCATGCTGCGGCTCGAGTTCCTGTACTCGATGATCCGCAGCGCCGCGGATCACGACGACCCGGAGACGGCCGCCGCCCTCGCGAACCTGGCGACCGAGGTGTACGAGGGCGCGAACTGGGACGCCGAGGAGGGCATCCGCCAGCGGGCCCGCCTCGCGCACTTCCGCCACGTGGCCGGCGACACCGAGGGCGCCCTCGAGGCCGCCGCGGCCGCGCTGGCGGAGTACGAGGAGCGCCGCGAGGAGATCGTGAACATGTGGCGCGCCGGCGTGCTGCGGCCGCTCGCGGAGGCCTACGTCGACATGGGCCGGCCCGGGGAGGCCGCCGGCGTCTACCGCCTGGCGCTCGAGGAGGGCATCCTGAACCCGAACTCGCGCCCGCGCTGCGACGACCTCGTCGACACGTGCGTCTCGATGGCGAGGAACGAGTTCGAGCCGGACGAGGACCTCTGGGACTTCCTGCGCGAGATCCACGCGAACCTGAGCGACCCCTGGTAGGTCGGGGGGCGCTCGCGATGCGTACGCCGGGCTCGCGCCGGCTCGCCGCCGCGCTGCTCGCCGGCGCGCTGCTCATCGGGTCGCTGCTCGCCGGGTCGCTCGTGGCCTGCGCGTCGCGGCCGGCGTCGAGCGAGGCGCCGGCGGACACCCCGCGCCCGGTGCCGCGGGTCGAGGAGCGGGCCGCGGCCGGCGACGTCGAGGCGCAGCTCGAGATGGCCGCGCGCCACCTCGAGGGCTCGGGCGTGGCGCGCGACCCGGCCGAGGCGGCGCGCTGGTACCAGCTCGCCGCCGAGCAGGGCTCCGCCGACGCCCAGTACGCCCTGGGCGTGATGGCCGAGCACGGCGAGGGCGTCGAGCGCGACGACCACGCGGCCGCGGGCTGGTTCCTGCGCGCCGCCGAGCAGGGGCACGCCGCGGCGCAGACGAACCTCGGCCTGAAGTACCTGGAGGGTCGCGGCGTGCCCGCGGACGCCGCCGAGGCGCGCGCGTGGCTGCGGCGCGCGGCGGTGCAGGGCCGCGCCGAGGCGCAGTTCGCGCTGGGCCAGATGGTGGGCCGCGGCGCGGGCGGGCCGGCCGACCCGGTGCAGTCGGCGCTCTGGATCGAGCGCGCGGCGGAGCAGGGCCTGGCGATCGCGCAGACCACGCTCGCGGCCATGCACCTGCGCGGCCAGGGCGTCCCGCGCAACTCCGCGCGCGCCGCGTTCTGGCTGACGCGCGCCGCCGAGCAGGGCGTGCCCGAGGCGCAGGCGGATCTGGGGCTGCTGTACGACGTCGGCGAGGGCGTCGAGCAGGACCACGAGCGCAGCGCGCTCTGGACCCGGCGCGCCGCCGAGCAGGGCGTGGCCTCGGCCCAGGCGCGCCTGGGGCTCGCGCACCTCGAGGGGCTCGGCGTGGCGCGCGACCCGGCCGCGGCGGCGCGCTGGCTGCGGCTCGCGGCGGACGAGGGGCTGGCCGACGCGCAGACGAACCTCGGCCTGCTGTACGTCCAGGGCCGCGGCGTCGACCGGGACCTGGCGGAGGGCGCGCGCTGGACCCGCCTCGCCGCCGAGCAGGGCTTCCCGACCGCCCAGCGCCGCCTGGGGACGATGCTCGAGTACGGGCGCGGCGTGGAGGCCGACGACGTCGGCGCGTTCGTCTGGTACAGCCTGGGCGCCGCGCGCGGCGACGGCCCGGCCGGCGAGCGCCGCGACGCCCTCGCGCCCCGCCTCACCCCCGCGCAGCGCGAGGAAGCCGAGGCCCGCATCCGGGCCTGGCTCGAGCGCCACCCGGGCTAGGGTCCTGCACCGCCCGGTCGCCGCGGGCCGTCGACGCGCGTCCCCGGGCCGCGCATACTCGGGCCCGGCGCGCTCGCCGAGGCGGGCGCGCCGACCTGTCCACCCCGGCCCACCTGGAGACCGCCATGAAGAGCCCCGCCGTCCACCCCCGCTCCCTCGTCCTGGGCATCGCCCTCGCCCTGGTCCCCGCCACCGCCTTCGTCCAGAAGGAGCGCGACGCGGGCGACTGGGAGTACACGATCGTCACCGACGTCAGCGAGAAGGACACCGAGAAGCTGAAGAAGGACGGCTACGAGTTCGTCGGCTACCTGGGGCAGAGCGTGAAGGGCACCGGCAGCGACGAGACGCTCTGGCGGCGCCCGGACTGAGCACTCGCCGCCGCGATCAGAGGCGTCCCGACTCGCCCACGTCGGTGACGAACCAGGTCCCGCGGGACCCGCGCTCCGTACCCGGCTCGCGGAGATGCTCCAGGACCTCGGGGAGGCGCGCGTCCTCCAGCAGCAGCTCGATCCGGCGCCGGGCGACGTGGCCCGCCACGCGGTCGCGCGAGGCGAGCTGCGCGTCCCGCGGGACCGACGTGGAGTGTCCCTCGCACGGCGAGACGGTGAACCCCGACACGCCCGCGACCGAGCGCAGCGAGTCCAGCAGGTCGTCCACCACGTCCGCGTGGACGAAGAGCGTCAGGAGCTTCACGCCCCGACCTCCCGGGCCCGCAGCGCGGCCTCGCGGGCGCCCTCGATCCACGCGTAGAGCGCGGGCAGCAGGAACAGCGTGATCGCCGTGGCGCTCGCGAGGCCGCCGACGACGACCACGGCGAGCGGGCGCTGGACCTCGGAGCCCGGCCCCGTGGCGAGCAGCAGCGGCAGCAGCCCGAGCGCCGTCGTGACCGCGGTCATGAGCACGGGGCGCAGCCTGCGCGAGGCACCCTGCTCGACGGCCTCCTCCACGGAGAGGCCGCGCGCGCGGAGCTGGTTGAAGTAGCTGACCATGACGATGCCGTTCAGCAGCGCGGTGCCGAAGAGGGCGATGAAGCCGACCGAGGCGGGCACCGAGAGGTAGAGCCCGGCCAGCCACAGGGCGACGACGCCGCCGACCAGGGCGAACGGGATGTTCAGCACGATCAGGGCGGACTGGGGCAGGGAGCGGAACGTGATGAAGAGGATCAGGAACACCAGCCCGATCGCCACGGGCACGGCCAGGGCCAGGCGCCGCGCGGCGCGCTGCTGGTTGGCGAACTGACCGCCGAACTCGACGAACGCCCCCGGCGGGAGCGCGGCCGCGTCGGCGATCTCGGCGCGCAGCTGCTCCACGAGGCCCACGATGTCGCGCCCCTCGACGCCCGCCTGGATGACGACGTTGCGCAGGCCGTTCTCGTGCTCGATCTGCACGGGGCCGTCCACCTCGACGATGTCGGCGAGGGCGCCGAGCGGGATGCGGTGGCCCTCGGGGGAATCGACCAGCAGGTTCGACAGCGCCCCGGGGGTGTCGCGCGTCGCCCTGGGGAACCGCACCAGCACCGGCGTGCGGCGCTCGCCCTCCACCACGGTGGTCACGGTGCGGCCCCCGACCGCGGTCTCGATCAGCGCGTTCAGGTGCTCGGCGCCGATGCCGAAGCGGCTCATGGCCGCGTGGTCCATGCGGATCTCGAGGTAGCCCTGCCCGCGCAGGGGCGCGCGCCGCACCTCCGTGGCCCCCGGCGTGTCCGTCACGATCTGCTCGACCCGCGCGGAGAGCGCCTCCAGACCGTCGAGGTCGGTCCCGAACACCTTCACCGCCAGCGCGGCCGTGACCCCCGTGATCATCTCGGAGGTGCGCATCTCGATGGGCTGGGTGAAGCCGAAGGAGACCCCGGGGACCGACTCGAGGCGCGCGCGCAGCCGCTCGGCGAAGGTCGCGGCGGCTCCCGCGTCCCACTCGTCCTCGGGGCGCGTCACCAGGTAGTGGTCGGTCTCGTGCAGGCCCATGGGGTCGAGCCGCAGCTCGTCCGAGCCGGTCCGGGACACGACGTGGACGACCTCGGGCAGCTCCAGCACGGCGCGCTGGATGCGGCCGTCGATCTCGAGCGAGCGCCCGAGCGAGACGCTGGGCAGCTTGGTCGTCTGCACGACGCTGGTGCCCTCGTCCATCGCCGGCAGGAACTCGGCGCCGAGCCGGGAGAAGGCCCAGGCGGCCGGCACCAGCGACACCAGGGCGATCGCCAGCAGGAGCCCGCGCCGCCGGAGCGAGGCGCGCAGGAGCGGCGCGTGCGCGCGGCGCAGGAAGCGGACGAGGGCGTTCTCGTCCCGCCCCCCCGGGCGCAGCAGGAAGCTGGAGAGCACCGGGATGACCACGAGCGCCAGGAACACCGCGGCGACCAGCGCGATCGACACGGTCTGGGCGAGCGGCGCGAACATGCGGCCCTCGAGCCCGGACAGGGTCAGGATCGGCAGGAACACGATGACGATGATCGCGGTGCCGGAGAGGACCGGGCCCGCGACCTCGAGCACTGCCCGGTAGACCAGGTGGAGCGGGTGCAGGCCCGGCAGCGGGCGACCCAGCCGGGCCTGGATGTTCTCGACGACGACGACGGCCGGGTCGACCAGGATGCCGATCGCGATCACCAGCCCGCCGAGCGACATCAGGTTGGCGGAGAGGTCCAGCGCGCGCATGGCCAGGAAGGTGACGAGCACCGCGAGCGGCAGCACGAGCGCGACGGTCAGCGCGCCGCGCAGGTTGCCCATGAACGCCAGCAGGACGACCACGACCAGGAGGCAGGCCAGGCCGAGCGCGTTGCGCACCATCGCCACCGCGCCCTGGACGAGGTCGGTGCGGTCGTAGAACGGGACCACGCGGACGCCGGGCGGCAGCACGGGGGCCAGCTCGCGCAGCACGTCCTTGACGCGCGCGATCGTCTCGCGGCTGTTGGCGCCCAGCCGCGTCAGGACGAGCCCCTGCACGTGCTCGCCGCGCCCGTCCTTGGTGACCCCGCCGTGGCGGACCGCCGCCCCCACGCGCACCTCGGCGACCTCGCGCAGCAGGATGGGCGTCCCGTCGCGCGACGCGACGGGCAGCCGCCGCAGGTCCTCGGCGCCGCCGAGGCGACCGACGGTGCGGACCAGCAGCACCTCGTCGTTGCGCACGATCCGGTCGCCGCCGGCGTTGCGGTTGTTGCGCTCGATCGCCGCCGCGAGGTCGGCCACGGAGAGGTCGTGGGCCAGCAGCTCCTCGGGGGAGGGCACCACCTCGAAGGCGCGGACCTCTCCGCCGAGCGCATTGACCTCCGCCACGCCGTCCACCGAGACGATGCGCGGCCGCAGCGTCCAGTCGAGCAGCGTGCGCAGCTCCGCGTTCGAGTACCCCGGCCCCTCGACCGTGAACATGAACGCCTCGCCGAGCGGCGAGGTGATCGGGGCCAGCCGGGCCTCGGCGCCGGGCGGCAGGTCGTCGCGCACGTGGTCGAGGCGCTCGGAGACCTGCTGCCGGGCCCAGTACACGTCGGTCCCCTCGCGGAAGTCGAGGGTCACGATCGAGAGCGCGTACTTCGTGCGCGACCGCAGCGTCTCCATGCGCGCGATGCCCTGCATCTCGATCTCGACCGGCCGGGTGATGCGCTGCTCGACCTCGATGGGGGAGAGCCCGGGCGCCTTCACGATCACCTGCACCTGCGGGACCGCGATGTCGGGGAACGCGTCGATCGAGAGCCCGGTGAACGCCCAGAGCCCGCCCAGGGCCAGGCCGAGCGAGACGACCAGGACCAGGACGCGCTGGGTGAGCGCGAAGCGGACGAGCGCCTCGGTCAATCCTCGAGGCCTCCGTGACCGAGCCAGGTGGACTTCAGCAGCAGCCCCTCGGTCACCGCGACCTGCTCTCCGGCGGCGAGGCCCTCGAGCACCTCGACGCGCTCGCCGTCGGACGCGCCCAGGCGGACCGCGCGCGCCTCCCAGGAGCCGTCGGGCAGCGCGACGAACACGCGCTCGGCGGGCCCGGCGGACTCCGACGAGGCGGAACGGTGCACGGCCGCCAGCGGCACGGCCACGGGGACCTCGCGGGCGCCGACGCGCGCGCGCACCTCGACGAACAGGCCCGGGTACCAGGCGCGCTCCGCGTTGTCGACGACGACGCGGGCCAGGGCCGTCTGGGTGTCGCTGTCGATGCGCGGGTCCACGAACTCGATCGGGGCCACGAGCTCGCGGCCGAGGGCGCGCGACTCGACCTCGACGAGCGTGCCGACCGGGAGCGACGGCAGGTCGGACGAGCGCACGCTCAGGTCGAGCCAGAGCGTGTCCAGGTCGGCCACCTCGAACAGCGTGTCCTCGGCGTGCACCGCCTCGCCCAGGACGGCGTCCTTCGCGAGCACGCGGCCCGCGATCGGGGTGCGGAGCTCGAAGCGGTTCAGCTCCGCCTCCCACGGCAGTCCCCCCGACCCGTCGGGCACGTGGCGGGACACGTCGCCGAGGGCCTCGAGCTCCGACGTGTCCGCCCCGAGTGCGCGGAGCTCCTGCCCCGCCGTCTGCAGGTCGATGGCCGCGTGCTCGAGGTCGCTGCGGGCGCGCAGGTAGGTGTCCTCCGGCGTGATGCGCTTCTCCCAGAGGCGCTCCTCGCGGCGGAACGTGACCTCGGCGAACTCGCGGCGGTGCGCGGCCTCGACGTAGGCGCTGCGGGCCCGCGCGAGCTCCCGGCTGTGGAGCACGGCGAGCACCTGCCCGCGCTGCACGTCCTGCCCGGGGCGGGCGAGGACCTCCGCGACGATGCCGTCCAGCCGGGCGGCCACGGTCGCGCTGCGGTCCGCGTCGAACAGCAGGCGCCCGGGCAGCGCCAGCTCGCGCGCGAGCGTGGCCGGACCCGCGGGCGCGGTCCGGACGTCTGTGCGCTCGCCGGCCCCCTCCGGCAGGCGGAACCGCGCCTCCGGGGCGCCGAGGTCGGACCCGCCCCGGTCGACGGCGAAGGGGTCCTCGTCGGTCGTGCAGGCGCCCGCGGCGGCGAGGAGCGCGAGGGCCACCGGCGCGAGCGCGCGCCGCGTCCGGGGCGCCCGGAGCAGTCGGGGAGAGGTCATGGCAGGGGGCCTCCGATCAGCCGCTCCAGCTCGGTGACGGCGAGGTGGTGGTCGGCGAGCGAGCGCAGCCAGCGCGCCCGGACGTCGAAGTAGGTGCGCTGCGCGTCGATCAGGTCCGTCAGCTCGAACTTGCCCTCCCGGTAGCCCTCGTCCACGGCCTCGAGCACCTGGCTGGCGCGTTCGAGCACGCCGCCCTCGAGCGCCGCCACCTCGTCGTGGCTGCGCGTGGCCAGGTTCCACGTCCGGTCGAGGGCGGCCTCGAGCTCGGCCCGGGCCGCGTCCTGGTCGTGCTCGGTGCGCCGCATGC
>JAUIDW010000439.1 GCA_030428395.1 bacterium | reverse complement strand
GCTCTGCTTCTCATCGGCTGCGGCGCGCCCCCCGCCGAGCGCGACGCGGCGGTGGACGCGGGGTCGTTGGAGGCTGGGCCCATCGAGGCTGGGCCCATCGACGCTGGACCGCCCGCCGCGGCGTGGGCCGTCGGGCTCGATGGGCGCGTCGAGGCGGTGGCGGCGGACGCGCGGGGCAACGTCTACGCGCTCGTCGGCGACGCGCTGCGCGCCTTCGATCGAACCGGGCAGCCGCGCTGGTCCGTCAGCGGGTTCCCCACGGAGTTCGAGGCGCGACACCGGCTCGCGGGCACCTCCGACGGCGTGATCGCGGCGACCACGACGGAGGTCGCGGCCTACTCCGCCGACGGGGAGGAGCGCTGGCGGCGCAGCGGCGTGTGCAAGAGCGTCTCGCCGAACAGCTCGGTGGTGTCGCCGAAGGCGTAACCCGCTTTGAACACCCGCACGTTCGCGTCGGCGAATTTGGGCTTGCGCTTGAATTTGTTCTCGATCCACTTGACCTGGTTTTCGGTATTTCGGTTGTACAGCCAGTACAACACGCCCAGCGCCCAGAAGTTCTTGGAGCGTGCAATCTCTTTGGTGGTGAGGCCCATCCCGTCGAGGGCGCGCTCACACTGTTTTTCCATGTCGACGCTGACGACCCGGAAACGCTCGTTGAGCGCGTCGTCGTCGAGGGGATTCTCCTCGTAGTCGACCTTCTTGAGGTTGGCCTTCTTGAAGCCGTCGACATTGGCGATGACCAGGCCGCCCTTTTTAAGGTCGCCGATGTTCTTCTTAAACGCCGCGGCGTTCATCGCCACGAGCACGTCGGGCGCGTCCCCGCGGCGCAGGAGCACCAGGCGCACGAGCGGGCCGCGCGCGAGGTCGTAGGGGCGCCCGAGGAGCTCCTGGGCGCGCGCGCGGACGGTGCCGTCGTCGCAGCCGGTCGCGTCGACGCGCTCGAGCGTCGGCGCGCGCCCGCACGGGACCGTGCGGGGCGCGCCGTCGGGACCGGCGTCGATGCACGTGCGCAGCGCGGCGTGGCGCTCGACCAGCGCGGCGAAGGCGCGCTCGAGCGCCGCGTCGTCGACGGGCGACAGCGCGCGGGCGGCGATCGCGAGGTGGTAGGCGCGGCTCCCGGGCGCGAGGCGCTGGAGGAACCACAGGGAGCGCTGGCCGTACGACAGCTCGGGCTCCGCGTCCGCGCCGCCGGACGGCCGCGGCGCGTGCGGCGACAGGTCGGCCGCGGGGGATATCGGGGCGGCGCGGGCCACGTCGGCGGCGACGTCCCGCAGGCTGGCGCCGTCGTGCAGGCGCGCGAGCGGGACGGGCGTGCCGAAGGCGCGCTCGACCGCGTGCGACAGGCGCACCGCGCGCAGCGAGTCGAGGCCCAGCGCGGCCAGCGGCGCGGTGGCGTCGAGCGAGCCGGGCGGCACGCCGAGCTCGCGGGCGAGCGTGCGCGCGAGCCAGGCCTCGACGGCCGGCGGGGTGCGCTCGGAGGGGACGGGCTCGCCGGGGTCCGCGCCCGGGTCCCCGGCGGCGGGCGCGCGCCACTCCGCGACGAGCGGCAGCTCGCCCGCGAGCCAGGCCGCGCGCGTGGCGCGGCGGCGGACCTTGCCGCTCGACGTGCGCGGGAGCGAGCCTGGGCGGATCAGCGCCACGGCGCTGGCCTCGACCTCCTGGGTCTCCGCCAGGGCGCCGCGCACGGCGGCCAGGATCGCGTCGGCGTGGCGGCGGCCGCGGCGCTCGACCTCGCAGACCAGCACGAGCCGCTCGCGCCCGTCGAGCTCGGCCGCGAACGCGGCGGCGCCGGAGGCGCGCAGGTCGTCGTGGGCGCGCTCCGCGGCGAGCTCCAGGTCCTGCGGGTAGTGGTTCTGGCCGCGGACGATGACCAGGTCCTTGCGGCGGCCCGCGACGAACAGCTCGCCCGCGTCGAGGAAGCCGAGGTCGCCCGTGCGCAGGAACGGCCCGTCGCCGTCCGCGAGGCGCGCGCGGAAGGTCCGCTCCGACTCGTCGGGCCGGTTCCAGTACCCCGTCGCGACGCTCGGCCCGCGGACCCAGATCTCGCCGACGACGCCGTCGGCCACCGCGCGGTGCGCGTCGGGGTCGACGATCGCGACGTCCTGGTCCGGCATGGTCACGCCGCAGCCGACCAGCGGCTTGGCGCCGGGCGAGGCGGCCTCGGCGTCGACGGCCCGGCCCGCCGCGAGCGCGTCCGCGTCGACCCAGCGGTGCACCGGGCCGCGCCCGTCCAGCCCGAGCGACACGATCAGGGTGCCCTCGGCGAGGCCGAAGCCCGGGTGCAGCGCCTCGCGCCGGAAGCCGCACGGGGCGAAGGCGCGCGCGAAGCGCTCGAGCGTGTCCAGGCGCACGGGCTCGGCGCCGTTCACGGCCATCTCCCAGGCCGAGAGGTCGAGCCCGCCGAGGTTCTCGCCCGCGGCGCGCTCCGCGCAGAGGTCGTAGGCGAAGTTCGGCGCGCAGCTCATCGTGCCGCGGTGGCGCGCCATGGCCTCGATCCAGCGCAGGGGGCGCGCCAGGAAGTCGGCGGGGCTCATCAGGACGCACGGCGCGCCGACCCACACGGCCTGCAGCACCATGCCGATCAGGCCCATGTCGTGGTGCAGCGGCAGCCAGCTGACGATGGTCGAGTCGGGGCGGTTGCGGAACGCGCGGCGCAGCAGCTCCTCGTTGTGCGCCAGGTTGGCGTGGCTGACGGCGACGCCGCGGGGCGTTCCCGTGGAGCCCGAGGTGTATTGCAGGAACGCCAGGTCGTCGGGCCGCGGGCGGTGCTCGCGCCAGTCGTCCTCGAGGCCCGCGTCGAGCTCGTCGGTGGCGATCCAGCGCAGGCCCGCCAGGGCGGGGGTGTGCGCGGCGACGCGCTCGCGCTGGGCGAGCACCGAGCCGACGGTCAGGACGGCCGCGGCCCCGGAGTCGGCGGTCAGCGCCTGGGTGCGCTCCATCGCGCGGTGGAGGCGCGGCGGCGCCGTCGGCACGGCGATGGCCCCGGCGTACAGGCAGCCCAGGAAGTCGGCGATCGGCGCGAGCCCGGGGGGGTGCAGGAGCAGGACCCGGGCGCCCCGGACCTCGTCGCCGAGCTCGGCCTGGAGGGCGGCGGCGACGCGGCGCGCGCGGCGGTCGAGTCCGGCGTAGTCGAGGGCCTCGTCCTCGGCCTCGCCGTCGCGCAGGAACACGAACGCGCGATCGCCGGGCCGGGCCTCGGAGCGCGAGCGCGCAACCCACGCCAGATCTGCGCCGCGACCGCGCGGCGGGACCCCCAGTCTGCCCTCGGTACCCATCGGGTCACCCATTCTGGGGAGATGTCGAAGATCCGGAAAGGGGGGTCGACGATCCCGCGGCGCACTCCGGGCCGCGATTCCCGCGGCGGGGACGTACCGCGCGCACCCGGCGGCGCGCGGGCTACTTCCAGCGGAAGATGCGCAGCCCGATGGCGAAGGCGGCGACGCCCCAGACGAGCTGCACGACGATCTCGGAGACCAGGTCGCCGAGGCCGCGCCCCTCGAGCATGACCCCGCGCAGCGCGTCGTTCAGCGCGGTCAGCGGCAGCGCCCGGATCAGGGGGTGGGTCAGCTCGTTGAAGCGCTCGTAGGAGAAGAACACTCCCGAGGCGAGGCCCATCGGCATCATCGTCAGGTTGATCAACCCCG
>JAUIDW010000050.1 GCA_030428395.1 bacterium | reverse complement strand
CCCCCCGAAGAGGCCCCCCAGGCCCCCTCCGAGGCCGCCGAGGCCCCCGAGCAGGCCCCCGCCCTCGCTCCCGGCGAGCTCGCCGGTCGGGGACATCCCGCGGAGGGTCTCCTTCTTGCCCTTGGCGCCCAGCTTGGCCCCGAGGCCGAGCTTGTTCATCTGGCGCATCATCTGCTTCATCGCCTTGAACGACTTCAGCAGCTCGTTGACGGCCGCCACGTCCTGGCCGGAGCCCCGGGCGATGCGCCGGCGCCGGCTCATGTCCAGCACGTCGGGGCGCAGGCGCTCGTAGGGCGTCATCGAGGTGAAGGTCGCCTCGAGCCGGTTCATCTTGCGGTCGTCGACGTCCAGCCCCTCCATCTGGGAGAAGCCGGGCATCATCCCGAGCACCTTCTTCATCGGGCCCAGCTTCCGGATCATCCGGATCTGGCCGAGCATGTCCTCGAGCGTGAAGTCGCCGAGGACCATCTTCTCGAAGGCGGCCTGGGCCTCCTCCTCCTCGATCACCTCCTGGGCGGACTCGACCAGGCCGACGACGTCCCCCATCCCGAGGATGCGGTCCGCCATGCGGTCGGCGTGGAAGGCGTCCAGGTCGTCGAGCTTCTCCCCCACGCCGACGTAGAGGATCGGGCGGCCGACCACGGACTGGATCGAGAGCGCGGCGCCGCCGCGGGCGTCGCCGTCGAGCTTGGTCAGGATCACGCCGGTCAGCTCGAGGCGCTCGTGGAACGCCTTGGCCGAGCGCACGGCGTCCTGGCCGGTCATGGAGTCGACCACCAGCACCTGCCCGTGGGGCTTCGTGCGGGCGGCGATCTCGCCTACCTCGGCCATCATCTCCTCGTCGACGTGCAGGCGGCCGGCGGTGTCGAGGATCACCACGTCCCGGCCGTCGCGCTCGGCCGCGGCCACGCCGGCGGCGCACACCTCGGGGGCGGTGCGGCCCTCGACGTGGAAGACGGGGACGCCGATCTGCTCGCCCAGCACCTGCAGCTGACGCACGGCCGCGGGCCGCTTGACGTCGGCGGCGACCAGCAGCGGGCGCTTCTGGTGCTTCTCCTTCAGCTGCTTCGCGAGCTTGGCGCAGGTGGTCGTCTTGCCCGCGCCCTGCAGGCCGGCCATCAGCAGGACGGTCGGCGGCCGCTTGGCCATCTCGAGCCGGGCGTCCTCCGGCCCCATGAGCCGGACCAGCTCCTGGTGGCAGGCGTGGACGAACTGCTGGCCGGGGTCGACGCCCTTCACCCGCTCCTGGCCCGCGACGCGCTCGCGGACCCGCTCGGTGAAGTCGCGGGCGACCTGGAAGGCGACGTCGGCCTCGAGCAGGGCCGCGCGGACCTCGCGCAGCCCCTCCTCGACGTTCTCCTCGGTCAGCTCGCCCTTGCCCCGCAGGCCGGAGAAGGCGGCGCCGAGGCGCTTGGAGAGGTTCTCGAACATGGTGGGAGCCCCCCGTTATAGAGGACGCCGTCGGCGCTGTCCGCCCCGAGCGGCGATTGGTGGCGCGCGCGCGGGCCGCGCGGGCCGGGTGGGCACGACCTCAGGCCGGGGCGTCGTCCAGGAAGCGGCGGCTGTCGGGGTACGGGAACAGGTTGAAGATCTCGCCGCGGCGGTGGCGGTCCTGGGCCTCCCGCCAGAAGCGGGCGGTGAACAGGTCGCCGTGGCGCTCGAGGAAGGCGTCGCGCAGGGGGGCGCGGAAGCCCAGGAAGCGGACGAACTGCTCGGGAAAGATGTCGCCCGGCTCGACGTGGAACCAGGGCTCCGCGGCCATCGCGAGCTCGGGGTCGTCGTCCTCGGGCAGCTGGCGCACGCGGCAGTCCGTCAGCAGGCAGAGCTCGTCGTAGTCGTAGAACACGACCCGCCCGTGGCGGGTCACGCCGAAGTTCTTCGGCAGCAGGTCGCCGGGGAACACGTTGCTGAGCGCCAGCTCGCGGACCGCCTGGCCGTAGTCCAGCGCCGCGGCGCGCGCGCGCGGCTCGTCGACCTCCTGCAGGAAGAGGTCCAGGGGCCGCAGCCGCCGCTCGATGTAGAGGTGGCGGATGGCCACCACGCTCTCGGTCACGGTGACGTTCTGCGCGGCGGAGCGCTGCAGCTCCTCCAGCAGCTCGTCGGAGAAGCGGTCCCGGCGGAAGGCGAGGTGCTCGAACTCCTGCGCGTCGATCAGGCGCCCGGCGCGGTCGTGCTTGAACACCAGCGTGTAGCGCCGGCGGACCTCCTCGCGCGTGGAGTCCTTGGGCGAGTCGAACGCGTCGCGGATGACCTTGAAGACCAGGTCGTACGAGGGCATCGTGAACACGACCATCACCATCCCGCGCGCGCCCGGGGCGACGACGAAGGGGTCGTCCGCGCCCTGCAGGTGCATCAGGAAGCGGCGGAACAGCTCGGTCTTGCCGTGCTTGTTGTAGCCGATCGAGATGTAGAGCTCGGCGACCGGCTTGCCCGGCATGATCGTGCGCAGGAACGCGATCACCAGCGACGGGTACGGCATGTCCACGCGGAAGTACGAGCGCGTGAAGCCGAACACCACGCTGACCTCGTCCTCGGTCAGGAGCACGGCGTCCACGACGACGCCCCGCTCGCCGTGGACCAGGGCGACGACCAGCGGCATCTGCCGCGCGCCGCAGAGGACGCGGCCGACGAGGTAGGCCGAGCTCTGGCGGTAGAACGGCGCGGTGATCAGGTCCACGCGGGTGACCGGGTCGGCGGCGCCGAGCTCGGCGCGGCGCTCCTCGATGCGCCGGGCCACGCGCCCGGCCGCGCGGTCGGGGTCGCGGAAGGGCAGGGAGAAGGCGTGGTCCGCCAGCATCCGGCGCACGACGTCCACCAGGTCGCCGTCCACGGCGTAGGCCTGGCTGACCGACGGGCCCGGCGCAGGCGCCGCCGGCTCGAGGTTCACGAACTCGACCTCGGGGTCGACGCCGACGGTGGCGAAGATGCGCCGCGTCACCGAGTTGAAGAACGTCTCGGCGAGCTCCGCGTCCGGGCGGTCCCGGACCAGGTCCGCGTAGGCCCGGCGCATGCTGCCCCAGACCTCGCGCGCGCGGACCCGCGGGCCGAGGAGCTGCTCGACGGTCTGCACCAGGCGGCGCAGCACCTTGCCGTACAGCTCGATCCGGTCGACGCCGTCCCGCTGGCCGGCGCGCCACTCGCGCGCCTCGAAGCGCGCCTTGGCCCGCCGCGTGATCTGCAGGAAGCGGCGGTGGTACGTGTCGAACGAGCGGTGGATCTCGCGGGCGCCGCGCTGGGCGAGCTGCTCGATCGGCTCGGGTCCCGGCATCCCCGCGCTACATGCGCTCGATCATCGCGTCGGCGAACTCGCTGCACTTGACCTCGCGCGCGCCCTCCATGAGCCGCGCGAAGTCGTAGGTGACGATCTTCTCGCCGATGGCCGCGTCCATGCCCTTCAGCACCTTGTCCGCCGCCTCGGCCCAGCCGAGGTGGCGCAGCATCATCTCGCCCGACAGCGCCAGCGAGCCCGGGTTGACCTTGTCCAGGTTGGCGTAGCGCGGCGCGGTGCCGTGCGTCGCCTCGAAGATGGCGTGGCCGGTGGTGTAGTTGATGTTGCCGCCCGGCGCGATGCCGATGCCGCCGATCTGCGCGGCCAGGGCGTCGGACAGGTAGTCGCCGTTCAGGTTCATCGTCGCGATGACGTCGAACTCGCGCGGGCGCGTCAGCACCTGCTGCAGCGTGATGTCCGCGATGGCGTCCTTGACGAGGATCCGGCCGGCGGCGAGGGCCTCGGCCTGCTCGGCGTCGGCGGCCTCCTTGCCGCGCTCGTCCCGGGTGCGCTCCCACTGGCGCCAGGTGTACGTCGTGTCGGCGAACTCCTCCTCCGCCAGCTCGTACCCCCAGGCGCAGAAGGCGCCCTCGGTGAACTTCATGATGTTGCCCTTGTGCACGAAGGTCACCGACTTGCGCGCGTTGTCGAGGGCGTACTGGATCGCGGCGCGGATCAGGCGGCCGCTGCCCTCGCGCGAGACGGGCTTGACGCCGAAGCCCGAGCTCTCGGGGAAGCGGATCTTGCTGGCCTCCTTGGGGAAGTGCTCGCGCAGCAGCGACAGGAACGCCCTGGCGGCGTCCGTGCCCTCCTGGAACTCGATGCCCGCGTAGATGTCCTCCGTGTTCTCGCGGAAGATGACCATGTCGACGTCCTGCGGGTTGCGCACCGGCGACGGCACGCCCTGGAACCAGCGCACCGGTCGCAGGCAGACGTACAGGTCGAGCAGCTGGCGCAGCGCGACGTTCAGCGAGCGGATGCCGCCCCCGATGGGCGTCGTCAGCGGCCCCTTGATGCCCACGCGGTACTCGCGGAACGCCTCGACGGTCTCGTCGGGCAGCCAGCTCTGGTAGTTCTCGAAGGCCTTCTCGCCGGCGTAGACCTCCATCCACGCGATGCGCTTCTCCCCGCCGTAGGCCTTGTCGACGGCGGCCTCCAGGATGCGCCGGGTCGCCCGCCAGATGTCCGGGCCGGTCCCGTCGCCCTCGATGAAGGGCACGATGGGGTTGGCGGGCACGTGCAGCTCGCCGTCCCGCATGGCGAGGGGCTCGCCGTCCTCGGGGACTCGCAGGGTGGGTTTCGTCTGGCTCATGGCGGGGGCTCGGTCGGTACGGGGGTGCGGGGTCGTGGAGGGGCGGGATTGTAGCGCCCGGCCCGGCGGTGCGCCCCTCCCCCGCCGGGCCCGTCGCTCGCCCGGCCGTCTCGTCGCGGGCCGTCGCGGAGCGCTACTGGACCGGCGCCGCCAGGTACGCGGCGCGGGAGAGGGCGCGGAACCACCAGGGCTTCGCGCGGATCTCCGCCAGCGTCATGGGCCGCGAGCGCGCGACGTCGCCGACCAGCATGGCCTCGACCTCCGCGACGAACCCGGGCTCGAGCACGAGCGCGGTCACCTCGAAGTTCAGCCGGAACGAGCGGTTGTCGCAGTTGACCGTCCCCACCGCGGCGAGCGCGTCGTCCACCAGGAACACCTTCTGGTGCAGGAAGCCGGGCTCGTAGCGGTGCACGCGCACGCCCGACTCCAGCAGCTCGTCGACGAAGTCGTAGGTGGAGAGCTGGACGAGCAGGCTGTCGGCGCGGTCGGGCACGATCACCTGCACGTCCACCCCGCGCAGGCGCGCCAGGTGCAGCGCGGCCAGCACGCCCTCGTCGGGCACGAAGTACGGCGTGGCGATCCAGAAGCGCTCGCGCGCGCCGTGGATGGCCTGCTGGACCATCAGGCTGGCGGTCTCCAGGCGGTCCGCCGGCCCGCTGGGCAGCACCAGCACGACCGCGTCGCCCCCCGGCGGCGCGTGCGGCTCCCAGGACACCTCCGGCGCCTCGTCGGTCGCCCAGCGCCAGTCCTCGAGGAAGGAGAGCTGGGCCTCGAGCGCCGCCGGCCCCTCGATGCGCACGTGCGTGTCGCGCCACTCCGGGGCGTCGGGGTCGCGGCCGACGTACTCGTCCCCCACGTTGTGCCCGCCGATCCACGCGACCTTTCCGTCGGCCACGACGATCTTGCGGTGGTTGCGGAAGTTCAGCTGGAAGCGGTTGCCCGACCCGCGCGTCGAGTGGAACGGCCGCAGCTCGCCGCCGGCGGCGACGAGCGGCTCGCCGTAGGAGGCGGGCAGCCCGTGGCTGCCGATCTCGTCGTAGAGGAAGTGCACGCGCACCCCCTCCCGGGCCCGCGCCGCGAGGCGGTCGCGCAGCTCGCGGCCCAGGCCGTCGTCGCGCACGATGTAGAACTGCACCAGCAGGTAGTCCTCGGCGGCGTCGATGCCGGCGAGGATGCTCTCGAAGGTGGCCTCGCCGTCGACCAGCAGCTCCACGGCGTTCCCCCGCAGGTACGGCAGGTCCGCCAGGCGCGCCCCCGCGCCGGCCGTCCCGGAGAGCTCGTCCACGAACGGCCGCAGGCGCGCGGCCACGCGCTCGACCCGCTCGGCCTCCGCGGCGTGGAGCTCCTGGCGGATCGTGACGTAGCCCTGGAACTTCGAGCGGCCCAGCACCCAGTAGGCGGGGACCGCCACCACCGGGAGCGTGTTCAGCGACACGATCCAGGCGACCGAGCCCTGCGGCGTGCGCGTGGCCATCAGCGCGTGCACGGAGGACACCGCGCCCAGCACGTGGGCCACCGCCAGCAGCGCGGCGAGGCGCCGGCCGCGGCGGCGCCTTCCCCCGCGGCGGTCTCCCGCGCGCGGGCTCGCCTCGGGCACGCCCGGCCCGTCCTGCGGAGCGCCGGCGTGCCGCTCGCCGTCCACGCGCTAGTCCCGGACGCGCCGGATCTCGGCGCCGAGGCCGGCCAGGCGCTCCTCGATGCGCTCGTAGCCGCGGTCGATGTGGTACACGCGATGCACCTCGGTCGTGCCCTCGGCCACCAGCCCCGCCAGCACCAGCGCGGCGGACGCGCGCAGGTCGGAGGCCGTGACCGGCGCGCCGGAGAGGCGCTCGCAGCCGCACACGATCGCCGTGGCCCCCTGGCGGCGGATGTTCGCGCCGAGGCGCTGCAGCTCGGCCAGGTGCATGTAGCGGTCGGGGTAGATGCGCTCGGTGACGATGCTGAAGCCGTCGGCCAGCGTCATGAGCGCCATCCACTGGGCCTGCAGGTCGGTCGGGAACCCCGGGTAGGGGTGGGTGGTGACGTCGGTCGAGCGCGGGCGCTGCGCCCCGCGGTCGTAGGGCAAGCTGGCGACCCAGCCGTCGCCGACCTCGAACGGCATGCCGGCCTCGATCAGCCGGTCGAACAGCGCCGTCAGGTGGTCGGGGCGGCAGCCCTCGACGACCACGCGCCCGCCGCAGATCGCGCCCGCCAGCAGGTACGTCCCGGCCTCGATGCGGTCGGGGATCACCGCGTGCTCGGCCCCGCCCAGCTCGTCGACGCCCTCGACCTCCAGCCGCGGCGAGCCGACGCCGGAGATGCGCGCCCCCATGGCGAGCAGGCAGCGGCACAGGTCGACGACCTCGGGCTCGCAGGCCGCGCCGTGGATCACGGTGCGCCCCCGCGCCAGGGTCGCCGCCATCAGCACGTTGGCCGTGCCCAGCACCGAGGGCCCGAAGGCCGAGCCGAGGAAGAGCTCCGCCCCGCGCAGCCGGCCGCCGGGGGCCTCCGCCACGACGTAGCCGTGCTCGACGCGGATCTCGGCCCCCAGGGCCCGCAGGCCCTTCAGGTGGACGTCGATCGGGCGCACGCCGAGCACGCACCCGCCCGGCAGGCTGACCTCCGCGCGCCCGGTGCGGGCGAGCAGCGGCCCGAGCACGGCGACCGAGCCCCGCATCTTGCGGACGTGGTCCCACCCGGCGCGGTCGGACAGGTGCTCGGCGCTCTGCACCTCGACGCTGGCGTCGGCGTTGCGCTCGGCCTGGCAGCCCAGGTCCCGCAGGACCGCGAGCATCGAGTCGACGTCGGCCAGGAGCGGCGCGTTGGGCACGCGCAGGGGCTCGCGCGTCAGCAGGCTCGCCGCCAGCACGGGCAGGACCGCGTTCTTCGAGCCCGCCGCGCGCACGACGCCCTCCAGCGGACGACCCCCCTCGACGATCAGCTTGTCCATCGGCACCGCGAGCCGCCCAGAGCGTTCCACATCGCGGCGGCGCGTTCACGCGGAAAGGCGCGGCCCGCGCGCGTCCCCCGCCGGGCCGGCGGCCCGACCGCGGGGCCGGGCGGGCCCGACCGCCGCCGGGCCGCCCCGACCCCGACCTCCGCGCGACCGCGGGCGCGGGCCCGGGGACCGGGCGGGCGGGAGCGCGACGGGACCGGGCGGAGGGGAGCGCGACGGGACCGGGCGGGGAGGAGCGCGACGGGGCCCCGCCGGCCGCGGTCCGGTCCGCTCCCCGGCCGGGCGGCGCGCCCCGCCGGTCGGGGCGCCCGCTCCGGGGCCGGCGCCCGGCGTCCACCCCGTTTGACCCCCCCCGGACCGGCTCCTATCATCCGCGGGCTTCGGGGGCGAGGGCCGAACCCAGCGGCACGCCGCCCGCGCGCGAACCGCGCATCCCCGCCAGCCGTGCGGGGCCCACCCGACCGGCCTGCGCCCCGCGTCCCGCTCGTCCTCCCCCGCCGGAGGACCCCCAACGCCGACCATGACGACGACCCAAGCCTCCGCGGATCCCGAAGTCGCGCCCAAGAAGCCCGACACGCGCCCCGACCCGACGTTCGACCTGACCAAGGACCCCATCTCGAGCTTCAGCGAGCTCGAGGACCTGCGCTCGCAGGTCTTCGCGCGCCGCCAGAGCGTCGAGCGGTACCGCAACCAGGTCCAGTCCCTCGGCACCACCGGCGACGCCGGCCGCCGCCGCGGACTGGGGCTCTGGATGCTGGGCGAGTGCGAGCAGGCCGCCGAGGCCCTCGCCGCCCACGAGTCCGACGACGTCGCCTCGTTCACGCGCGCCACGGCGCTGCTCTCGCTGGACCGCCCCGACGAGGCGCTGCCGATCTTCGAGCGCCTGTCGAAGGCCTACCCGGACGTGCCGCGTCCGCGCGCCGGCGTGCTCGAGGCGCGCCTCGAGGCCGGCGTCGCGCAGGGCGACGCCGACGCCGCGGCCGCCGCGCTCCAGGCCGAGCTGGACAAGGCGCCCGCCGACTTCCTCGCCTCCGCCGAGGGCCTGTACCTGCAGGGCCGGGCCGCCGAGCTCTCCCGGCGCTGGCAGCAGGCGGTGGACCACTACGTCGCCGCGCGCGCGGCGGACCCGGCGCACCGCGCCAACCTGTTCCGCGGCGCCTTCCTCGCCGAGCGCTGCGGCCTCGACGAGCTCGCCGTCGAGATGTACGAGGCGCTGGTCAAGCTGCTGCCGATCGACCGGCGCGCGATGATCAACCTCGGCGTCCTGTACGAGGACATGGGCCGCGACCAGGACGCCGCCGCCTGCTACGACACCGTCGTCAAGACGTTCCCCACCGACCGGCGCGCGCGCCTCTACTTCGAGGACGCGCGCTCGGCGATGGACATGTACTACGACGAGGAGCTCGAGCGGAAGGAGGATCGCCTCAACCAGATCCTGCGGACGCCGATCACCGACTTCGAGCTCTCGGTGCGCGCGCGCAACTGCCTCAACAAGATGAACATCCTGACGCTCGGCGACCTCGTGAAGCTGACCGAGCAGGAGCTGCTCTCCTACAAGAACTTCGGCGAGACCTCCCTCAACGAGATCAAGGAGATCCTGGCCAGCAAGGGCCTGCGCCTGGGCATGGCGCACGAGGAGGCGGTCGCCAGCATCGAGGCGCACTCGCGCCCGCGCGCGACCGGCGAGAACGCCGACATCCTGAACAAGCCCATCTCGGAGCTCGAGCTCTCGATCCGCGCCCGGCGCACGGTCGAGAACGTCGGCTGCCTGACGGTCGGCGACATCATGCAGCACACCGAGGAGGAGCTCCTCGGCATGCCCAACTTCGGCCAGACGTCGCTGCAGGAGCTGAAGCGCAAGCTGGCGGACATGGGCCTGAAGCTGCCGCGCAAGAAGGACAAGGAGGGCTAGCGCCCTCCCCGGCGCGCCCCGGGTCCCGCCGCGGTGTACGAGTTCCTCGAGGGACGGATCGCGTCGCAGTCGCCGACGCGGCTCGTGCTGGACGTGGGCGGCGTGGGCTACGACCTGGCCGTCCCGCTCGGGGCGAGCTTCGGCGGCCGCGGCGCCGACGCCCCCGCCCGCGCGTGGACGCACCTGGTCGTCCGCGACGACGCGCACCTGCTGTTCGGCTTCCCCGACGCCGGCACGCGCGACCTGTTCCGCATGCTGCTGACGGTCCGCGGCGTCGGCCCGACGATGGCCCTCGGGCTGCTGTCGGGCCTGTCAGCAGACGAGCTGCTGCTGGCGCTGCAGGAGGGCGACGCGAAGCGCTTCACCGTCGTCAAGGGCGTCGGGCGCAAGACCGCCGACCAGATCGTGCTCGACCTGCGCGACAAGACCGGCGAGATCGCCGGCCTGCTCGGGCGCGCGCCGGCCGCGCCCCTGCCCAGCTCGGCCGAGCCCGTGCTCGGAGGCCTCGAGCGCGACGCCGTCCACGCCCTGCTGTCGATCGGCTACGGCGAGAAGGACGCGCGCAAGGCCGTGGCCCGCGCCGCCGCGAAGGCGCCCGACGCCGACCTCGAGGCGCTGATCCGCGCCGCCCTCCAGTCCTGACGGAGTCCCCGTGACCACGACCGAGACCGCCGAGCGCCCCGTCCCCGGCTCCCTGTCGCCCGCCGAGGCGCGCATCCTGCTCTGCGACCCGCTCGACCCCGTCGCCGTCCAGGTGCTCCGGGCGCGGGGCTTCGAGCCCGTCGAGTGCCCCGGCCTGTCCGAGGACGAGCTGTACGAGCGCGCCGCCGAGGCCCACGTGATCGTCGTGCGCTCGGCCACGAAGGTCACGCGCCGCGTGCTGGAGTCGGCCCCCTGCCTCGTCGCCGTGGGCCGGGCGGGCATCGGCGTCGACAACATCGACGTCGAGGCCGCCACCGAGCGCGGGATCGTCGTGATGAACACGCCCGGCGGCAACGTCACCACGACGGCCGAGCACGCGCTGGCGCTCTTGATGGCCCTGGCCCGGCACGTGCCGCGCGCGCTGCAGTCGGTCCGCGGCGGCAGCTGGAAGAAGGGGCACCTGGTGGGCACCGAGCTCGCCGGCAAGACCCTCGGGGTGATCGGGTTCGGGCGCATCGGCCGGATCGTCGCCGACCGCGCGCGCGGCCTCGGCATGCGCGTGCTGGTGGCCGACCCCTACCTCTCCGCCGACGCGCTGGACGACCCGGGGATCGAGCTGGTCGAGCTGGACGAGCTGCTGCCGCGCGCGGACTTCGTCACGCTGCACGTGCCGCTGTCCGACGCGACGCGCAACCTGCTGTCGCGCGAGCGCCTGGCGCGCATGAAGCCCGGCGCGCGGCTGATCAACGCGGCGCGCGGCGGCCTGGTCGACGAGGCGGCGCTGCTCGAGGCCCTCGAGGCGGGCCGCCTGGCGGGCGCGGCCCTCGACGTGCTGGCCGAGGAGCCGCCGGGGCCCGACCACCCGCTGCTCGCCCGCGACGACGTGATCGTCACCCCCCACCTCGGCGCCTCGTCCCACGAGGCCCAGGTCAAGGTGGCCGAGCAGATCGCGACCCAGGTCGCCGACCTGCTGACCGAGGGCGTGGCCCAGAACGCGGTCAACGCGCCCGCCATCTCGCCGCAGACCGTGCGCGAGGTCGGGCCGTACGCGCTGCTCGCCGAGCGCCTCGGCAGCCTGCTGGCGCAGCTGCTCGACGAGCCCGTCCGCAAGGTCGAGCTGACCGTCGCCGGCGACGCCGTCGCGCGCCACGCGGGCTACCTGCGCACGGCGCTGCTCGTCGGCATCCTGCGGCGCGGCATGGGCGCCGGCATCAACTTCGTCAACGCCGACCACCTGGCGCGCGAGCGCGGGCTGCGCGTGCTCGAGAGCGCGGACGACGAGCCGCACTTCTTCACGAACCTCCTGAAGGTGCGCGTGTCCAGCCGGGCCGGCGCCTCGTCGCACCTGGCGGCGGGCACGGTGTTCGGGCGCAAGCCGATGATCGTGCGCGTGGACGACGTCCACCTCGACCTGCCGCCCAGCGGGCCGATCCTGATCACCCGCCACCGCGACCGCCCCGGGGTGCTGGGGCTGCTCGGCACGCGCCTCGGCGAGCTCGGCGTCAACATCGCCCGCGTCGAGCTGGCCCCGGCCCGCGACGACGGCCTGGCGACGGCGTTCCTGTCGCTGGACGACGTGCCCGACGAGGCCGCCCTCGCCTCGCTCGCCCAGCTCGAGCCGATCGAGGGCGTCCGCCTGGTGCGCCTGCCGTGAGCGCCGGACCGGGCGCGGCCCCCGTGCCGCGGGACGAGCCGCCCCCCTACGGCGGCGTGGTCTTCGACTGCGACTCGACCCTGTCGGCGATCGAGGGCGTGGACGAGCTGGCCCCGGCCGGCTCGCCCGAGCGCGCGCGCGTCGAGGCCCTGACCGACGACGCCATGGCCGGTCGCACGCCGCTCGAGGAGGTGTACGGCCGCCGCCTCGAGCTGCTGCGCCCCGACCGCGAGCGCCTCGCGGCCCTGGCGCGGGCCTACGTCGCCGCCCTGGTCCCCGGGGCGCGCGAGCTGGTCCGCGACCTGCGCGCGCTCGGCAAGCACGTCGCGATCGTCTCGGGGGGCCTCCTGCCGGCCGTCCGGGCCGTGGCGGCCGAGCTGGGCGTCCCCGCCGACGCCGTCCACGCCGTCGACGTGCGCCTGGACGAGCGCGGCGCCTACGCCGGGTTCGACGACGCCTCCCCGCTGGCGCGCGCCGGCGGCAAGCTCGAGGTCGTCGGCGCCCTCGCGGAGCGCCACGGCCCCCTGGCGCTCGTCGGCGACGGCGTCACCGATCTCGAGGCCGCGCCGGTGCTGGCCCGCTTCGTCGCCTTCGGCGGCGTGGTCCGGCGCGAGGCCGTGTTCGAGCGCGCCCGCGCGCGCTGCGAAGCGCCGGACCTGGGGGCGCTGCGCCCCCTGCTGCTGTCGCCCGCCGAGCTCGCCCGCCTCGGCGCGTGAACGCGGGCCCGCGGCGGTGGCCCGCGCGCGGCGCGGATGCCATCCTGGCCGACTCCCTCTCCCAGGAGCTGCCATGTCCCTCTGGATCCCCGGTCCGACCGAAGTCCGCCCCGAGATCCTGGCCGAGTGCGCCCGGCCGGCGATCGGCCACCGCACCGAGGCGATGTCCGCCCTGATCGCGCGCCTCGACCCCGGGCTGCGCCTGGCCTTCGGCGTGGACGAGGCGAGCCCCGCGCAGGTCGCCGTGCACACCTGCAGCGCGACCGGCCTGATGGAGGCGGCGCTCCGCGGCGTTTCGGGCCGCGTCCTCTCGATCGTCGGCGGCGCCTTCGGCCGGCGCTGGCACCAGGTGGCGGTCTCGACCGGCCACGACGCCGTCGCCCTCGACGTCCCCTGGGGGGACTGCGTCGGCGCCGACCAGCTGGACCGCGCGCTGCGCGAGCAGGGGCCCTTCGCCGCGGTCACCCTGGTCTGCAACGAGACGTCCACGGGCGCGCGCACGCCGCTCGCGCGCGTCGCGGACGTGCTGGCCGGCCACCCGGACACGCTGCTGCTCGTCGACGTGGTCAGCTACCTCGCCGGCGGGCCGGTCGAGTTCGACCGCCACGGCATCGACTTCTGCCTGGCCGGCAGCCAGAAGGCGCTGGCCCTGCCGCCCGGGCTCGCGGTGTTCTGCGTGTCGCCGCGCTACGTCGAGCGCGCCCGCGAGGTCGAGCACCGCGGCTACTACCTCGACCCGCTGAAGGTCCTGGACGGCCACGTGCAGCGCAAGACGCCGTCGACGCCGTGCATCCCGCTGTACTACGCGCTGGCGCGCCAGCTGGACGACATCGCCGCGGGCGCGACCCTGCCGGCGGGCGAGCGCCCGGCGGACGCCGCGGCGGCGTGGCGGGCGCGGTTCGACGTGCACGCGCGCATGCAGGCGCGCACGGCGTCGTGGGCCGCCTCGCGCGGCCTCGAGCTGCTGCCGAGCCCCGAGCACGCCTCCCCCACGGTCTCCTGCGTCCGCTCGGAGTCGATCGACACGGCCGGGCTCGTCGCCGGGCTGAAGGAGCGCGGGTTCGAGATCTCGAACGGCTACGGCGAGCTGAAGAACCGCACGTTCCGCGTCGGGCACATGGGCGACCACACCGAGGCCGAGCTCGAGGAGCTCCTGGCCGCGGCCGACGACGTGCTGGGCGCGGGCTGAGCCGCAGGTCAGCCGGCGCGCGCGCGGATCGCGTCGACCAGGCCGCCGACGTCGCTCAGCGTGGCGATGTCGCCGGTGGTGAAGCGCACGCCGAACTCGCGCTCGAGGGCCACGAGCAGCTCGACGTTGCGGACGGAGTCCCAGCCCTCGACGTCGGCGGCGGTCGTCTCGCGCGAGAGCTCGACCTCTTGCTCGAAGACGTCCTCGAAGACGGCGCCCAGGCGGGCCCACAGCTCGGTGTCGGCGTCGGTCGTCATGCTCCGGGCTCGCGCTCGATCGGCGTCTCCAGGGACTCGAAGGTGTCCAGGTCCAGCGACCACTCGGCGCGGCCGGGTCCCTCGGCGACGACCTGCATCCCCAGGCGGGGGCCGAGGTCGGCGACCATGCCGTTGCGCTTCGTGGCCTCCCAGGTCGCCCGCAGCTCGCGCACGCCGAGGGAGCGCGCGTCCCGCACGACCTCGTTCAGCACGAAGGCCTCGACGCCGCGCCGCAGCACCCGGCAGCTCATCAGCCAGCCGTCGAGGGTCAGCACGTCGCCCTCGACGAGCCCCTGGACCACGACGACGAGGCCGTGGTCGGTCAGGCGGTCCGCCAGGCGCAGCGTCCGGGTGAACCAGCGCGGGTCGGCGGCGCGCGCCTCGACCTCCGCCCGGGTCGTGCGGCGGGTCGTCAGGTTGAACTGGTTGGTCTTGTTGGTGAGCTGCACCACGCGCTCGAGGTCGACCGGCGCGAACGGCCGGAACCGGCCGCGCATCCGCAGGTCGCGGAGGAAGCTCGCGACGTCGCCGGCGCTCGCCTCGAGCTCGCGGGCGGCGTGGCGCGCGCGGTACGTCTCGGTGCGCCGGCGGTCCTCGTCGCTGAGCGACACGGCCTCGAAGTAGCGCCCGCGCTCGAGGGCCCGCGGGTAGTCCGCCGCGTCGGGCGGCAGCTCCGGGACGGCGACCTGCGGCAGCAGGCTGCGCACCTCCTCGCGCTCGAGCGGCGAGTCGTCGAGGAACACGAGCGCGTCGAGACCCAGGTCCAGCTCGGCCGCGATCGCGGCGATGACCTCCGACTTGTTCTCCCAGCCGGCGCGGAAGGAGGCGAAGTCGTCGAGGCCCAGCACCATCTCGGGGTGCTCGGCGAACGCGCGCCGGGCGACCTCGGGGTCGTTCTTGCTGCAGGCCGCGAGCACGACGCCGCGCTCGCGCAGGGCCCGGACGTACTGCTGGAAGGCCTTGAACGCCTCGCCGTCGGGCGTGCCCTCGCCGAGGCGCAGGCCGCCGGGGCCGTCCTCGCCCACGAGTCCGCCCCACAGGGTCCCGTCGAGGTCCAGCACGAGCGCCTTGCGCGCCCGCCCGAAGCAGGCGCCGGCCACCGCGGAGACCTCGCGCACGAGCGCCGGCACGTGCTCGAACCGCACGGGCTGCTTGGCGTGGTACCAGTACTTCAGGTCGACCCAGTCGCGGGTCCCGCGCGCGGCGGCCAGGGCGGCGACGTCGACCAGGTGCACGCCCTCGGGAGCGCGGTCGCCCAGCTCGAGGTTCAGCCGCTGGACGAACCGCACCGGGTCGCCCGCGCGCTTCGCCCCCAGGTTCCCGAGGGGCCGCACGGAGGGCGGCGGGATGGTGCCGAGCACCACGTCGCAGCCCGCGCGCGCGCGGAAGGCCGCGGCCGGCTCCAGCAGGTCGCGGCAGGCCTGCTCGGCGGCGGCCGCCGCTCCCTCCGGCGTGTCGCCGGGGTCCGGCCAGGCGCCGATGCTCGCCAGGGTCGGCAGCACCACGCAGAGGTCGGGCCGGAACGCGGCCAGCCCGGAGTCCGGATCGAGCAGCTCCGCGGCCAGCGGCCCGAAGGGCGCGCGGTACAGCTGGGGCTCGATGCCGGCCGCGCGCAGCGCCACGCGCAGCGGCGCCTCGAGGAAGCGGGCCTCGCCGCCGACGAGCAGCGCCACGCGCCGGGCCACGCTCCCGGGAGGAGCGCCGGCCGCGCGCACGAGCTCGTCGGAGCGCCGCGCGAGCGTCCGCAGCGCGACGTAGTCGTCGCAGGCGCGGACCTGCTCGAGCAGCGCGGACCACTCGCTCGCCCGGCCGTCGGGCGGCGGGGAGGGAGAGAGGCTGCGCGCGGGGGAGCTGCGCGGAGCGGAGCACGGGCCGACGGCCTGCGCCCCATGGCTGGCGGGGGGCACGGATCGCATCCTTCCGAGGGGAGGGGGGAGGGAGAGGAGGAGCAGGAGGAGCGAGCAGGACGATCGTAGGCGAGCCCGGCTCCGCGCAGGGTGACGCTTTCGTCGTCGTCCCGAGAATGGGACGCAGACGGGAACCCGGGGGGTCAACCTCCCATCGAGTTCCGTACGAGTTCCACCATCGCGTCGGTGACGACGCGGGCCCCGGCGCGGTTCACGTGCACGAGGTCGTAGAACCCGTCGTCGCCGACCCGGGTGCGCAGGCGCGCCCACGGCAGGCCCGCGAAGGCCTCCTCGAGGACCTGCTCGAAGGCCTCGTACACGCCGGGGCGGTACTGGGAGCGGTACTGCGAGCGCTCCGGCATCGTGACGACGTAGAGCCGCGTCCCGTGGCGCTCGCAGAACGCGCGGATCCAGGCCAGGTCGCGCAGGATCCGCTCCCGCTCGGCGGGGAAGTCGAACGTGAACGGCTGGCGCCAGAACGCGCCGAGCTCGACCAGCTTCTCCTCGACCTCCGCGAGGGACTTGGCGGGCCGCCCGCGGTAGACCGCCCGCCCCAGGCGCGGGCCGAGGTCCCGCGGACCGCACGACAGGTCGAGCGGTCGCGTCGTCAGCACGCGCCCCGCCGTCCGCAGCGCGTTCTTGTACCGGCCGCGCTCGTGCCCGAGGGCGCGCCAGCGCGAGGCGAGCCCCTCCCACGCGGACTTCGGCGCGAGCGCCTCCTCCGACCCGATCGGACGGCACACGTACGTCGGCAGGTACCGGTCGATGGCGCTCTGCAGCGCCGAGTCCTTCGCGCCGACGTCCGCCAGCATCCGGGGCGTCCACGTGAGCACCAGGTGGTCGGGGATCGCGTCCGCCCCGTAGTGGCGCTCGAGGACCTCGAGGTAGCGCAGGACGTCCGTTCGCGTGGTGATGCTGTGGGAGTCGTCCCGCAGGGCGAGCTCCGGCAGCCGCTGCTCGAACCGGTCCGGCAGCACGGCCTCGCGCGCGACCGACGGCCCGTACACGACGAGCAGCGGGCGGGCGGTCGGGCGGTAGCGCGCCGGCTCGAGCACGTCGAGCTGCTCGTCCCGCCACCACAGGTGCGCCCCGACGCACTCCGACGCCCAGCGGGCCAGCCCGCCCAGCGCGAGGTGGACGAGCACGAAGGCGGCCAGGCCGCAGAGGCCGACCGCGAGCACGTTGCGCTGGCGTTCAGAAGGCACGGTAGACGAAGTCGACGGTCGTCGTGGAGCCCACGACGAGCACGGCCACGAGGAACAGCATCCACAGGAGCTTGAGGGCGACGCGCAGCTTCACGGCACGATCCTCCCGAGGAGCACGAGCAGGGCCTCGGAGTCGAGGACGAAGAACACGTACGCACCGCCCGTCGTGACCAGGGTCAGCGCGGTCCCCAGCACGCGCGAGGTGCGCGTCGCGCGCCAGGCCTTGAGCCCCTTCGGACCCAGCCGGCGGCGCAGGACGTGCTCGTACACGCGGAACGCGACCAGGAACACCCCGTGGACGAGCCCGAACAGCACGAAGTTGAAGGTGGTGCCGTGCCACAGACCGGAGACGAGCATGGTGACCATCAGCGCGAGGCAGGCCGAGGCCAGGGCGCGTCCCCCGAGGCGCGGCGAGCGCAGCAGCGCGACGAGCAGCGGGTTGAACACGTAGTCGGTCAGCCAGGTGGTGAGCGAGCGGTGCACCCGCAGCCAGAACTGCGACGCGTTCGGAGACAGGAACGGCAGGTCGAAGTTCTCCGGTGGGCGGACGCCCACCAGCTGGCCCGCGCCGATGACCACGTCGCAGTAGCCGGAGAAGTCGAAGTAGAGGAAGGCGTAGAAGGCATACACGGCGAGGACCAGCCGGGGCCATTCCATCGCCGCGACGTCGGCCTCCGGGGACAGCGCCCAGGAGCTCAGGTACTCGGCCACCACGAACTTCTTGACGAACCCCCGCAGCATCCGGTTGGCGGCGTCGAGGTGCGCCTCGAAGCCCGGCTCGATCGACGCGGTCCGCCCGTGCCACTGGTCCGAGAAGTCCTGGAAGCGCTGGATCGGCCCCAGCAGGAACGTCGTGAACGCCAGGCAGTAGTCCAGGTACTCGAGCAGCGGCAGGCGCTCGATCCGCCCGTCGGCCCGGTCGATCACGACGTGGACGATCTTGAAGAGCAGGAAGCTCAGGCCCGCCGTGGCCAGCGCCTGGGTGCGCCAGTCCGCGGGCAGCAGCAGGTCGAGGAACGAGTAGCCGCGCGCGTACACGAACACGCCGACGAGCGCCGCGACGGCGGGGACCTTGCGGCCGGGGCGACCGTGCACCCACTGCGCCAGCGCCCACCCGCCCAGGCAGAGCGCCGCCGTGAAGACCGCGCCGACCGGGGTCAGGAAGCTCTGCGCGTACCAGGCGGACAGGCCCAGGAAGGCGAGCCCGCGCAGCGGCCCGCGCAGCGCGTGGAACGCGACCGCGGAGGCCAGCACGATCGCCAGGAACGACGGGGACAGCAGGGACATCCGGTCCTACCCGTCCCTCGGCCAGCCGGCGCGCTCGAGGAAGCGCGCCACGGCCCCGGCGGCGGCGTCGTGGCCCGCGGGGTTCCAGTGGACGTCCTCGGGGAAGTGGACCTCGACACCCTGCTCCACGCGCTCGCGCAGCACCGGCGTCAGGTCGACCCAGCCCAGGTCCTGCTCCGCGCAGAACGCCGCGACGCGGTCGGGCAGGTCGGTGGTCTCCCAGTCCGCGCACGGGGACCCCGGCGGGAACTCGCAGAGCCCGCGGTAGACGCGGAACTTCCGCGGGACGTACACCACGACCAGGCGCGCGCCCGCCGCGCGGCACTCGGCGGCGGCGCTCCGCAGGCAGTCCAGGGCCACGTCGAGCTGCCGCTCCTCGTAGCGGTGCTCGGGCTGCGAGAAGTACTGCTCGCCCTCCCCGCCCGGGGAGCGCCAGGCGCCGCGCCGCAGCTCCGCCCACGCGCGCGCCTCGTCCCCGCCGAAGCGCTGGCCGAACCAGAGCGGCAGGTTGCGCACGAACGAGCGCGCCCAGAGCGAGCCGGGCGGCCCGGTGGCCGCCTCGCCCCGCGCGCGGCGCTCGTAGGCGTCCACGTCCTGCAGGTCGTTGCCCCCGAAGAACACCCAGGTGACGACGGCGGGCCGCAGCGGCAGGGCGAAGCGGCGCAGCACGGCCAGCTCCTGCTGCGGGCCGTACCCGGACTGGCCCAGGTTGGCCGTGGTGCAGCCGAGCAGGTCCCCGAGGCGGTGGGCGAAGCTGGCCTCGACGGGGACGATCGGCGCCTCGACGAACGAGTCCCCCACCACGGCGACGTCGACGCGCTCCGGCGTCGGCTCGTTGCGGAAGCCGTTGGCGTCGTAGCGCACGTCGACGTCCAGCAGCCGCTCGGGCACGCCGAGCCGGCACAGGTTCGCGCGCACCCGGCCGCGGTACGAGCTGTGCGGGCGGTGGACGTGCTGCAGCTCCGGGTCGACGACGTCGTGCTGCCGCCGCCAGATGCGCGGGTCCGTGCGCAGGTGCAGCCGCCAGTCCCGGCCCGCGAACGCGGTCGCGAGGTCGGGCAGCAGCAGCGCCACGACGGTCGAGACCGCGAGCGTCGCCGCGGCCACGCGGCGTCGCCGTCCGCGCGCGGCCGCGTCCGGAGCGTGGGTCGGGGGGGACACGCGCGGGAGTCTACGGGAGGCGGACCGCCCGCGCGCCGGGCGTTCCGCCTCCCACACGCCGCCGCGGGGCGCGCGGACACGACGATCTCGTCATCTTGCTCGCGCGCGTGCTCCGGGATCGTGCGCGCGACCGGCCGGGGCCGCGGGAGCCGGCCCGCGCCCGCTCGCGCCGGGCGGACGTCAGGCGCCGACCGGCTGCCCGTCCGCGCGGCGGATGGCGACGACGCTGGGGCGCGGGAAGTCGCCGTCGGGCCAGGTGCTGCCGCGCTCGGGGTCGCGCAGCCCGCGGCCGGCGCCGGGGTGCTGCACGCTCACGAACAGCGTGCGCCCGTCCGGCGTGAAGGCGGGCCCGCACACCTCGCAGCCGCGCGGTCCCGACAGGAAGCGCCGCGTGCGGCCGCGCTCGGGCCCGACGGTGGCGACGGCGTAGAGCGCGTCGTTGCACCCGAAGGTCCGCGGCTGCCCGTCGGTCGCGATCCACAGGCTGCCGTCCGGCGCGAAGGCCACGTTGTCCGGGCACGACACGGGGTCCACCCCGGCGCGCGCGCCGGCGTAGAACGCGGCGTCCTCGGGGCGCGCGGGGTCGCCGCCCAGCAGGAACAGGTTCCACGTGAACGACTCCGCGCCCAGGTCGCCGCCGTCCTCGTCGAGCTCGACCACGTGCCCGTGGCGGTTGTGCGCGCGCGGGTTGGCGCCGCCGTCGCCCTCCTCGCGGCCGGGGTTCTTGGTCATCACGACGTAGACGCGGTGCGTCCGCGGGTGCACCTCGACGTCCTCGGGGCGGTCCATCGGGGTCGCGCCCAGGAGCGACGCCGCCAGGCGCGCGTGGACGAGCACGTCGGCCTGCGTCCAGTCCGCGAGCGGGCCCTCGGGCCGCAGCGGCAGCCAGCGGCCGGTGCCGTCGGGCTCGAAGCGCGCCGCGTACAGCGTCCCGGCGTCCAGCAGGTCGCGGTTCGCCGCGCGGTCGCCCGGGTCGTACGGCGCCGCGCTGACGAACTTGTAGACGAACTCGCCGGTCGAGTCGTCGCCGGTGTACACGACCACCCGGCCGTCGTCGGCGAGCGCCGTGGCCGCGCCCTCGTGGCACATGCGCCCCAGCGCGGTGCGCTTCACCGGGGCGGCCCCGGGGTCGAACGGGTCGAGCTCGAGGACCCAGCCGAAGCGGTGGTACTCGCGGGGCTCGCGCCCCAGGTCGAAGCGCTGGTGGTGCGCCTCCCAGCCGTACGCGCTGCGCCCGGTGCGCGCGGAGTAGCGCTCGCGCGACCGCGCGGCGAGGTCGTCCCCCGCGGGCGCGTTGCCGAAGTAGTGCCAGAAGTTCTCCTCGCCCGAGAGCAGCGTGCCCCAGGGCGTCAGCCCGCCCGAGCAGTTGTAGAGCGTGCCCAGCACCGTGCGCCCCTCCGCGTCGGCCTCCGTGCGCAGCGCGGGCGTGCCCGCCGCGGGCCCCGACAGGCGGCACGGCGTGGTCGCCGTCACGCGCCGGTTGGAGCGCGACCCGGGGACGAGCGCCCAGCGCCCGTCGTCGTCCGCGGCCACCTCGGCCACGGTGACGCCGTGGGCGGCGAGCTCGACCTCGACCTGCCGCGCGGTCGGCGCGTCCCCGACCTCGGGGAACATCTCCGAGCGGCTGGTGAACTCGTGGTTGACGCACAGCAGGCCGCGGTCCGAGCGCCCGGGCTCGAGCGGCACGAAGCCGATGAAGTCGCAGTTGAAGCCGAACTGCGCCGCCTGGGTCGCGGCCGTCTGCGCCGCGAGGTCGAGCGCGGGGCCCCCCTCGTGCAGCGGGTCGCCCCACCGCAGCAGGACGTCGGGCACGTACCCCGGGGGCACGGCGAGCTCGTCGGCCGTGCTGGCGGGGACGGACTCGAACGACAGCGAGGCCGGCGCGCCCGCCAGCGCGCGACGCGCGCCGCGCGCCGGGAGCAGCCACGGGGCGGTGGCCAGCGCCGCGCCGGAGGCCAGGCCGTGCAGGAAGCTGCGCCGGTCGTAGCGGCGGCGCGCGACGTCGTCGAAGCTCGGGCTCTGCATGGACCGGGCAGGCTACCCGACGCGCGCGCGGCCGCGCGGACGCCACCGGATCTTCACGGCGCCGCGCCGCCGGACGGGGGCGGCAGCGCGTCGAGCTCCCCGAGCCGCGGCAGCGCCGGGGCCCCCAGCTCGTGGGCGCGCGCGCCGACGCCCGCGACGGCGACCGGCGCGCCGCCCTCGAGCAGCACGGCCTCCTCGGCCAGGTTGACGGTCGGGCACACGTGGCGCGGCACGAGCGCGAGCAGCTCGCCGCGCGCCGGCGGCTCGCCCGCGACGACGTCGACGGGCAGGTGCTCCTCGCTGGGCGTGCGCGGCACGAGCCCCGGCCGGCCCGCGACGAGCGCGCAGGGCTCGCCCGCCTCCGCCGCCAGCGCCTTCGAGCCCGCGTCGAGGGTCACGCGCCCGGCGCGCGGCCGGCTGACCGCGCGCGACAGCACCAGCGCGGCGGGCGCGAAGCCGCCGCCGGGGTCCAGCTCCTCCGAGCGCAGGTCGTGGTACACGACGGTCCCCGGGGACACGCGGTGCGCCCAGCCCTCCGGCAGCGCGGTCCAGCCCGGCCAGGACAGCGCCGCGCGGAAGCCCGGCGTGCCGCTCGTGACGACCTCGCCCGCCGGCGCGCCGGCCGCGGCCAGCGCCGCGCACAGCTCGACGACCGGGTCGAGGCCCGCGTGGACCAGGCGCTCGCGCTCGCCGCGGTCCGGCTCGTGGCGGTGGCCGTCGTAGGCGTGCACGCCCCGCAGCCGCGCGCCGGCGGCCCGCGCCGCGTCCAGCAGCGCCGCGCGGTCGGCCACCGGCCGCCCCGTGCGGTCCATCCCGCCGTTCACGTCGAGGAAGATCCCGACTTCCGCCGGCACCTCCCCCACGCTGGCGCCGTCCTCCACGAGCAGCGACACCGCGGCCCGCGGGTGCGCGCGGGCGAGCGCCGCGATCCGCCCGAGCGCCGGCCCCGCGTGCGGGTACGCGACGAGCACGTCCACGTCCTCGACGCCGTCGCGCGCCAGGGCGGCGAGCAGCACGGCCAGCTCGCGCGTCGTCGCGCACTTGAAGCGCCGCACGCCCGCGCGCGCCAGCTCGACCTGCACGGCCGGGACCTTCGCGGTCTTGACGTGCGGCCGCCAGCGCCCGGGCCCGCCGCACAGCTCGAGCGCGCGCGCCGCGTTGGCGCGCACGCGGTCCAGGTCGATCAGCAGCGCCGGCGTCAGCAGCGTCGCCGCGAGGTCGGGCGCCAGGCGCGGCGGCTCCGTGGCGCGCGCCAGGCGCTCGAACGTTGCGGCGGGGTCCCCGGTCGCGGTCCGGTCCACGGCGCGGCTCCTCAGCCCTCGACCAGCCCCTCCCGCGCGGCCAGCCGCCGCGCCAGCGGGCGCAGGCGCTCGGGGCCGAGCAGGTGCAGCTGGTGGACGAGCTGGCGGTCGGGGTCCAGCTCGGGCCAGGCGGCCTCGTCGGCGGCGAGCTCCCCGTCGAGCAGCTCGAGCAGGTCGGTGAGCAGGTCGCGGTAGGCCGCCGCGTGCGGGGTCTCGCCGCCGCGGTCGCTGTCCGAGGCCGACAGGATCTCCGCCAGCGCCAGGCGCGGGTCGGGCACGTCGCACAGCGCGACGAGCTGCGCGCGGTACTCGAGCCGCTGCTGCACGGCGCGCACGCTGAAGCCGCTCTTCGCCAGCAGCCCGAGGCCGCGGCCGAGGTTGCTGCGGATCGGCAGGAAGCGCGCGCGGTCGCAGAGGTGGCCCTCCTCGTGCACGGCGGTCAGCACCGCCAGCTCGTCGAGCCCCACCAGCGGCTCGCCCGCGGCCGCGGCGTCGTCGGCGAGCCGGTCGCGGAACACGGCCAGCCGCACGCGGTCGCCGGCGCCGAGCAGCGGGTCGACCGCGCGCCGCTC
>JAUIDW010000049.1 GCA_030428395.1 bacterium | reverse complement strand
GGCACGCGCCAGCGGACCTCGGACTCCGCCGCGCCCGCCGCCCCGTGCACCGGGTGGAAGACGAGCCCCGGCAACGGGTTGCGCAGCCGCAGCGTGACGGCGTCGCCCTCCGGGTCGCAGGCCGCCACGCGGAAGCGCAGCTCCTCCTCCGCGTTCACCTCGACCCCGCTGGCCCGCCCCAGCCCCGGGTCCGAGAACTCGATCCGCGGCGCCCGACCGGGCGCCCTCGCCCCGGGCGCAGCCATCCGCGCGGCACCGATCGAGACCTGGGAACCGAATCCGGCGCCGGCAGCGGCACACAACAGGAGCAAGGGGATCTGCATGATGCCCGAGGTAGGCCCCCTCGGCGGGGGCTCCTACACCCCGGGTCTCGATCCGGACCGGATCACGGGGCTTCCGCCCTACGCGCCGAAGACCATGCCGAGGAAGTCGTGCAGGGGCGCCAGCGCGCCGGCCCACCACTCCTCCTCGGTCAGGTCCGCGCGGCCGTCCCGGATGACGTACTCGCCCTCGGCGTTGCCCCCCATGGCGTAGGTGCCGCGGGCGAAGCCGCCGATCGCGGCGTGGGCGCGGGCGAAGCCGCCGATGGCGAGCAGGAGCGAGAGGGAGAGCCCGCCGAAGGAGACCAGGCCGGCGGACGAGACGCCGCCGGCGGAGAGCACGGCCGCGAACGCGATGCCGCCCATCGAGCTGAGGAGCCCGAACGAGATCCCGCCGAAGGAGATCAGGCCCGCGGAGATGCCGCCGGCGCACAGCCCGCCGCAGGCCACCTCGCCGCAGGCGATCCAGCCCTTCGCGACGCGCCACCGCTGGCCCGGGTAGCGGCGGCCGGTGTAGACGTGGACGAGGGGCAGGCCGAGGAGCGTCGTGCGCGTCTTGTACTCGTAGGGGAAGCCGGAGGACATCCAGCGCAGCTCGGCCCAGCAGCGGCGCAGCCAGCCGCCGTGCTTCTGCCAGGCCTGGACCGGGTTGCCGGCTGCGAGGGACTCGAGGTCGGCGCGGAAGGCCGCAGCCGTCTCGTAGCGCTCGCCGGGGTCGTGGGCCATGGCCATGCGGACGACGGCGGCGGCCTGCTTCGAGGCGCGCTTCTCGTGGGCCTGCAGCGAGCGCGGCAGGCGCGACTTGATCGCCTCGAAGACCTCCAGGGCGTTGTCCCCCTCGAACGGGCGGGTGCCGCAGAGGGCCTCGTAGAGGGTCACGCCCAGGCTGTAGACGTCCGTGCGGTGGTCGACCTTCGAGCCGGACAGCTGGGCCTGCTCCGGCGACATGTAGTACGGCGTCCCCAGCATGTCGCCGGTCATGGAGAGCGCGGGGTCGCCGTCGCTCATCGCCAGGCCGAAGTCGGCGACGACCGCGGTGCCGTCGGCGTGCAGGAGGATGTTCGAGGGCTTGATGTCGCGGTGCACGAGGCCCTTCGAGTGGGCGGCGTCGAGCGCGTCCGCGACCTGCACCAGGAGCGCGGCGACGGCCTGCTCGAAGCCCTCCGCGCCCGGCGCCAGGCGCGGCGCTCCCGCGGCGCGGCGCAGCTCGTCCGCCGAGTAGCGGTGCTTCTCGACCGCGGCGAGGACCGTCGCGAGCGACGGACCGCCGACGAACTCCATCGCGAGGTAGTGGTACCCGCGCTGCTCGCCGACGTCGTAGATCTGGACGATGTTGGGGTGCCGCAGCTTCGCCACCGCCAGCGCCTCGCGCCGGAAGCGGTCGGTGTGCTTGGCCTCGACCGCCAGCCCCGGCCGCAGCACCTTCAGCGCCACGGGGCGCTGGAGCTCCGTGTCCTGCGCGAGCCACACGACCGCCATGCCGCCGCGCCCCAGCTCGCGCTTCAGCAGGTAGCGCCCCAGCTGGACGTTCGGGGCCAGCGGCTGGAGCCCCGCGGGCGCCGCCGCGAGCCCGGCCTCGATCATCTTCAGGCAGCGCTCGAGGCCCGGCCGCGCGGTCGGGTCGACCCGCGCCAGGTAGTCCTCCAGCGCGGGCGAGCCCCCGGCCGCCAGGGCGTCGGAGTACTCCGCGACGATGCGGTCCAGCAGGTCGTCCAGGCCTTCGTCGGTGTCCATGGGCCCACCAAGCGTCAGGCCGGGCTCGACTCGTCGCGGATTCCGCCGAATTCCTCGCCCTCCCGCCAGGCGAGCAGCGCGCGGCGGTACAGCGAGTGGACCGCGGCCTCGCTGCGCCCCATGCGCTCGGCGGTCTCGCGGGCGCCGAGCCCCTCGAACTGCCGCAGCCCGATCACGCGCCGGTGCTCGGCGGACAGGCCCCGGAAGCTCGCCTCCAGCCGCGCCTCCAGCTCCCGCGCCCCCGCCCGCGTCGCCGGCCCCCAGGTCGCCGCCAGCACCTGACTGGCCCGCGGCCCGGCGACGCTCCAGTCCGAGTGCACCAGCCGCGCCGTCCGCCCCGCCCGCCGCGCGGCCCGGATCGCCCGCGCCGCGTCCACCACGACGTTCCGCGCCAGCCGCGCCAGGAAGTACCAGAGCTGCGCGTCCCCAGCCTCCTCCGGACCCCGCGGCGGCAACTCCTCCGCGCCCAGCGCCCGCACGTAGACCTCCTGCACCAGGTCGTCGGTCTCCACCCGCGCGACGATCGCCGGCCCCGCGAGGTGCGCGAGGAGCAACCGCAACCGCCGCTCGTGGTGCGCGAGGCGCTGTCCCTGGTCGTCGGTCATGGGATCGGAGCCTCCGACGGACCGCGATCGGGTCGCGCTCCCGGAGGCCGTCAGAGTGTGCCACCTGACGGGGTCGCGGGGGCACTCCTGGGCTGTGCGCCGACGGGGTTCGCGCCAGGCGAACGGCGCTGGCGCGCGCTACTCCGCCCGTCTACGCCACGCGAAGATCCGATGGGTCTCGGTCTCGCCGGCGATCGGGAGCCCGAGGTCCGCCAGGATCTCCATCCCGCGCGGGTTCTGGTTCGCGACCGGGAACGACACGTTGTCGACGGGCCAGTGGCGCTCGACCTCCTCCAGCACGGTCGTCACGAGGTGCGTGTCGAGCCCCGTCGCGAGCTGGTCCTCGGTCACCCAGAAGTGCATCACCATCCCCCGCGGATCGCCCTCGGCCGGGTCCAGGTAGACGCAGCCGATCACGGGCTCACCCTCCGGCGCGAGCACGGTGTAGGCGTAGGCCTCGTGCTCGTCGAACTCGTCGAGGTGCCTCACCAGGTCCCGCAGGTTGTCCTCGAGGGTCATCGTCGCCTCCGGCCAGCCGCCCCACTGCATCGTGGTGGACAGGTGCTCGCGGCTGCGCTGGCAGGCCTCGAAGTCGAGCACGTTGACCGCGGGGCCGAGGGGCTCGAGGCGCATGCGCGCCGTCTCGAGGAGGAGGGGCGGTGTGAACGCCGGGTCGAACGGCGTCTCGAGCGAGCGCTGGCTGGGCCGAACGGTGGACTGGCACGCGGCGAGGGCGAGCGAAAGCGCGAGGAGGCGGAGGGGTCGCATGGGCCCAGCATAGGAAGGCGCGCACGGCGTGCTTCCGCCACCAGGTGCTGCGCCCCCGTACCCGACTTCCAGGCAACCAGCGCGCTGCGCCTGGACGAGCTGACCATCCGGGCGCGTTCCTGGCGGGAGACCGTCGGTACGGCCGTTCCCGGTCGGTGGAGCGGTGCTGCGGTCGATGCCCTGCGGTCCGTCACCGGGGCGAGACGGAACGTCTGAGCAGCCGCCTGGTAACAGGGGATGAATCGAGCATTCGATCCCGGCACCGACTGGCGAGCGTGCTCCCGGAGGTCGACCGAGATCAGTGCGGGGTTCCCGTCCCGGGCGCACGGGATCTGCGAGCTCGAGACCCACGGGTGCGGTCGGCCGGGTCTCTCGACGGGACGGGCAGGTCGCCGGTGTCCCGGATGGCGCGCGTGCCGACGTAGACCTCGCCCGACTGGCCGTGGATTGAGAGCACGTCGCCGGCGTGGACGACGTGGGGCGGGCGGCCCTCTCCACCGGGTAGGGTGGCCACGCGCTCGCGCTCGTCGACGCGCAGGGCCGCGGTGCCGAGCACGGCGCAGTAGGAGGGCTTGTCGTCGATGCCGTGGACAGCCACGGCGGCGTGCGAGGTTGATCCGCCGCGCTCGGTCAGGAGCGCGTCGGCCATCAGGATCAGCGGGATCTCGTCGGGAGTGGGGTTCGCGAGCACGAGCAGCACTCCGTCGACCTCACCGCGGCGTTGCTCGAGCTCCTGGGCCAGGCGCTGGACGTCCGGCTCGTCGAAGGCCACCAGACCGCGGAAGGCGCCGCCGCGGATGCCGATCCCGTGCGCGGCGGGTGCACCCGGATCCTCGAAGCTCGAGGGGGAGACGTGCGTGTCGTGCGCGGCGCTGCGTGCCTGGAGCACGCTGAGCACGCCGCGCTCGACCGTGAACTCGACCTCCGGGTCGGTGCCGCGGAAGCGCCGGAGGCGCGCGTCGACGTGTCCCAGCTTGCGGGCGAGCATCGGGGCCAGCGTCCGCAGCTGCTGGACGGGCTCGAAGGACGTCGCCGCGGTCAGGCCTCCGACCAGGTCGTCGCCGCTGGCGCTGAACTTGACGTCGCCGGTGAAGGCGCGGAAGCCGGAAGGCTGCATGCGGGTGAAGGGGATCACGCCCGTCAGGCTCACGCCGCGCTCGTCCATTCCGGGGCGCACCGGCTCGTTCGTGCGGTTGCCCGAGGCCATCTGCTGGACGATCACCGCCGTGTGCCAGCCGTCGCCGAGGCGCTTGATGGCGCGGTAGCGGACCGCGCGCTCGCGGTCCCAGGAGGCGTGGACCGCGCGAACGGCGCGTGCGAGCTGGAGCTCGGGGTCGGCCAGCAGGAGCTCGAGCTCCTCGCCGTGGCCCGCGTCGTGGATGGCGACCTTCAATGCCTCGACGACGCCGCGCATGGCCGCGTCCGGCAGCTCGGCCTTGTAGCGCGCACCGTGCGCGCGCTTGGCCTCCTCGACCAGGTCGAGCCCCTCGAGGTCCAGGTCCCAGGCGGCGGCCGCGAACGACACGAGGAAGCGCCGGTAGGAGTCCCACGCGTACCACGCGTCCTCCTCCGCCAGCGCGGCGGCGACCGCGTCGGTCATCCCGACGAAGACCACCGTCGAGAGCATGCCCGGCATCGAGAATACCGACCCTCCGCGGACCGCCAGGAGCAGCGGCCGCTCCGCGTCGCCCAGGCGCACGGGCGCACCGTCGTTCCGGGCGACGTCCTGCTCGAGGATGCGCACGTGCCGCAGCACCTCGCTCTCGAGCCGCTCGCGCTCGGTGGCGTGCAGGCCCCGTCGCGGCAGCGTGGTCGGGATCACGAAACCGTCGCGCGTGGGGATTCCCAGGTAGGACACGTAGAGCAGGCCGCTGCCCTTTCCGCCGTACCCGTCGAGCAGGCTCGGCCCGTCCCAGCGCTCGATCCGGTGCGCGAGGTCCTCGGTGTGGGAGAAGTGCACGAAGTCCCAGGGGTCGACGGCGAGAGCCTGCTCGCCGCCGGCCTCCTGCGGGGCGCCGCCCCGGGTGAGGTGGGTGCGCGCCAGGTCGGTGAAGTGCACGAGGCTGTTCAGGTCGTGCATCGTGCGCTGGAAGTTGGCCAGCACCGCGCGCAGCTCCTCCGGACCGAAGTCGAGGCGCCCGGACATGGCCTCGTAGGCCACGCTCACCCGGTGGACGACGCGGTGGTACGTGCGCTGCACCTGCTCGAGCACGTCGAGGAGCTCGCGCGCCGTCCGGCACGGATCGACCAGGATGGCGGTCAGGTCCCAGAGCTCGCGCGAGAGCAGCCCGTCGTGGACGAGGTTGCCGGCGCACACGTGGACGATGCGCAGGCACTCGGAGAGCCGCACACCGCTCTCCTCGTAGCTCGACGCCACGTGGCGGAGGGCGAAGTAGCCCAGCTCCTCGAGCAGGCAGTCGAGCTGCAGCATGTAGTAGCCCTGCTCGCGGAACACCCGGGTGCCCACCAGTTCGTCGAGCCCGCGACGCAGCTCGACGTCCCGCTCGAAGGTCTCGAGGTGCTCGCCGCGCTCGTAGAGCTGGAGCACCTCGTCCAGGGCGCGGAAGAGCGCGTCCTGGTGGTCCGCCCGGATGCGCTCCAGGAAGGCGGTCACGGCGGAGCGCACGTCGCGTTCGGCGGCGGCGGCGTCGAACGCGTCGGCCTGCGGGCTGGTCGCCTGCAGCGCCTCGAGACAGGTCTCCAGCGGCCGTCGCGTCGCCTCGGGCCAGCCGCCGTCCTGCACCTTGCGGACCAGGCTGCGCAGGTGGTGGTGGTAGACCCAGCGGTTGTCGCCGCGGATGCCGTCCTCGACCAGGACCTCGAGTTCCTCCTCGATGCTCCTGCCGGATTCGCAGCGCACGAGCTCCTCGGCATAGGCCTGGCGCCACTCCTGGAAGCGGTGCGTGACCTGCGCGCTGCCCAGCAGGTTCTCGAGCGTCGTCACGACGCGTGCGACGAGCTCGCGCGCCGCGGGGTTCTCGCGCGCCGCCTCGTCGGCGGCGGCGGGCTGCAGGCGCTCGGCGTCGGCCAGGTCCAGCGGACCCCCTTCGAGCCACGTCTGGTAGGCGCGCGCGATCTTCAGCGTGCCGCGGCCCAGCGAGTGGTGGGCGGTGCGGCGCAGCTCGTTCGTGATGGCGCTGCCCCGGACGTGCACCTCGGCGAGGTCGATCGTGTCCTGCCAGAGCTCGTCGATCAGCTTGGGGCGCGACACGAGCCCCGAGACGTTGCGGACCAGGATGCGCACCGGGAGGCGCAGGCGAGACGCGAAGGGGCCGTTGAGCAGCTGGGCCAGCTCGCGCCGCAGGAGCGCGACCTCCGGCTGCAGGTTCTTGGCGCCCGGGAAGCCCCGGAACGAGGTGCTGCACAGTCGCGAGACGAGGAAGCGCAGCAGGTAGACGGCCTCGTGGCGACTCCCGCAGGAATTCAGCCGCTCGAGCAGGAGCGCGAGGTCGCGGATCCGCGCGACGCGGACCGCGGGCATCCGCTCGACGTCGAAGTGGTAGATCTCGAGCTCCAGGTCGATCGGCTCGCCGCCGCGCCCGGCGAGCTCGGCCACCAGCTCGTCCGTGACGACCGTGCCGTGCGGGAAGCGCCGCAGGCCGACGACCCGGTGGCCCTCTCCGGTGACCTCGTGCACCACCAGCGCGCCGTGCGCGTCGTACGGGACGATCAGGGCGCCGTCGACGCGGAAGATGCGGTGGTTGGCGATCTCGAACATCCGGTGGCGCCGACCCAGGCTGGACATGGTGTGCAGGTAGCAGCGCAGCGCCGCCGAGCGCCCGGCGTCGTCGCCGCCGGAGCCCCAGGCCGCGTGGAGCGCGCGGTCCAGCGCCGCCAGCTCGGACTGCTCTTCCTGGGTGAAAGGGTCGTCGGTGGCGGTCGTCCGGACCTCGGCCCGCGGCTGTTCAGGCGCCGAGCCGCCAGGCTCCGCAGGCGCCTCCTCGCCGACCCGGTAGATCCCCGTGGTCCGGCGCAGGGCTTCGTGGAGCGGCTCCTGGCGCTCCTCGAGCAGGCGGTTCACCTCGCGCAGCGCCGCGACGTAGTCGTCGAAGCGGCTGCCGGTGATCGCGACTCCGTTCTCCGCGGCCAGGCGCTCGATGATGGCCAGCAGCTCCTCGCGCAGGAGCTCGTAGAGCTCGCGACCGTTCACGCTCGCGACGCCGCGCGCCATGGCCAGCGAGATCGAGAGCAGCGCGTTCATGCCGAGGTTCTGCTTGCGCTGCATCACGCGCACCTCCTGCTCGGCCGAGCAGCTGGCGGCGAGCTTGCCGCGGCGGCGCGCCGTCTCCAGCTCGAGCGAGAGCAGCTCGCGATCCAGGTCCTGGAGTCCCCGACGGGCCACGTCCTGACCTTCGAAGCGGGGGGCCGCGACCTGGCGCACGTTGTCGACGGCGTTGAGGCAGCCCTTGCCGTCGTACCTGCTGGCGCGGACGAAGAGCTCGAGCAGGTCCGCGTCGCCGGTGCGTTCGACCTGGGCGCGGGTCACCTCCGGGCGGAAGGCGACCACGCCCTGCTCGAGCTCGCGGAAGAGCTCCCGATGGCGCTCGATCGTCTCGCGGTGCTCGGCGTGTTCGATCGTGCCGTCGATCAGGTGCACGGCCTCCCCCGTCCCGGCGGAGGTTCCCAGGGGCGTGGCCCCCTGGAAGGCCAGGCGGATCCGGCGCTCCCCGTCGGCCGGCACGGCCAGCTCGAGCTCGACCCCGACGGTCGGGATGCCCGCGTTGGTGGGCTCCTCGCGCGCGCGCAGACGCTCGACCGTCGCGCGCTCGGCGGTGGGCGGGTCCGGCGTCTCGAGCTCGGCCAGACGGTCCATCTGCCGGGTGACGGCCTGGTACTTGACCAGGCGCTCGGTGTTGGAGCCCCCGCCCGCCTTGAGGCCCAGGGAGTTGGTCGCCAGCGCGATGTGCGCCTCCATGTCGTCGTTGGGGCTCTTCGAGCGGTGCGAGACGATCACCTCGAGCCCCTTGCCCAGGGTCACGAGGATCGCCAGCAGCGTCTCGTACAGCGACCCGATCTGGTTGGCCTTGACCAGGACGGCATTGATGAGCCCGCGCGAGGCGGCCATCTCGATCGTGCGGTCGTTGGTGGTCACCAGGTCGTCGCCGATGACGAGGATGCGGTCACCGAGCGCCTCCAGCAGCAGGCGCCAGCCCTCGTGGTCGTCCTCGGAGAAGCCGTCCTCGATCGACAGGATCGGGATCTGGTACTCGCGGAGCGCCTGCTCGTAGATCGCCAGCACGCCGTCGCGATCCAGGACCTTCTTCGAGTGGTCGCGCCAGAACAGGTACAGGCCGACGCTGTCGGGGACGTCGAACTCCTCGCGGTAGGCGATCTCGAGCTCGCTCATCGCCGGGTCGAGCGCGATCGCGACGTCGATTCCCGGCCGGTAGCCGCACTCCTCGATGGCCTGCTTCATCATGGCCCACAGGCGCACCTCGGGCAGCGGGTACCCGGCGGGCTCCAGGTAGGGCGCCAGCCCGCCCTCGAGCCCGATGCCCATCACGCGGCAGCCCTCGGCCTTCTCCAGGACCTCCTTCAGGCGCTTCTGGAGGCGCACCGTCATCTCCTGGGCCTCCTGGGAGTCGGTGGCGCCGAGGATCAGGAACATCGCCTCCTGCATGCTGACGTTCGACTCGGGATACTCCTTCTCCGTGTGGCGTCCGCCCATGCCGCAGTTGCGGAACTGCCAGGGCGCGGAGACGGTGCCGAGCCGCGGATGCAGGACCTCCTGCATGCGGCGCCCGACCAGCCGGCGCAAGGCGGCCGGTGCGGTCTCGATCCAGCTGGTCGGCTCCGGCAGGGCGCGCGCCGCCTCGCGCGCGCGCTGCTCACGCTGCTGGAACTCGCGGTACTTGCCCGCGTCCGCCAGCAGGAAATCGAGCAGGGTCACCACGCCCAGCCCGAGCAGCAGGCGGCCGAGGTAGATCGCCGGCGCGAGATCGAGCGACAGGCCGAGCGCCAGGAGCAGCAACGCTGGCGGCAGCGCGAGCCGCATGGCGTTCCGGCTCGCGCGCGGCCCGGCGGCGGCGACCGCCAGGTTGTAGGGCGCGTCGGGGTAGAAGTTCAGACCCTCGCGCTTGATGCCGACCGCACGTCCGTACGGCGCGAGCGCGAACACGCGTGCCAGGTAGCGCAACCGCTGCCCGAGGGGGAGGGCGAGCTGTCGATCCACGTGCTCCTGGATCGACGCGTTCAGGGCGCGCAGCCGCGCGGCCTCCAGGAAGTGGCCGAGCTCGTGCAGCGAGATCCCGGCATGGAAGACCATCCAGGTGTACAGCGCCGAGACCAGCGTCTCCGGGCTGGCGAAGATGAAGCGCAGCACCTCGCCCTTGGTCTCGACCCCGGCCGGGATCGACAGGACCGACGAGATGAACGCGACGTGGAACGAGACCAGGATGTGGTTGGCGATCACCCAGCCCTGGTGCAGGAAGGCCCGCCCTCCACCCGATGCGCCACGTGGCCCACTCGCGGTTCCCATCCACCCCATTCTGCCGCGCAGCCCCCACCCGCCGGCGCGAAGCCTCGCCCGCCGGGTGCGTAGTCCTCGCCCGAATGGTGCGTAGCTCGATCGCGCCTGGTGGTTCCGCACCCCCCGTGTCGAATGCCCCGGCGGCCCGGCGGTGCGCCGGCGTATCCGGGGACGGGATCTCACACGGTCTCGAGGGTCCCTGGACCCCTGCAGAGAACAGGACTCGAGCCGATCAGTCGCAGATGATGAAGTCGATCCCGTCGGTCAGCGAATCTCCGAACCCGGCGGGATCGCCCGGGTGGCGCTGGCGCAGCTGCATCGTCACGCACTGACCGGCCGTGAGAACCGGATCACTCCCGCTCTGAATCCTGTTGTTGAAGTTCGTCACGATGCGGCCCTGGCACGGCGGTGGCAGGGAGCTCGTCGCGACCTTGGCGGGCAGCAGCCGCGCGAAGGGCGCCTTCACGCACAGCTTGCCGCCGTGGAAGTTCAGGTTCAGGCGGCCGTTGACGCCGTACAGGTAGAAGCCGGCCTCGCCGGGCACGAGGTCGTTCGCGGTGACGCGGAAGGGGAGCGTGGCCGACACGCTCGGGGTACCCGTCGAGCTGAGGAAGGGCACGCAGCCCAGCGAGCTGGTCTTGCCGGTGCAGTACGTGACGACCGTTCCGGCCGGGTGCATGGCGACGTCCAGCCGCGTGGTGACACCCGAGCCCACGACCACGCCGGGATGGACCTGCGTGTCGTACCCCGCCGCCGAGAACTCGAGGTCGTACGTGCCCGCCAGGAGGAGGCGGTGGTAGTCGCCGACGTCGGGGTCGGTGTAGACGTCGTGGTCGATGCCGGCGACCCGGACCGTCGCGGCCACGGGCTGGCCGGACGTGCAGTCCGCGACGACGCCGCGCACGCCCCAGAAGCTCGTCTCCATGTACGCGAGCATCGCGTCGCGGTTGTCGTTCCAGAGCGCCGGGATCTGCGAGAAGGCGGGCCACGACACGTCGCTGAGCTCGATCGTGACGTCGTTGCACCCCATCCAGACGTACTTCCAGTCCTGCATGCCACCGTGGATCACGTACCAGGCCGCGCCGTTGGTGATGCCTTGCGGGAACCAGGGGCTGCCGTACATCGGGCCGTTCAGCGCGGAGTACGTGAGCGACTGCTGGACGAACAGGGGGTCGTCCGGGCTCGCCGAGTAGGGCGTGTAGGGGTCGGGGTCGGAGTCGAACGGGTAGTTCACGACCAGCGCGCCCGTGTGGAAGTTGGCGGAGAGGGTCGTGGACTGCCCGAAGGCCCAGTTCATGACGAGCTGGGTCTCCACGGCTCGCCCCGCGGTCGTGTTGTCCGGATTCGTGATCCGGTCGGGGAAGTCGCGGTTCAGGTCGATGCCATGCGCGTTGTAGCGACTCTGGTTCGCGTACCCGTCCGGGTTCATCAGCGGGAGGATCCAGATCTCCAGCTCGTCGACGAGGTTCGTGATGCGGGGGTCGATGCCGTACTGGTCGACCAGCAGGTGGACCAGGTTCAGGCACAGCTCCATGCCCACGGGCTCGTTGCCGTGCATGGTGGAGACGTACTGGAACTCCGGCTCGTCCTCCTGGAGGGCGACGTTGTCGGAGATCTTCATGATCCACAGCGCGCGCCCCTGGACGGAAGTGCCCAGGCTGTACAGCCGGCAGAGGTCCGGGCGCGACAGCGCGACGGCCTGCAGCTCCGCCGTCAGTTCCGCGTGCGTGTGGTAGCCGACCAGCCAGCCGGGGTCGTCCTCGGCCACGCCGGGAATGGGCGTGACGCGGTAGCCCAGGTCCACGATCTCCTGGAGCAGCCCGGAAGCGGGCACGTACACGCGCGCCCGGCTCCCGAATACGCCGTCGACGCTCGCGCCCAGGCGCTCGAAGAGCGCGAGATCGCGCGCCTGGACGCCGTCGACCCACGCCGACGCGTCGTCACCGAAGTCGAACTCCCCGCTGGCTCGCGGAGCGTGGGCGAGCGCGGCCGGTACGGCGAGCAGGAGGAACAAGACGAGAAACGAGCACTTCATCGCGCTAGCCGCCGTTGAAGGGGTTGTTGATGGACAGGGGCCGGGAGGAGGGGAGCTCCCGGCCCGGCTCTACCGCACGAGCACCCGCCGCGGACCCCCGGCCTGGGAGTTCGGGCCGGCGGCTCCTACCTCGCACTCGTCGGGCACGCCGTTGCGGTTGCCGTCGGCGCTCGTCCCGCCCGAGATGTCCTGGTCGTCCGGGACGCCGTTTCCGTTGCAGTCCCGGACGGGGAAGGCCACGAGCTCGACGTCGTCGACGTTCCAGCCCGAGTAGCGCCACGAGCCGTCCGTGCTGCCCATGGTCCACCGCAGGTACACCGTCGGCTGGTCGTCGGCGATGGCCGAGATGTCGTAGACCTGCTGGGTCCACGCCGAGTCGGTGATCTCGGACCCGTTCTGCCAGATCGTGACGAAGCCGATCCCGTCGTTGCTGACGCTCAAGCTCGCGTGGTCGTAGGCCGGTTGCTCCACGTTGAGCCAGCGCGCGAAGCGGAGCTCGACGTCCTGCAGCCCGGAGCAGTCGAGCGCCGTGCTGGTCAGGTGGTGCTGCGGCATGTTGTCGGGATAGTCGCCGCTCAGCGCGTAGCCGTAGACCGACGTGCCCGTGTGTCCGCTGGTCGGGTCCGGGTTCCCGTGGGCCGTCCCGCCGCCACCCGTGGGGACCCCGTAGGCCCACTGGCCGTCGCCGCTCCATCCCGGGTCGGTGTCCAGGTGGAACGCGTGAGCCTGCACCCGCCCGACCTCGAGGACGTGGCGACGCTGGCTGCTCGTCCCGCCGGTCAGGTCGGCGATCTGCACGTCCTCGACGTAGACGCCGGAGGCGAGGCCGTCGCAGGCAGCATCCAGCGCGACCGCGATCTGCACGGTGCCGCCTCCCGGCGCGAGGGTTCCGCTGACGGGCGCCGTGTCCCCGTCGAGCAGGAGGAGCCCGTACGAGGACGTCAGGGAGACGCGGTAGTCGATCGGCGACGTCGAGACGTTCGTCAGCGTGTAGGCCATGGAAGGCGTCGTGAACGGCCCGCCGACGGGGCCTGCGTGGACGACTTCACCAGCCGGCGTCGCGGTCATGCTGATGCCCAGCGTGTCCAGCACGAGCTGGCCGGTGCTCAGCGGATCCAGCCAGCTGGACAGACGCGAGCTGACCGTCCCGCCCCCCGACCAGGACCTGGCGAGCTTGCCGTACCAGTCCGAGGTCTGGCTGGTGCACGAGGCGTAGCCGCCGTGCAGCTGGCCGATGATGCGGTGGTTCTGGTCGAACAGCGGAGATCCCGAGGACCCCGGCTCGGTCGTCCCCAGGTCCCAGTCGGTGATCCGGACGTGGGTGCCGTCGCCGGGGACGGCGGTGCCGAGGTAGCTCGTGGTGCTCGTCGGCTGGTACTCGAAGCTGATCCGCTTCTCGTCCGTGTTCGGATGGTGGATGCCGACGGCGCTCGGGGTGACGACCCCGGTGGCGTCCCAGCCGGAGAAGGTCACCTCGTAGGCTGGGTCCGGATCGTCGTCCAGCTCCACCAGCGTGAAGTCCGTCGGAGCGTAGGCCGCGCGCCAGTACGACCCCGTGTTGAAGTCCGACAGGACCCCGTCGGGAGTCCCGCCGCACACGCTGGTCTCGTAGTTCCAGTAGACGACGAGCGAGGCCGCGTTGCCGGCGCCGATCCCGCAGTGGTAGGCGGTCATGAAGAATGGCTTCCTGTCCTGGGCCGTGTTGTTCACCAGGAAGCCCGTGCAGAACGTGCTGCCTCCCGTCGAGATGACACCGACCGAGGGGATCTCGTTCCGCCAGGCGTCGCCTTCGGGACACACCACGTCGACGTTGCAGGAGCCCGACTCGGGCGCGCCGCCCGGAGGCGGTGCTCCGAAGCCGCGATAGCCGTAGCCGACGTGGGACAGCCGGAGCCTGAGCTCCGGTAGCTCCTTCTCGGGCACCGTCAGCTCGAGGACGACGTCGTCCGCGAGAACGACGGGTGTCCAGAGCTGCCCGTGCTCCTCGTTGTCCGCGACCGTGAACGGGCGCAGGGCCTGCATCTCGTCGGACGAGTACACGAGCAGCCGGCCGTGCAGAGGCAGGTGGTACTCGCGGAAGCCGAAGTTCAGCGACGTGGCTCCCGGAGCGCGCACGCGCAAGCGCCACATGACGTAGCCCGGTCGAAGCGGTTCCCAGGTACCGGCCGAATGAACGTCGAGGTCGAACGCGTGCGGAATCGCATAGCGTGGCGCGAGACCTTGCGCCTCGCGCGCCACGTCCTCGCGGCTCACATCCTCGAGGTCGACGACTGGCAACGCGATCTGGTCCACCCACTCCAGGGGCCAGACGTCGACCGTCGGCGACGCGACGGTCCCTTGACGAGACAGACCCGTCCCCGTGCAGACGAGCGAGAGAGCGAGGACCGTGAGGATTGGCGTGTACCTGCGCAACATGGCGGTGTCTCCGACTGGGCTCGATTCGAGAACTCCCTCTCCAGGATGTTCCCCACACGCTCCCGGCTCGAATAGTGGTCCAAATGCGAACTCGTGCTGGTCTTCGTGCGGTGTACGGGCTCCGCTCCCGTCCTCGCGGTGCTTCCGCCACCGCCTGTTGCGACTCCCCCGGGCGGCTCGACACGTCGTTCATCGAGCGGCTCAACCTCACGATCCGGTCTCCCTGTTGCTACCCCGGCCGACGCACGATCGCACACGCCCGGGTCAAGGATCGCCTGGCGAGACACCTCGACCTCCTGCGCTGCCACTACGACTTCGTCCGGCCTCAACGTGCGCCGCGGTTCGGGAGCGTCACGCGGACGCCGGCCATGCAGGCCAGGCGGGCGACCCGGGCGCTGGGCTGGCGGAAGGTCTTGGCCTCTGCCGTGCCGACCCCTGGGCCCGGTGGCACGGTCGCTACCCCTCGGCTGGTCGCCGGGCCACGCCCGGTCCTGCGGGCGGCCGCCTGGTAGCAGCGGATGAACGAAGTGCGCTCCGGCCCCCGGGCAGCCGTGTAGTGACCGCGGGTGGGTGAAGCACCACGCCACGTCCTCCGCTCGACGGCTCGATTCAGGGGCGGACGACCCTGACGTCGAGGGTGCCCGGGCCCGGCTCGACGTGGATGGTCGTCCTGGCGCGGACGCCGCCGAAGTCGACCTCCAGCGGGTAGCGGCCGTACGGCAACGCGAACGGCGTCTCCGGCGCCCGGTCGCCAGAGGGCGAGCTGCCGGTGAAGACGCCGTACGGCACGGCTGTCCCATCCGGCATCTCGACCGTCCACTGGCCGATCCGGGCAGGCCCGTCCCCGTGGTCGAGACGGACCACCACCAGCCGGCCGGGCCGGTCCTCGAGCGTCAGGACCTGCTCCTCGCCGGCGGCGAGGCGGACTCCCGGGACCCAGATCCCCGCGTGCGCGGAGTCCTTGCCCGTTGCCATCAGGCCGTACTCGCCCGGCGGGAGCCCCTCGATCGCCCAGGTACCGTCCTCGTCGATCTCTGCCCAGTGACCGGTTCCGAAGGAGTAGCCGTGCGGGTCCCTGGGCCAGGCTGCCAGGTACCGCGTTTCCCCGAGCCGTCCACCCTCGTGCACGTGGCCGGCGATCCGGCCGCGGATCGACGCCGGATCCCGGGGGTGCCGGAGCTCGACGTGCACCACCGGGCTCGACGCCGTCAGCTCGACCTGCTGGATCACCGTGCCGGCCCGCGCGCGCACGAACACGTCGTAGATCCCGGGCTCGATGTGCTGGGCGGAGAAGCGACCCTCCTCGTCGGGGTGCAGGTACGTCCCGCGGTTGCCGGCGATCGTCCCCCAGCCACGCGGGAAGACGCATACCGGGCCGAGCGATCCTCGCCGGCGTGGAGGCAGCTCGATGCCGACGAGCCGACCCTCGATCCGGCCGGCGGGCAGCTCGAGGTCGAAGCGAGTCTCGGTGGGCCCGACCACGACCTCGCGGGTGTGGGACTGGGTGCTCTCGTCCTGGTACTCCAGGAGCCACCGGCCCGCCAGGATGCCGTCGATCACGAAACCGCCGGAGCCAACCGAACCGCGGGCGACTCCATCCCCCGGCCAGCCGGGTACGTCGAGCGGCCGGGCCGAGATCCAGCCGGTCGACCGGTGTCCGTCCACGCCCAGGATGCTGCCGGTCACGCGGGCACGGCCCGGCGCGACCTCGAGCCGCGCGACCTCGCGATCGCCGAGGTCGATGGTGGCCGGCGGGAAGTTCATCGGTGGCGAGGAACTGCCCGTGGCGACATGCACCGTGTACCGGCCGGGAGGCAGAGCCTCGAACCGGTGAGCCCGACCCTCGCCGAGTTCCTCGCGGCGGAGCACCTGCCCTGGATCGGCCGACTCCTGTCTCGAGAGCGTTGCGATCAGCCCGACGTCGGCCAGCCCGGGGACGCCGCGGACCACGACGGTCAGGGAGCCGTCGCCGACGGCCTGGCCCTGGTGACGGAGCTCGCGCTCGGGAGCGCGCCCGATCTCGGCGCAATCCGGCTCGGGGTCGTCTTCGCGGCGCACGCACTCGACCACCGCGGGGCCGAGTCTCCCCTCGACCTGGAACACCGCGACGCACCCTGCCCAGTCCGGGTCCTCTACCGCGACTGTCACAGCCGGGACGCCGATGTCGAGGCTCCTGGGGAACGGGTGCAGCTGCTCGACCCGGAACACGCCGTCTGCATCCGTGCGGAGGACGAGTCGCTCCGCGCCGCCCGGCAGCATCGACAGGCTGGCCCGCCGTGTCTGGGTGACGACCAGCGCCGCGTCCGCGAGAGGTTCGCCGCCCGCGCGGACGGCGCCCTCGAGCGTGAGCCCGCTCTCCATCGTGACCACCGCATCCTCGTTCGGGACGTCGATCACGGCGAGCGTCCGCGCGAAGGCCGGATGGTCGAGGACCAGGCGAGCCGTGCCCGGACGCACGCGCTCGAGGGTGAAACGGCCCTCGCCGTCGCTCGTCACGAGCTGGACGACGCTCGTGTAGTGGCCTTGTACGGGTCGCTCCCGGCCGGCGACGTGCTCGACCGCGAGGGTGATCCGCGCTCCCGCCACGGGCTCTCCGCGCGCGTCGACGACCCGTCCGCGCGCCCTCCGCGGCCGGTGAAGCTCGATCGTCACCTCGTGGGGCTTCGCTCGTTCCGGCGCCTGTCTGTACCTCAGGCGGACGAACACCTCGCGCCACCACGTGGGTGCGAATCGCGGGTCGTCGACCGACAGGAACCAGTACCCCGCCCCCAGGTCGCCGAGCTCGAACGCGCCTCGTTCGTCGCTCTGCACCCACAGCTCCGGACCATCCACGCGCTGTCCGTGCACCGCCCGCACCGCGGCACCGCCGACGGGCGCGCCGTCCTCGTCGACGACCACGCCCACGACGTCGGGAGATCCGTCGAACGTGTGCCACGGGATCTCGACCTGCCTTCGCTGCCCCTCGCTGGAACGGCCCCGGAAGCTCCCGGCGGCCGTCCGACCACGACTCCGGCCAGGCCCCACCGCCTCCGGCATGGTCCCGTCCACGTCTGCAGCGCCCAGCGCGAACACCTCCTCGTGGGGGCCGGGGCCACCTCCATCCTCCGACCCGAGGACCCGGAGCGCTCCGATGCCGAGCGCCACGAATCCCGCAGCGGCGAACAGCACGACCGCCGTCCTCCCAGTCTCCGTGGCCGCCAGAACGGTCGGCACCGCGCTTTCTGCAGACGCCGTCGCCGGACCGCCTCCGGTCGTGCCGAGCCCCGGAGCGCTGCTGGAAGCCGCGCTGGCCCGTCCGAGAGCGTGGGCCAGCACGTCCTCGCGCAGCGCGTCGATGCCGCGTGCCCCGAGCCAGCCCGCACCGTGCAGCGGGCGCATTCCGCTGGGCAGGGCGCGGCGCAGGCAGTCGAGGCCGCGGTGGATCTGCGAGCGAACCGTGCCGGGCGCGCGCCCCAGCTCCCGCGCGATGGTCTCGGCCGCCTTGTCCTCGCGCAGGTAGGGTTCCAGGACCTCGCGGTAGTGCGGCGGCACCTTCTCCAGCGCCTCCTCGATGGCACGAGGCACCTCGGCCGACGACGCCTCCTCCCAGGGCTCCGCTGGCGCACGAGCATCGAGCCGTCCAGGGTCGGGGCACCGCGCGCCGTCGCGCCACGCCCGAGCGGCCGTTCGCGCGAGGATCCCGAAGAGCCACGGGCGCAGCTTCCGCGACGGGTCGAAGTCGTCCTTGCGCTCGATCGCGACGACGAACGTCTGCTGGACCAGGTCCTCCGCCGCGCTCGGGTCCGACACCAGGTGCGCGGCGACGCCCAGGAGCTCCCGCGCCGTCGCGTCGAACACCCGCGCGAGCGCAGCCCCGTCGCCCTCGTTCCGGAAGCGCACGAACGCGCGATGCAAACTCGCGTCTCTCACCTCCCGAGCTTTCCGCGGGACGCCAATGGCGCGGCGACGAATCGAGAAAAACCCCACGGCTCACGAGGCGGCGACCAGCAACGCACGCCGGATAGCGGCTCGACGGCGCCCCTCGTCGAAACCGTCCCCGAGGGCCGCGAGCGCCGCGTCGAGCGCAGCCTGATCACCAGAATCGACTCGGGGGCGCGATCAGGCTCCGGGCGATTCCGAGTATGGAGGGAGCCGCCGCGGCCTTCGTCGAGGGTGGCTACGAGGACACGTGGCTCTCGCCCATCGTGCGCTGATCGGACCTCGAGGAACCGGAGCTCGCACACGCGCTGGCGTGGTGCTGGACTCGCCGGCCCGGCGGCGGGCCGAGGTCGAGGGTGTCGAGCTGATGGGGGAGGCCGAGCCCCGGGAGCCGTGAAAGGAGCGCATCGCGGGCACGGTCGCTTCCCTTCCCCGGCTCGCGCCGATCAGCGGTCGCTCGACGGCGAGTCCAGACGCACCACGGTCTCCTCGCCGGCCTTCAGCTCGATGCGTCGGCGCTCGACGCGCGCTCCGATCGTCACCTCGACCTCGTAGGGTCCGGCGAGGAGCTCGCGCCGCGTCGGGACGCCCGCGCCGCCGATCATCGCCTGGGGCTTGACGCCCTCGCGATGGGGCCAGTCGGCGTAGAGCAGGTAGCTCGCCATCTCGCCGTCGGCGGGAGGGTCGAGCTCGACCGTCAGCCAGCCGGCCGCCGGCGCGCGCAGGATGCCCAGGTCGCGGGTCTCGCCGGCGAGGAGCGAGACACGCGCGAGGTCCGCCTTGCCGCTCGGCGTGTTCGCGATGACCAGGTAGTCCCCGGGGGGGAGCTGGTCGACGGCGAATGCCCCCGTGCCCGGGTCGAGCTCGGGGCGCGTGATCATCCCGGACGCGAGGCTCGAGAGGTAGACGTGCACGGCGGGGAAGGGGTCGCCGCTCGCCTGGCGGACGCTGGCGTGGATGGCGCCGGGCACGCTGCCCACGGCGTCGACGACGCACCGCTCGCGCCCCGGGGACGGCGTCCACCCATGGACGACGTGCGCGGGGAACTTCTCGTCCGGCCCCGCGCGGAAGACGTGCAGGTCCAGCGGCTCCCGCGGCCAGTCGGCGAGAGGAGCGCTGACTCCATCGGGACCGGTCGTGACCGCGGCGAACCAGTTGCGCTCCGCCGTGGCGAGCTGGACGCGCCAGCCGTCGAGGGGCGCGCCCGACGGATCGACGAGCTCGAACTCGACGTCGCCCGACGGGACCAGCGTGGCGGTCCAGGTCGCGGGCTCCCCGGCGCGCAGGTCGACCGCCGTCGACGCGGTGGCGCGGCCCGTCGGGCCGGTCGCGGACGAGGCGAAGAGCCGTACGGTCTCGCGCGGCAGGCCGGCGAGCTCGAAGCGGCCGTCGGGGCCGGTCGTCGCCGTGCGCGGCGCGCCCTCGGTCCACCTCCAGAGGCGCACGAGCGCACCATCGACCGGTACCTGCGATCCGTCCTGGACCGTTCCGCGCAGGACGACGCCGCGCTCGAGCACGACCTCGACTTCGCCGCCCGTCGACCAGGCCTCCGCAGGGAGGTTCTGCTGGGCGAGGACGTACTCGGGATGGTCCGCCGAGAGCAGCTGCGGATCCGGCGAGAGACCGCGGATCTCGAACGAGCCGTCGGGCGCTGTCGAGGTCGCCGTCGAGTACGGCATGATCCGGAACGCGCGTTCGACGCGCGGCGCGACCTGCGCGCCCCGGTTGAGGCCCACCTGGACTCCTCCGATGCCTGCGCCCTCCGCGTCGACGATCCGCCCGACCAGTCGGAAGTCGCCGTGAACGAGGCGGACCTCGAGCGCCTGGCCGGCGGCGCTCTCCCAGTCGAAGTAGTGCAGCGGCGAGCTCTGCATGCCGCCCTTCTCGACGGTGAGGTACGCCTCGCCGACCGCGTAGTTCCCGTGGTGGCGGTCGGGGCCTTCCGCGGCGACGTCGGGCTGCGGCTCCTCGACCTCGAAGCGACCTTCGACGTCGGTCGTGCCCACTGGCTCGGCTCCTCCGCGGGACCGGCCGAGGTGGACGTGCGCGGCTTCGACGGGGCGGCCGAGCTCGTCGACGACGCGCAACCGGATGCCCGGGACGTCGCGCGCGGGTTCCGGGCCCGGCGGCTCCTCGGTCGCGGCGAGCGCACCTAGCGGGGAGCGTACCGGGTCCGCCGAAGCGCGCTCGGGGGCTGCGGGCGAGGCACGCTCCGTCCGCGTGGCGACGTCCAGCGTCCGCTCGCTGGGCTCGCGCGCCGCGAGCCAGCCGACGGCCACGACCGCCACGAGCCCCACGAGCGCAGCGCTGGCCCAGGCGCGCGGGTCGCGGAGAGCCGCCCGGGCCGTGCGCCCGGTCGCTGCGGTCGGCGCGGCACCGTCGCTGGGCTCGGGTCCGAACGTGCGCAGGAACACCGCGGTCCAGACCGCGCGCTCGCCCCCGTGGTGCCGGTCCAGCGTGTCCCGCAGCCGCGCGAGCCCCCGGCGGAGCTGGCTGCGGACGGTCGAGGGCGTGGTCCCCGCGGCTCGCGCGATCTCCTCGTAGCCGCGCTCCTCCAGGTAGCGGCTGCGGACGACGGTCCGGTACGGCTCACCGAGGTCGGCGACCAGCCGCTCGAGGAGGCCGCACAGCTCCGCGCGACCCGCCCGCTCGTCCGCGGCGAGTTCGGCATCGGGAGGATTCGACGCCTCGTGGATCTGGCCGCGGCGAGCCCCGCGGGATTTCGCGCGCAGGGCCACGTGCCGCGTCACGGCGCGCAGCCAGGGCGCCCAGTCGCGCACGCCGCGGGCCGCTCCCATCTCGAGCCAGACGTCCTGCACGACGTCGTGCGCCTCGTGCTCGTCGCCGAGGATGTCGCGCGCCAGCCGGTGCAGCGCGTCGTAGCTCGCGAGGAAGGGGTCCCGGTCCGCGTCTCGCATGGTCCAGGGTCTATCCTACGAGGGCCCGTTCAGGCGGCGGGGCGCGAGAAATCCGGGTTCGATGCCACGCGGCGCCGCGACGATCCCCCATGGGGCTCGAGAGCCCGCCGATCCACCCACCCGGAGTCCCCGATGTCCTTCTCACGAACCTCCCTGGCCACGGCCGTGGCCGCCCTGCTCCTCTCTCCCCTCGCCGCGGCGCAGGAGATCTTCTTCGACGACTTCGAGGCCGGTCTGGGCAACTGGACGGCGTCGCCCTGGTTCCAGCTCGAGGACGCGAGCACGGGCTGCTTCGCGTCGATCACGCCGTTCCCCAGCGGCACGAAGGCGGCGTACTACGGGGACCCGAGCATGTGCACGTTCTGGTTCTCGGTACCCGCCAGGCTCGAGCTGAACACGGCCATTCCCCTGCCGGCGAGTGCGGGGGCGGCGCATCTCGTGTTCGACAGCTACGAGGAGGCCGAGTGCGCCATCTGCCAGTACGATTCGCGCTACGTCGAGGTCTCCGTCGACGGTGGCCCCTGGCTGATCGTCGAGGAGGGCGACCGCATCTTCGAGTGGTACCAGCGGGTCGTCGACCTCACCCCGTACCTGGGCTCCAGCGTCCGCATCCGGTTCTGGTTCGTCCCCCTGGACCCGTTCGAGAACGACTTCCTCGGCTGGGTCATCGACGACGTGCGGATCACCCTGACGGATCCGCCGGCGAGCTTCTGCTCGGGCAAGACCAACTCGTTGGGCTGCGTGCCGTTCCTGACGAGCAGCGGGCTCGCCAGCGCGACGAGCACCGGGTCCTTCCAGCTCGTCGCCAACGACGTGCTGCCCGACGAGGCCGGCTTCCTGCTCTACTCGTTCAAGAAGTCGAACCTCGACTTCCACGGCGGCAAGCTCTGCGTGAAGGCCCCCGTGACGCGCCTGCTGCCCCCCAAGGTGGCCTCGCAGCAAGGCACGCCGCCCTGCACCGGCTTCCTGAAGCGCAACTTCAACCCGGTCGTCCAGTCCGGCAACGACCCGCTCCTGACGACGGGCCAGACCGTCCACACCCAGTGGCTCCAGCGCGACCCCGCCGACCCCGCCGGCTTCGGCGACTCCCTGACCAACGGCATGACGTTCGCGATCGCCCCCTGACGTGGACGGACCCGGATGACTCCGTGATCCAGCGGACTACGTTCGACGGGTTGTGGTGCTTCCGCCACAGCCTGTTGCGCCTTGCCTCCCAACCACACGGCAGAGCGACACCTGCGCGTGATCTAGCCTTCACCGGACCGAGGAGTACCGTGATGATCCGCCACTGGAGACCGCGACGCCTCTTGTTCCTCACTGGCAACGGGTGGGCAAGGCCATTCCTCGAACGGTGTGGGTACGCGCCGGACTCTGAACTCCCGAGTCCACCGCTCGACTCTACGGGTCGGCTACACGAGCGGCGCCCTGGCAACAGCGGATTCGATGAAGCACCGGCCAAGTGGTCACGGCGGAGGTCGCCGAGCACCGAGCCACCGTCAGCGCGCGGCGTCAGGCCCGATTTCGCCGGGTGGACGGCGGGAACAGCCGCGAGAGCAGCGGTCGGAGGGACTTGCCACTGGCGATCCAGACCAGAGGGGTCGCGGTGAAGACGCCGAGGAGGCTGCCCGGGACCACGCCGTCGGCCACCAGTGTGAAGATCGGCCCCGGAAGGTGCTGGACCGCAGCGATGCCTCCGACCTGAAGGAATGCGCTCACGCCCGCGGCGAGGGAGTAGCTCGCCATGACGACCGGGGTCCAGAGGGGACTCCGCGGCAAGGCACGCAGGACAAACCACTGCAGGAGGCCAAGCGGCATGGCGAGGGCGGCGGCTCGCAGGAGCCAGGCCACGCCGGGGAACCGCTCGAACTGGAGTTCACCGACGAATCCTGCCGCGTCGGCGAAGAAGTAAGCGCCGAGCATGAGTGCGAATCCGGCGCTCGTCGCGGCTATCCACCGGCGGGCGTCGGGAATCAGCGAGCGGAGCACGAGCCACTGGCTCGCGCCTAGCAGGCAGCCCTGCACTACGCCGACGAGCAAGGCGGCCGTCCAGCTGTGCCGGGGCAAGCCGATGCGGATCGCCGCTGCCGCCGTGAAGCCGACCGTGGTGGCGAACACCCAGCGAGCCTGGAACGACTTGGAGTCGAGGGACATGCTCATGTCGGATTCGAGCTGGACCGGCTTCGAAGGAACCGTGGACGTCCTTCGGCTGCTTCCGCACAAGAAAGTTGCGGTCCGTTGTCAGCGACGGACCACCCCA
>JAUIDW010000048.1 GCA_030428395.1 bacterium | reverse complement strand
CCCGCCGATCGACCGCGGCGAGCTGCGCCGCGTGCGCGTGCAGGAGTCGCGCAAGAGCTCGACGTGGAGCAAGGGCCGCATCGTGGCGGCGCTGATGAACGAGGCCAACCTGCCGCGGCGCCTGGCCGAGGAGGTCGCCTCGCGCGTCGAGCGGCGCGTGCTGGACGCCGGGCTGAAGCGCATCACCACGTCGCTGATCCGCGAGCTCGTCGACAACGAGCTCGTCGCCCTGGGCCTGGCCTCCGCGCTGCGCCGCCAGGGCCTGGTGGGCGTGCCGCGCCACGACCTGCGCGCGCTGCTGACCGGCGCGGGGCCGCTCGCGGGCGAGCCCGCCGCGGCGGCCGGCCGCGAGCCGCCGGAGGTGCACGTCGCGGGCGAGGTGCTGCGCCGGTTCGTCCTCGACGAGGTGTTCGACGAGCACGTGTGCGAGGCCCACCTCGACGGCGACCTCGAGATCCACGACGTCGGCCGGCTGCACCGCCTGGCCGTCACCTGCGTCCCCGCCGAGTTGCTCGCGAGCGGCCCGCCCACGCCGGCGGCGCCCTTCGAGGTGCTCGAGGAGCTGGGCGGCGTCGCGCGCCACGCGGCGGCCGCCTGCGTGCTCGAGGATCCCGGCGCCCTGCTGAAGCCCCTGGCGCGCGGGCGCCCCGGACGCCCCGGACGCACCGGCCGCAGCGAGGGCCTGGCGTCGTTCCTGCGGGCGCTGCGCGCCGTCGCGCACGCCACCGGCACGCGCCTGGACCTCGGCAGCCCGGGCCCGCGCGCCCGCGGGGTGACCGCGGCGCTGCTCTCCGAGCTGGCCGCGCTGCCGGCCGACCCGCTGGGGCCGCGGCTCTTCCTCGACGGGGCGGAACTCGACGAGCTGCTGGGCCCCGAGGGAGGCGAGGGTCCCGGTGGGCCGGACGAGCGCGCCGCGCGCGACCTCGACCGGCTGCTCGCCGGAGGCCGCGTCGTGCCGACCTGGGGCCGCCCCGAGGAGCGCTTCGCCGGTCCCGGCTGCCGCCGGCACCCGCGCGAGCGCGCGGCCGTGTCGTGCGGCGGCGCCGTCGCGCTGAACCTGCCGCGCCTGGCCTGGCGCGCGGGGCCGTGGCGCGAGGACCACTTCCTCGAGGCGCTCTCCGACCTCGTGCGCCTCGCGCTGCAGGCGCTCGACTCGCTCTCCGTGTTCCAGGAGCGCAGCGCCGGCGCCCGCCCCGGCGCGCTGCGCGGCCGCGTGGGCTACGCGCTCGCACCCGTCGGGCTGCGCGAGGCGCTCAAGCTGCTCGGCGACGGCGAGGTGCGGCCGCGCCAGGGCGCGCGCATCCTCGGCTTCCTGTGCGACGCGGCCCGCCGCCTGGGCGAGGCCCGGCGCCTGGCGGTCGTCGTGTCGCCGTTCTTCGGCGAGCGCGCGGCGGCCCGCTTCGCGCGGCTCGACGCGGAGCTGCCGCAGCACGCCCAGCGCCTGCTCTTCGCCGAGGGCGTCGGCGCCGGCCTGGACCCGGCCGCTCCCTACGGCCACGGCTTCGGGCTGTCGCCCGCCTTCGACGAGGGCCTCGGCCGCGCCGAGGCCGCCCTGCTCTCCACCGTCCCGACCGGCGCCCTGGCCCCGTTCCCGCTGGCGTCCTCGCCCGAGGCCCTGGGGGGCTGGCGCGAGGAGCTCGGCGGCGCGTCGCCCGCCGCCGTCTGGCGCCGCTTCGTCGCCGCGCGCGCCGCGCACCTCGAGGGCCCGCTCGAGGGCGGGCCGATCCTCGCCGACGACCCCGCCGTCCGCGCCGCGGACACCCCCGACCTCTTCACCCCGGCCGCCACCCATACGCGCCCCGCCTGAATGCAGCTGAAACGACTCGAGCTCTTCGGCTTCAAGTCCTTCGCCGACAAGACGGTGATGGAGTTCCCCGAGACCCTCACCGGGATCGTCGGCCCCAACGGTTGCGGCAAGAGCAACGTGGTCGACGCCATCCGCTGGGTGCTGGGCGAGACGCGTCCGACGTCGATGCGCGGCTCGGGGATGACCGACGTCATCTTCAAGGGCTCCGCCAGCCGCCCGGCGATGTCGATCGCCGAGGTGACGATGGTGCTCGACAACGGCGCCGGCCGGCTCGAGGACCGCGGCCCGGAGGTCAGCCTGACGCGCCGCGTCGAGCAGTCCGGCGAGGGCGAGTACCTGATCGACGGCGTGCGCGCGCGCCTGAAGGACGTGCGCGACATGCTGTTCGACACGGGCCTCGGCAGCCGGGGCTACGCCGTGCTCGAGCAGGGGCGCATCGACGCGATCCTCTCGGCCAACGCGCTGGACCGCCGCGCGATCTTCGAGGAGGCGGCGGGCGTCAGCCGCTACCGCCAGCGCAAGAAGGAGGCCGAGTCGCGCCTCAAGCGCGTCGAGCAGGACATGCTGCGCCTGGACGACGTGATCCAGGAGCTGTCCGGCCGCGTGCGCTCGCTGAAGATGCAGGCGGGCAAGGCGGAGAAGTACATCGCCGTGCGCGACGAGTGGCGCGACGGGCTGCTGCGGCTGCTGCAGCACCGGCTGGCCCAGGGCGACGGCGACGTCGCCGAGCTGGCGCGCGCGCTGGACGAGCTCGAGCGGCGCGCCGAGGAGCTGCGCCGCACGCGCACCGCGGGCGAGGAGTCGCTGAGCGAGCGCGAGGCGCGCGAGCGCGACCTGACCGGCGAGGTCGACCGCCGCACGGAGGCCGTGTCCAGCCTGTCGGGCGACGTGCGCGCCCTGGGCGAGCGGCACGAGCAGCTGCTCTCGCGCATCGAGGGCTGGCGCCAGGCCGCGGGCGAGGAGGAGGCGCGCCTGGACGAGCTGCGCGCGCAGCTCGAGGCCGGCGACGCCGAGGCGCGCGCGCTCGAGGAGTCGGTGCGCGAGGCGACCGACGCCCAGGCCGCGGCCGAGGCCGAGGCCCAGGGCCGCAGCGAGGCGCTGCGCGACGCGCGGCGCGAGTACCGCGAGGTGCGCGAGGGCTCGGAGACCCAGAACCAGGCGGTGCTCGAGCTGCTGCACGAGAAGACCGCCGCGGCCAACCGCCGCCGGCACCTGGAGGAGTCCCGCGCGGGGCTCGACGGGCGCACGGCGCGCGTCGGCGAGCGGCTCGAGGCCGCCCGCGGCGGCGCCAAGGACGTGGCCGCCGCCGTCGAGGCCGCCCGCGCCGCCCAGGCCGAGTGGGCCACCACCCCGGCGGTGCGTCGCGGTCACATCCTCCACCAGATCTGCAACGCGCTCGAGGCCCGCTCCGAGGAGCTGCTGGACCGCAAGAACGCCATCGAGCTCGAGCGCGCGCGCGGCGCCGCCCGCGTCGCGTCGCTGCGCGACTGGGAGCGCGAGCGCGAGGGCCTCGAGGCCGGCACGCGCGCGCTGCTCGAGGAGGGCACCGCCCCGGGGCCGTTCGCCGACGCGCTGCGCGGCGTGCTGGCCGACCACGTGCGCACCGACACGCGCTACGCCCGCGCCCTGGACGCCGCGCTCGAGGGCCGCGCCCTGGGTCTGGTCGTGGACGAGCCCGCGACCGCGCGCGAGATCGCGCGGTGGCTGCAGCGCGAGGAGCGCGGCCAGGCGCGCCTCGTCGCCGCCGGGGGCCTGGCGCGCCGCGAGCTCCCGCCGCTGCCGCAGCTGGAGGGCGACCGCGTCGAGCTGGTCTACGGGCGCCTCTCCGAGTTCGTCGTGGCCGACGACCCCGCGCGCGGGCTGGTCGAGCTGCTGGTCGGCGACGTCGTGCTGGTGCGCGACCTCGACGCCGCGCTGGAGCTGGTGCGCGAGCACCCCGCGCTGCGCTTCGTGACGCCCGGCGGGGACCTGGTCGACGCCACCGGCCTCGTCGGCGGTCACCGCGAGATCGCGCAGGGCGCGGTCGGGCGGCGCTCGAGCGCCGACGAGCTCGAGCGCGAGGCCGGACGGCTGGCGTCCGAGCTGGACGAGGTCGGCGAGCTGCTGTCGCGGGCCGACGCCGAGCGCTCCGCCGTGCGCGCCGAGCTCGCCGCGGTCGAGCAGGAGCTGGAGAGCGCGCTGCGCGGGCAGGCCGAGGCGACCAGCGACGCGCAGGCGGCCGCCGCGCGCCGCGTGGACCTGGAGTCCAGCCTGGAGGTCGTCGAGGGCGAGGCGCGCTCGCTCGAGGAGGAGATCGCGCAGCTCGAGCGCGACGTCGCCGCGGCCGGCGAGGCCCAGGCGGACGCCGAGCGCCGCTTCGGCGAGGAGAACGCGCGCCTGGCCGAGCTCGAGGAGCGCCGCCACGCGCTGGAGCGCGGGCGCGACGACCTCGCGGCGGCCGAGCAGGCCGCGCGCATCGCCGCCACGGAGGCCGCCGGCGTGCGCCAGCGCGTCGAGCAGCAGCTCGCCGACGCGCGCCGCCTGGCGGAGGCCGCGCGGGCCGAACTCGAGCGCGCCGAGACCCGCGCGCGGCAGCACCGCGAGAACGCCGACGCCAAGGCGGCCGAGGTCGAGGCGCTGCTCGCGGAGCGCGCCGACGCCGAGGGGCGCCTGGCGGCGGCCCAGGCCGCGTTGGCCGAGCTGCGGGCGCAGGAGAGCGCCAGCCGCGAGGCGCTGCAGGCCTCGCGCCGCGAGGTGGACGCGGTCACGCGCGAGCTCGAGGACGTGCTCTCGCGCAGCTCCGAGCACCGCCTCGAGAAGCAGCGCCTGGACCTGGCCCGCGAGGAGCTCCTGCGGCGCTCCGACGACGAGCTGGGCCTGGACGAGGCCGGCCTGCGCGAGGGCTTCGAGCCCGACGAGGCCCTGGCCGAGCCCGGCGCGCTGGACCGCCTCGACAAGCGCGTCGCGGCGTCGAAGCGCGACCTCGACCGCCTGGGCCCGGTGAACACCGAGGCGCTGAGCGAGCTCGAGGAGATCGAGGGCCGCTTCGTGTTCCTGCGCCAGCAGAAGACGGACCTGCAGGAGTCGCGCGGCTCGCTCGAGGAGACGCTGCGCACCATCAACGAGGAGAGCAAGCGGCGCTTCCTCGAGACGTTCACCGAGGTGCGCGAGCACTTCCAGGGGCTGTTCCGGTCGCTCTTCGGCGGCGGCCGCGCCGATCTCGAGCTGCTCGACCCCGAGGACCCGCTCGAGGCGGGCATCGAGATCGTGGCGCGCCCGCCCGGCCGCGAGATGCTGCCGATCGGGCTGCTGTCGGGCGGCCAGCGGACGATGACGGCGCTCGCGCTGCTCTTCGCCGTGTTCAAGTCGCGCCCCAGCCCGTTCTGCGTGCTGGACGAGGTCGACGCGGCGCTCGACGACGCGAACATCGGTCGCTTCCTGCACATGCTGGACGGCTTCATCAAGGACACGCAGTTCCTGATCGTCACGCACAACAAGGGCACGATGGCGGCCTGCCGCTCGCTCTACGGCGTGACCATGGAGACGCGCGGCGTGTCGCGCCACGTGGCCGTCGAGTTCACCGACGTGGACGACTTCGTTCCCGAGGCCACGGGCGACGCCCGCGCCGCGGCCGAGGCCCGCGACGAGGCCGGGACGGGGGCGCCCGCGGCCGGGTCCGCGGACGACGACGCCGAGCCGGAGGCGAGCGCGGACGACGACGCGACGGCGACGGACGTGCTCGTGCCGCGACCGCCGCCAGGCGCGGCCGGCGAGCCGGGAGAGCCCGAGCCGGCCGTCGAGGACGGTGAAGCCGCTGCAGCCGTCGCCGGCCGCAACGGCGGTCCGACCTGAGCTCCGGCGCCCCCGGGGCGCACCGACAGGAGGCGACCATGACCACGACCGCGTCCGCCAGCCCGTTCCTGCCCCTCGCGGTCCGCTACTGCTCCCGCGATCCCGTGGGCGGCGCGCACGCGCTGGAGGGGCTCCCCGAGGAGCGGGCGATGGAGGTCCTCGAGGCCCTGAACGGCCACCAGCTCGAGCGGCTGCTCCCGCACCTCTCGCCGGCGTTCGTGTCCGCGGTCGCCACGGCCGTCACGCCCGAGCGGCTGGCCCCCGTGCTCGGCACCGGCGGCCCCGAGGTCTGTGCGGCCGTGCTCCTCAGCCTGCCCGCCGACCGCCGCCAGGAGTTCCTCGAGACCCTGCCGGAGGAGCTGCGCGAGTCCATGCGGGAGCTGCTGACGTTCCCCGAGGACAGCGCCGGGCGCGTGATGAAGACGGACTACTCCGCCTTCCGCGACGACCTGACGGTCGAGGAGGCCGTCGACCGGCTGCGGCGTCCGGGGCCGATGCGGCGCACGCCGTCCAACGTGTTCGTCGTGAACGAGCGCCGCCAGCTCGTCGGGGTGATCCCGATGCGCGACCTGCTGCTGGCCGACGAGGACACGCTGCTGCGGGACATCATGACGCGCGACGTCATCAGCGTGAGCCCGTTCGACGACGCGGCCACCGCCCTGCGGACGCTGTCGGGCCGGGGCTTCACGTCGCTGCCCGTGGTCGACGCCCAGAACCACCTGCTCGGCGTCGTCCGCGCCACGCAGCTGCTCGCCGGCGCGCAGGAGACGGCGACCCAGAACCTGCAGACGCTCTTCGGCGTCGGCCGCGACGAGCGCGCCTTCTCGCCGGTCGGGTTCTGCCTGCGCAAGCGCCTGCCCTGGCTGCACATCAACCTCGCGACCGCCTTCCTCGCGGCCTCGGTGGTCGCGGTCTTCGAGGACGTCATCGCCCGCATCACCGTCCTGGCGGTCTACCTGCCGGTGGTCGCCGGCCAGGGTGGCAACGCGGGGGCCCAGTCCCTGGCCGTCGTCATGCGCGGGCTCGTCATGCGCGAGATCCCACACAACCAGGTCCGGCGCCTGCTGGTGAAGGAGGGCGTCATCGGCCTGGTCAACGGCCTCGTCGTCGGCCTGGTGACCGCCGCCATCGCCTGGCTGTGGAACGGCAACCCCTACCTGGGCGTGGTCATCGGCCTGGCGATGATCGTGAACCTGACCGCGGCCGGCCTCTCCGGCGCCGCGATCCCCGTGGTGATGAAGCGCATGGGCCTCGACCCCGCGCAGTCCTCGAGCATCGTCCTGACCACGGTCACCGACGTGATCGGCTTCTTCGCCTTCCTGGGCTTCGCCGTCCTGCTCCAGGACCAGCTGGTCTAGCCGCGGCGCGACCCCCCGGCCCGCGGAGCGCCCGGGCCGTCCGTCCCGGAGGGGCGGGGAGGCCGCGCCGAGCGGGCCGCCCCCGGCGCGGCCGGGATGGACCTCAGAACGGACCCGCGGCGGGCCGATACCCCGTCCCGCGCCCGATCGGCGCGTTCACCGGTGGCAGGCTCCAGGTCGCAACGAGGGACCCGGCGCCGCGTCGCGGCGTGTGCCGCGGCGGGGCGCCTGCGTCGGATCGGCGCGCTCGCGCTCGCGGCGGCGCTCGCCGTGTCGCTCGCGCGGGCGGGCCAGGGCGCCGGGGAGGAGCCGGTCGGCGAGGCGCGCGACCCCGTCGCGCTCGCGCCCTTCGAGGCCGGCGCGCGGGACTTCTCTAGCGTCGAGGCGCTGCTCGCGCGCTGGGCGGAGGCGCGCCCGGAGGAAGCGCGGCTGGTCGAGCTGTCGCGCCGCGACGACGGGCGGCCGGTGCACGCGCTCGAGATCCGCGGGGAGAGCGACGTGCCCGTCGCGGAGCGTCCGACCGTGCTGCTGCTCGGCGGGCTGGACGGCGTGTCGCTGGCCGGCGGCGAGGCCGTGCTGGCCGCGGCCCACGCGCTGCTCGCCGACCCCGCGGCGAGGCCGGCGGACGTCGTGTTCGTGGCGCTGCCCTGGGCGGCGCCCGAGGCGCTCGAGCGGACGCGCCGCGCGGGCTGGAGCGACGGGCGCGACGGCACGCCGGTGGACGAGGACGGCGACGGCGCGGTGGACGAGGACGGACCGGACGACGTCGACGGCGACGGGCTCGCGCTGGCGATGCTGGTCGAGGACGCCGAGGGGCCGTGGGTGCTCGGCGAGGACCGCCGCTTCCTGGTGCGCGCGCGCCCGGGCGACTCGCCGCGCTACGTGCTGACGCGGGAGGGGCGCGACGACGACGGCGACGGGCGCTTCAACGAGGACCCGCCGGGCGGCCTCGTGCTCGACCGCAACTTCCCGCGCGCGTCCGGCGGCGGGAAGGACGCGGGCCCCGACGCGCTGCGCGGCTCGCTGCCGCTCTCCGACCGCACGGCGCGCGCGCTGGCCGACCTGGCCGTCGAGCGGCGCACGGTGGCGGCGCTCGTGTTCCAGGGCGACCACGGCGGCGTGGGCCTGCCGCGCGCGCTGGTGCAGGCGCTGCGGGCGGGCGACGACGAGCTGGCCGTGGACGCGCCGTCCTTCGAGGCCGCCGCGCGCGCCTGGTTCGAGGCGCGCGGGACCGCGCCGCGCTTCCGCGCCGCGGGCTCCGCGCGCGGTTCGGCGGTGGACTGGCTGTACGAGTCGCTGGGCGTGCTGGCGCTCGAGCTGGCGCCGTGGGGGGTCGCCCCGGAGGCGCCCGCGGAACCCGTCGACCCCGCGCCGTCGCTCGCGGCCCTCGCCGCGGCCGCCGCGGAGCCGCCGGCCACGCCCTACGCGCACGACCCGGCCTGGGCGCGCTGGAACGACGACCGCCGCGGCGGGCTCGACTTCCGCGACTGGGTGCTGGTCGACCTGGGCGGGGGACGCACGGCGCTCGTCGGCGGCTGGGAGCCCCACGCACGCCTGAACCCGCCGGAGGAGGAGCTCGCCGCGCGCGCGGGCGGCGGCGCGGAGGCGGCGCTGGCGGTCGCACACGCGCTGCCGCGCCTCGGCCTGCGCCTGGTCGAGAACCGGCGCCAGGGCGACCTGGTCGTGCTGTCGGTGCGGGCGAGCAACGCGGGCGGGCTGCCTACGGGGTTGTGGCCGTCGGAGCGCTGGCGCTCGGCGGACGAGCCGTGCGGGGTCGAGCTCGTCCTCGCGCTCCCGCCGGGGGCGGAGCTGCTCGCGGGGCGCGAGCGCACCTGCCTCGGCCGGCTGCTCGGCGGGCAGTCCAGCGCGGCGGTCGACTGGGTGCTCCTGCTGCCGCCGGGCGACCGCGTCGAGCTGCGCGCGCGCGGGCCGTGGGCCGCGCCCTGCGCCCTGGAGGTCCACCCGTGAGCGCCGCCGTCGCCGGTCTCGTCGCGCTGCTGGTGCTCCTCGGCCACGAGCGCGGCGGCGCCGGCCCGCAGGACGCTGCGCTCGCCCCGGGCGGCGCCGGTGCACCGGCCGTCACGGGCGGCGACCCGTCCGCGGACGTCGACCGCGCGACGCCGCGGTCGTTCGACCAGGTCGGCGCGCTGCTGCGGGCGCTGGCCGTGCGCCATCCCGGCGCGCTGTCGATCGGGCGGATCGGCGAGTCGGCCGAGGGGCGCGCGCTGTGGCTCGCGACGCTGAGCGACGCCGAGGGCGCGCCGGCCGCGGAGAAGCCCGCGCTGCTCGTCGCGGCGGGCTTCGGCGAGGGCGCCGTGGCCTCGACCGAGGCGGCCCTGCGCGCGATCGAGGGCCTGCTGACGAGCGCCGCGACCGACGAGCGCGTGGCCAGCCTGCTGCGGCGCGCGACGATCTACGTGGCGCCGTGCCTCGACCCCGACGACCGCGAGCGCCGGCTGGTGGGGGACGCGCCGCCGGCGGCGGGCGCGGCGGTCGAGTTCGACCGCAACTTCCCGGTCGGCTGGCACGCGTGGCGCGCCGGCGGCGGCGCCGGGCCGTACCCGCTGTCGCGGCCCGAGACGCGCGCCCTGGCCGACTTCCTGGAGCGCCACCGGCACGTCGCGCTGCTGCAGGTGCTGGGCGAGCCGGGCGCCCCGGTGGACCCCGCGGAGCTGCCGCCGGGCGCGGACCGCGCCGCCTACCGGCGCCTGGACGGCGGCGCCGGGGGGGACGTCCGCGCGGGCTTCGCCCTCGACCGCGACGCCGCCGGCCCGTTCCACCCCGGCGGCGGGCTGCTGGCCTTCGCCCAGCGGCGCCTGGGCGCGCACGGCTTCGTGACCGACACGCGGCTCGCCGGCGCCCCCGTGCTCGAGGCCGAGCTCGAGGCGCTGGGCGCGCGCGCCACGGACGCGATCCGGGTGCTGGGGCGGCAGCTGCCGTACCTGCTGATGGACGAGCCGCGCGTCACGCGGCTGCGCGGCTCGCTGTGGCGGGTCGACGTCGCCCTGCGCAACGTCGGCGCGCTGCCGACCCTCTCGCCGCTGCCGGGCGCCGAGGGCGGCGCGGGCGGGCGCGTGCGCCTGGAGCTCTCCGGCGCGGCGGCGCTGGCGGCCGCGGTGCGCGCCGAGGGCGCCGACGCCTTCACCGCGACCCGCGGCGATCCGGCGCGGCTGGTGCTGGCGCCCTTCGCCGGCGGCGAGCGGCGCACCGTGCGCTTCGTGATCGACGCGGGGGAGGACGGCGAGCCCGAGGACTCGCCCGGCGAGGGCGCGCCCGTGCCCCTGCGCCTCGAGCTCTCCTCGGAGCGGGCCGGGTCGACGGCGATCGCCGTGGCCCTGCGCTGAGGGCGGCCGACGACGTCCCGGCGGCCCGGCACGCGCGGGCCCGGCTCCGGGTGGGCGAGGTGCCCAAGTGCGTAGGCCGGATCGGCGCTAGAGCGTATGGTCCCCCGCCTCCCAGACCCCAGCATAGGGGTATGGGATGGAGTGTCCCGTCGGTCCGCGCCGCGCTCCCCGCGGCGAGCGAACGGGTCCCCGCGTGCGCGGCGACCCGGGCCGGCCCGGCCCCTGGCGGGGTCCCGACCCCGCCGGCGAGCCGGGTGCCGGACGCGACCCCGACGCCCCCCCGGGCGCCGACGCGGCGGACGCCGGAGGCCAACCTCCGCAAATCTCGTCCGCCCGCGGCCGCCAGGCACTACCGTACCGGCCTCGACCCGCTCGTCCGGCGGTCGGGCAACCCCCACCACACCCTCGGGACCCGCGCGGGCCGGGGCGGCCGCTTCGGCGGTACCCGGCACCGGACCGCGGGCTCCGCTTGACAGGACGAAACGCCATGACGACCCTCACCACCCTCTCCGCTGCCGACCTGATGCAGAAGAACGTCGCGTACCTGAACGTCGACGACTCGATCGAGGAAGCGATCAGCACGTTCGAGGGCAACCGGATCAGCGGGGCCCCCGTGGTGGATCGCGCCGGGCGACTCGTGGGCTTCCTGTCGTCGAGCGACATCGCGCGGATCGAGCACGTTCGCGACGGCCGCCTGGACGCCGACCGCGACTTCGCCATGGCGAACGCCGAGTCCGAGGACGAGTCCTGGTCCGAGAACCTCGAGCGCGACATCCTCGGCAAGGAGGACTACAGCTCCGAGGTCCTCGGGCGGCAGAGCGTCGCCGACTGGATGAACCCCGACGTGATCTCCGTCGAGCCCGACGCCTCGCTCAAGGACGTGTGCGCGCTGATGACCAAGGAGTCGATCCACAGGGTCCTGGTCGTGGAGGACCAGACCGTGAAGGGCATCGTCTCGACGTTCGACGTGGTCCGCGTGCTGGCGCGCGAGCTGTAGTCGCGCCCGTATTCGCACCATGGCAGACCACCCGACGCCTCCGCCCTCCGACGCGAGCGCCGACGGGCCGACACCCGGCCGTCGCGGCTTCCTGGCCGCGACGGGCACCGCCGCCATGGCCGCGGGGGTCGCCGTCAGCTACGGCGCCTGCGGCGCGATGTCGGCGCGCTACCTGTACCCCGCGCACCGGCGGGCGGAGGAGTGGCTGTACGTGACCCAGCTCGCGCGCCTCCAGCCGGGCAGCTCCGTCGCCTGGCGGCTCCCGACCGGGGAGCGCGTGACCGTGGCCCGCGTCGGCGCGGGGAACGACCCCGACGCGGACTTCGTGGCGCTCTCGAGCACCTGCCCGCACCTGGGGTGCCAGGTGCACTGGCAGGGGCCCCAGGAGCGCTTCTTCTGCCCGTGCCACAACGGCACCTTCGACGCCGAGGGCCGCGGCACCGGCGGTCCGCCGGGCGAGGCCGGCCAGTCGCTGCCGCGCTACCGGCTCCGGATCGTCGACGGGCTGCTCTACATCCTCGCGCCGACCGACGGGCTGACGGTCGCGCGCGCCGGCGGCATCTCGCGGCCCGGGCACGACGCGTGCCTCGAGCGGGACGGCGACGGCGGGCCGGGGGCCGACCCGGTGGACGACACGGACGGGGCCGCCGGCGAAGGGCGGCCCGCGTGAACGCCGTCGCGGGGTGGTTCCGGGAGCGTCTGCCGATCTCCGGCGACGACCTGCGCGCCTACACGAACGAGCCCGTCCCGTACCACCTGAAGCGCTGGTGGTGGTGCCTGGGGGGGACGCCGGCGTACCTGTTCGTCGTCCAGATCGTCACGGGCATCCTGCTGGCGTTCTACTACCAGGCCTCCCCGGCCACGGCCTACGACTCGGTGCGCTACATCACCGAGGAGGCCGCCTTCGGCTGGTTCCTGCGCAGCCTGCACAAGTGGGCCGCCACCCTGATGATCGCCGCGGTCGTGCTGCACCAGATGCGCGTCTACTTCACGGGCGCCTACCGCAAGCCGCGCGAGATCAACTGGATGATCGGCATGTGCCTCTTGATGTGCACGCTGATGGTGGCGTTCACCGGGTACAGCCTGGTCTACGAGCAGCTCAGCTACTGGGGCGCCACGGTGGGGGCCAACATCGGCGAGAGCGTGCCCGTCGTCGGCCCCCTGCTGCGCGACATGATGCTCGGCGGAGAGGTGTACAACGAGCACACCCTGTCCCGCTTCTTCGTGCTGCACGCCGCCGTGCTGCCGACGGCGATGGTGCTGCTGATCGGCGTTCACGTCGCGATCATTCGCCTCCAGGGCGTGACGGAGTTCCGCTTCGAGGACGAGCCCGACGACGGGCCCCGGACGTTCAACTTCTTCCCCGACCACCTGCTGTCGGAGCTCACGATCGGCCTCGTTCTGATGATCCTGCTGGCGGCGCTGGCGACCGTCCTGCCCGCGACGATGGGGCCTCCGGCCGACCCGCTGACGACCCCCGAGGTCATCAAGCCCGAGTGGTTCTTCTACGTCGTGTTCCGCTGGCTGAAGCTGTTCTCGGGCACGGCCGCGGTGCTGAGCAGCGGCTTCATCCTGTTCGTGATGTTCGCCTGGCCCTTCCTCGACGACGCCATCCGGCGGCGCTGGCCGCGGAGCGAGGCCAGCGTCTGGATCGGCATCTTCGGCGTCTTCGCCATCGTCGCGCTGACGGTCTGGGAAGCCGCCGTCGCCCACTGAGCCCGTCTCCCGCCTCGACCCCCACACCCCCGCCGAGCCCATGTCCCTGAACGCGAAGAAGTGGATCGTCGCCTCCCTCAGCGCCCTGTTCCTGCTGTCGCTGGTGTTCGTGCAGTGGATGGAGGTCGAGCGCCGCCGCGCCGAGAGCGGCCTGACGGCCCACGTCTCGGTTCCCGAGAGCAGCAAGGCCTGCGTCGACTGCCACCTCCAGACGACGCCCGGGCTGGTCTCGCACTGGGAGGGCAGCTCCCACGCGGCCAAGGGCGTCGGCTGCTTCGAGTGCCACGAGGCGTACGAGGGCGACGTGGACGTCTTCTCGCACTACGGCAAGCCGATCGCCACGGTCGTGACGCCGCGCGACTGCGCGCGCTGCCACGAGGCCGTGTTCGACGAGTTCGAGCGCAGCCACCACGCGGCGGCCGGCAGCATCCTGCACTCGCTGGACAACTTCCTCGCCGAGACCGTCGAGGGCAGCCGCGCGCCGTTCAACCCGCACTCGCCCACGCCGGGCATGGCCGTGACCGAGGTCAACGGCCTGGCCAGCGCGGCGACCGGCTGCCAGCAGTGCCACGGCTCGAAGATCGCGCTGCAGTCCACCGACGGGGGCCGCATCACCGTCGACGACCTGGTGCCGGACGAGAACGGCCAGCCCACCAACCGGGAGGCCGTCGCGAAGGTCCTGCGCACCGCCGAGGGCCGTCCGCTCTACCACGCCTCCACCTGGCCGAACACGGGCATCGGGCGCATCAACCTCGACGGGTCCCTGGGCGCCTGCTCGGCCTGCCACAGCCGCCACGACTTCTCGCCGCGGCGCGCGCGCCAGCCGGAGAACTGCGGCAAGTGCCACCTGGGACCGGACCACCCGCAGAAGGAGATCTACGAGGAGTCCAAGCACGGCGTGGCCTTCCGCGACCTGAAGGACGACATGAACCTGTCGGCCGCCGACTGGGTGCTGGGCGAGGACTACGCGCAGGCTCCGACCTGCGCGACCTGCCACATGTCGGGGAACGTCCGCAACGGCGGGCGGATCACGCACGACCCGGGCGAGCGCATCTCGTGGACCAACCGCCCGCCGGTCAGCCTGCTGATGGACACGGACCTGAACCACAAGATCGTGACGGCCACCGACCCGGCCGAGCGCGAGCTGCTGACCGCGGACACGTGGCAGGCGAAGCGCACGCGCATGCAGGAGGTCTGCTCGGTCTGCCACACGCAGGACTACGTGACGGCCTTCTACGAGCAGTACGACGACTTCGTGGTGCTCTACAACGAGAAGTTCGCCAAGCCGGGCCAGGAGATCATGAAGCGGCTGCGGGACGAGGAGCTCATCACCCCGACGCAGTTCGACGAGGAGGTCGAGTGGACCTGGTTCTACCTGTGGCACCACGAGGGCCGACGCGCGCGCCACGGGGCCTCGATGATGGCGCCGGACTACGCGCACTGGCACGGCATGTACGAGGTGGCCGAGCGCTTCTACATGGAGCTGATCCCGCAGGTGCGCGAGATCTGCGAGCACGCGCGCGAGGAGGGCCAGGGCGCGGCGGCCGACGCGGTCCTGTCCTACGTGGACGAGGTGCTCGCGCGGCCCGAGCACGCCTGGCAGGCCCAGGACTAGGCCCCGGAGGGAACCATGGATCGCCGAGAGCTGCTCCGCAACCTGTCGATCGCCACCGCCGGGGTGGCGGCGTTCTCGTGCCGCGACCGCGCGGAGGCCGAGCGCCTCGCCGCGGACGGCGCCCTGGCGCGCGGCGAGGGGAACCCCGACGTCACCTGGGACAAGGCGCCCTGCCGCTACTGCGGGACGGGCTGCGGCGTGCTCGTGGGCGTGCAGGACGGCAAGGTCGTCGCCGCCCAGGGCGACCCGGCGAGCCCGGTCAACCGCGGCCTGCTGTGCGTGAAGGGCTACCACCTGCCCGGGTTCCTCTACGGCGAGGACCGCCTGCTGTACCCGCAGCGGCGGGGCGCCGACGGCACGCTGCAGCGCATCTCCTGGGACGAGGCGCTGGACCTGATCGCCGAGAAGTTCGGCGACGCGCTGCGCGACCACGGTCCGGAGTCCGTCGCCGTGTACGGCTCGGGTCAGTGGACCGTGTTCGACGGCTACGCCGCGCTGAAGTGGGTCAAGGGCGGCATGCGCAGCAACAACCTGGACCCCAACGCCAGGCTGTGCATGGCCTCGGCCGTCGTCGGCTTCATGACGCAGTTCGGCAGCGACGAGCCGATGGGCTGCTACGAGGACTTCGAGGCCGGCGACGACTTCGTGCTCTGGGGCAACAACATGGCGGAGATGCACCCGGTGCTCTTCAGCCGGATCCTCGAGCACAAGCGCCAGAACCCCGGCGTCCGCATCGTGGACATCGCCACGCGCCAGACGCCGACGACGGACTACGCCGACCTGTTCGTGCCGGTGAAGCCGAACGGGGACCTGGCGCTGGCGAACGGCATCCTGCACGTGCTCGTGCGCGACGGGATGGTCGACCGCTCGTTCGTGGAGGAGAACTGCGTGCTCCGCCGCGGGATCGAGGACCTGGACGCGATCGGCTTCGGGGTCGGCGGGGAGGCCGGGGAGCGCTACGGGTTCAAGGACGAGCCGCGGGAGTCGAGCTGGGACGAGCTGGTCGAGTTCCTGGCCGACTACACGCCCGAGCGCGTGGCCGAGCTCGCCGGCGTCCCGGCCCGCCAGGTCGAGGTCCTGGCCGAGCTGTACGGCGCCCGCGACCGCGGGACCGTCAGCCTGTGGTGCATGGGCGTGAACCAGCACGTGCGCGGCACGTGGATGAACAACCTGATCACCGACCTGCACCTGGTCACGGGCAAGATCGGGCGCCCCGGCAACAACCCCTTCAGCCTCACCGGGCAGCCCTCGGCCTGCGGCACGGCCCGCGAGGTCGGGACCCTGGCGCACCGGCTGCCGGCGGACCTGGCCGTGACCGTGCCGGAGCACCGCGCGCGCGCCGAGGAGATCTGGGGCCTCGAGCCCGGCACGATCGACCCGAAGCCCGGCTACCACGCCGTGGACATGTTCCGCGCGCTGTCGCGCGGCGACGTGAAGGCGATGTGGATCCAGACCACGAACCCGTGGGTGTCGATGCCGAACCTGGCGCGCTTCGAGCGCAAGCCGGGCGACGGCTCGTTCGTGGTGGTGTCCGACATCTACCCGACGCCCACGACCGACGTGGCGGACCTGGTCCTGCCGGCGGCCGCGTGGGTCGAGCGCGAGGGGATGTTCGGCAACTCCGAGCGCCGCACGCAGCACTGGAACAAGATGGTCGAGCCGCCGGGCGAGGCCCGCGAGGACGCCTGGCAGATCGTCGAGGTCGCCCGGCGCATGGGCATGGGCCACCTGTTCCCCTGGGAGGGCGACTGGCACGAGGCGATGTACGAGGAGTACCGCACCTTCGGCCTCGGGATCGGCAAGGACCTCGCCTCGTACCAGGAGCTGAAGGAGACGCCCGGCAAGCTGTGGCCGGTGGTCGACGGCGTCGAGACCCGCTACCGCTACGCCGCCGGGTACGACCCCTACGTGAAGAAGTCCAAGGGGGTGCACTTCTACAAGGCGAAGAGCTACGGCGAGCGAGCGGCGATCTGGCTGCGGCCCTGGCACCCGCCCGCCGAGGTGCCCGACGCCGAGTTCCCGATGTGGCTCAGCACGGGCCGCATCCTCGAGCACTGGCACACGGGCTCCATGACGCGCCGCGTGAAGGAGCTGCACCAGGCCGCGCCGGAGGCGTACGTCGAGCTGAACCGCGCCGACGCGGCCGAGCTCGGCATCAAGGACGGCGACCGCGTGCGCGTCGCGTCCCGGCGGGGCAGCATCGAGCTCCCGGCGCGGGTCGACGGCCGCGGCAAGCCGGCGCGGGGCAGCGTGTTCGTGCCGTTCTTCGACGAGCACCATCTCGTGAACGAGCTGACGCTGGACGCCATGGACAACCTCAGCAAGGAGCCCGACTACAAGAAGGCCGCGGTGCGCGTCGAGCCGGTGGGGGGCAAGTCGTGAGGCGCGCGGGAGCGCGGGTGCTCGGGCTGGCGATCGTCGCGCTGGCCGCGGGCTGCGCTCCCGGCGTCGCGGCCCAGGCCAGCGACGCGCGCTCGCCCGCCGTGGTGCGCGCCTCCCGGCGGGCCTACGACGGCGCGCCGCCGGTGATCCCGCACGCGCCGCTCGGCCCCGACTGCACCGCGTGCCACGACGAGACGGGCGTGGTCCTCCCCGAGCTCGGCTTCTCGCCGCCCTCGCCCCACGAGCGCACGCAGGGGCTCAGCGCGGCCAGCCGCTGCGTCCAGTGCCACGTGTACCGCGAGACCGACGGCGAGTTCGTCGCCAGCTCGTTCGTCGGCCTGCGGCAGGACCTCCGGCGGGGCACGCGGCAGCACACCTGGGCGCCGCCGGTGCGGCCGCACGGGCGCTTCCTGCGCGAGAACTGCGCGGCCTGCCACACCGGCCCCGCGGCGCGCGAGGAGATCCGCACGACGCACCCCGAGCGCGTCCGCTGCGAGCAGTGCCACGCCGCGGTGGAGGCGCGCGGCACCTTCCGGCGCTGACCGGAGCCGCCGGCGCGCTCAGGGGCCGCCGTAGCGCGCCTCGAGGTCCGGCAGGCCCAGCAGGACGATCTCGCCGATCGCGCCCAGGCTCTCGGCGGAGCAGTGCTCGAGCACGTCGTCCTCGGTGTGCCAGTAGCGGTTCCCGGGGCCGTACTCGAAGTCGATCAGGTTCACCGCCGGGACGCCCGCTTCCAGGAAGGACTGGTGGTCGTCCCGCACGGCCTGGCCGCGCGCCCCGACGCGCAGGTTGTGGCCGCCGCGGCGGGCGGCCTCGAAGAAGAGGTCCAGGAGCTCCCGGTCCGAGTACGTCTCGCGCGTCAGCTTCAGCTCCGCGTCGCCGACCATGTCGAGCAGCACGCAGGCGCGCACGCGGTCGATGCTGCCGGAGCGCCGCAGCTGGCGCACGTGCTCGCGCGAGCCGTAGCGGTTGTCGGGGTCGAGCCACTGGCGCCGCACCGCCTCCTCGCCGTCGAGGAACAGCAGGCGCCACGTCAGCGGCCCCGGGTCCGCCGCCGCCAGGGCGCGGGCCAGCTCGAGCAGCACGGCGGTGCCCGAGCCCCCGTCGTTGGCGCCGACGAACTCGAACGGCAGGTCCTTGGTGTCGAAGTGCGTGGCGATCACGACCACGGGCGCGGGCTCGCCGTCGCGCTCCTCGCCGGGGAGGTCGACGTACACGTTGGCCATCTGCAGCGGCCCCTTCGGCGTCGGCGCGCGGAAGCTCTCTCGCACCGGCTCGAGGTCCAGGGCGCGCAGCTCGTCCTCGATGTACGCGCGCGCCGCCTCGCCGCCGGGCGTGCCCGCGACGCGCGGGCCGAGGGCCACCAGGGCCTCGAGGTGGGCCCAGGCGTGGTCGGCGTCGAAGGCGTGCGCGGGGTCCTCGCCGGGGCCGTGGACGCCGAGCAGCGAGCGCCCCAGGCCCAGCGCCAGGAACGCGGCGACCAGCGCGAGCACGCTCCAGGCGAGGGGCGCGCCGCGCTCCGCGCCGGGCTGTCCGGGACGGGCGTGCATGGCGCCAGTATCGCGACGCGGGCCCCGCGGGGCAGCCCGCCGGCCGGAATCCGGTGCGCGGGACCGCGCCGGCCGCGGACCGCGGGGGTCGCGAGGAGCGCGCCCGCGCCGTCCTCCGCGCCCTCGCGGCGGGGTCCGTCAGCGACGAGCAGGAACTCCGTGGAACGCCGCGGGGCAGCGTCCTAGGGACCCGTTGCGGGGCGCCGACCCCGCGCGGGTAGCCCCTCCCCCCCGCACGCGCGCGTGACGCGCCGCCGACCGTGCGCCGGTCGGCCGGGCCCGCCGCCGGCGCGATCGGGAACGATCGGTGCGGCCGGCTCCAGATTCGCCGGAAGCCCGGCCGAAGGGGAACAGGCGCTCTCCCCCGCGCTCCCCCAGGCCCCCGTCCCCAGCGCAGGTTCGGACGATCCACCATGACCGACTGCGAACAACCTCTCTTCCAGTCCCTCCTCGGCGAAGTCGACGCGGCCGCCCGCGCGGCGCTGTCCTGGGAGGGGAGCTTCCCCGAGTTCCTCGAGCACGTCGTCGAGCGCGACCCCGGCGTCGCGCGCAACGCGTGGCAGCGGCTGCTCGACGCCGTCGAGTGGTACGGCACCGAGCGCGGCGAGGGCGAGAACGCGCCCGCCCGGTGGAAGCTCTTCGGCGACCCGTTCACCGGCGGGCGCGACGCCGTCTTCGGCCTGGACGACGCGCTCGACCAGCTGGTCCGCATCCTGCGCGCCGGTGCGCGCGGGTACGGCCCCGAGCGCCGCGTGGTCCTGCTGCACGGCCCGGTGGGCTCCTCCAAGAGCACCATCGTCCGCCTGCTGAAGCGCGGGCTCGAGCAGTACTCGCGGTCTCCCGAGGGGGCCCTGTACACCTTCGACTGGCACGTCGACGGCGAGGTCGTGCCGTCGCCGATGAACCAGGACCCGCTCCTGCTGGTGCCGGAGGAGGCGCGCCCCGCGCTGGAGCGCCGCCTGAACGCAGCCTGGCGCCGGGAGTACGCGCTGCGCATCGACGGCGAGCTGGACCCGGTCAGCCGCTTCTACTACCGCCACCTGTTCGAGCGCTACCAGGGCGACTGGGCCAAGGTGGTCGAGCACGTGCGCGTGCGCCGCTTCACCCTGTCCGAGCACGACCGGCGCGGGATCGGCACGTTCCAGCCGAAGGACGAGAAGAACCAGGACTCGACCGAGCTCACGGGCGACCTGAACTACCGCCTGATCGCGCACTACGGCTCGGACTCGGACCCGCGCGCGTTCAACTTCGACGGCGAGTTCAACGTGGCGAACCGCGGGCTGCTCGAGTTCATCGAGGTGCTGAAGCTCGACGTCGCCTTCCTGTACGACCTGCTGGGCGCGACGCAGGAGCACTCGATCAAGCCCAAGAAGTTCGCGCAGACGCACATCGACGAGGTCATCCTCGGGCACACGAACGAGCCCGAGTACCGCAAGCTCCAGAACAACGAGCTGATGGAGGCCTTCCGCGACCGCACGATCAAGGTCGACGTGCCGTACAACCTGGCGGCCTCGGACGAGGTGCAGATCTACCGGCGCCAGTTCGACCGGCGCTGCCTCGGCGGCCGCTCGCTGGCGCCGCACACGCTCGAGATGGCCGCCCTGTGGGCCGTCACGACGCGCCTCGAGGATCCGACCCACCCCAACCTGACCATGCTGCAGAAGGCGCGCCTCTACGACGGCGCCGAGGTCCAGGGGTTTGGCCCGGAGCACGTCCGCGAGATGCAGGCCGCCGCGGGCCGCGAGGGCCTGGCGGGCATCAGCCCGCGCTACGTGCTGGACCGCATCGCGGCTGCGGTCGTGTCCGACGCGCCCGTCGTCGGGCCGCTCGAGGTGCTCGACAGCCTCGAGCAGGGCCTCGTGCACCACAGCCTCGTGTCGAACGAGGAGACGCGTAAGCGCTACGTGCAGCTGCTGGGCGCCATCCGCGAGGAGTACGAGGACGTCATCAAGGTCGAGGTCCAGGAGGCCATCGCCGCCGACGAGGAGGCGCTGGACCGGCTGTGCTCGAAGTACGTCGACAACGTGCGCGCGTACACGACGCGCGAGCAGGTCGTGGGGGCCAGCGGTGCTCCCAGCGACCCCGACGAGCGCCTGATGCGCTCGATCGAGGAGAAGATCGACGTCACCGAGCCGCGCAAGGACGACTTCCGCTACGAGCTGATGAGCTACGTCACCGAGGCCCATGCTCGGGGCGAGACCTTTGACTACCGCAAGAACAAGCGCCTGCGCCGCGCGCTGGAGCTGAAGGTGTTCGAGGACCGCCGCGACACCATCCAGCTGACCAGCGAGGTCTCGACGGTCGTCGACCCCGACACGCAGGAGAAGATCGGCGTCATCCGCCACCGTCTGATGCGCCGGTTCGGCTACGACGAGCTGTCGGCCAACGCCGTGCTGCAGCACGTCGCCGGCCTGTTCGCGCGCGGGGAGTCCAAGGCGGGGTCGCTCGAGGCGGCCTAGGAGCGCCGGCTCGATGTTCCGGATCGAGGCCGACCGCGAGCGCTTCCGCCAGATCGTGCGGGGGCGCATCCGCAAGGACCTGCGCCGCTACCTGTCCACGTCCGAGCTGATCGCCCGCCGGGGCGAGCACGCCGTCTCGGTGCCGATCCCGCAGATCGAGCTGCCGCGGCTGCGCTTCGGCGACAACTCGAAGTCCGGCGTCGGCCAGGGCGACGGCGAGCAGGGCGAGCCGGTCGAGGGCGAGGCCGACGGCGAGGGCCAGGGCGCGGCCGGCGACCAGGAGGGGCGCCACATCCTCGAGGTCGACGTCGAGCTGGAGGAGCTGGCCGAGATGCTGGGACAGGAGCTCGAGCTGCCCAACATCCGCCCGCGCGGCCGCAAGGAGCTCAGCGCCGAGGGCGCGCGCTACACCAGCATCGACAGCACCGGCCCCGACTCGCTGCGCCACTTCCGGCGCACGTACCGCCAGGCGCTGCGCCGCACGATCGCCGCCGGCGAGTTCGACCCCGCCGACCCGCGCGTCGTGCCGATCCGCGACGACGGCCGCTTCCGCGCGCGCCGGGCAGCGCCGCGGCCGGACTCGTCGGCCGTGATCTTCCACATGATGGACGTCTCCGGCTCGATGGGACGCGAGCAGAAGGAGATCGTGCGCATCAAGGCGTTCTGGATCGACACGTGGCTGCGCAGCCAGTACCGCAACCTGGACGTGGTCTACATCGTCCACGACGCGGTGGCCAAGACCGTCGACCAGGACGCGTTCTTCCACCTGCGCGAGTCCGGCGGCACGAAGATCTCCTCGGCCTACGAACTGTGCCTCAAGCTGATCTGCGAGAAGTACCGGCCCGAGGACTGGAACATCTACCCGTTCCACTACTCCGACGGCGACAACTGGTCGGCGCGGGACACCGAGCGGTGCATCTCGATCCTGCGCGACGAGATCCTCGGGCGCGTCAACCAGTTCTGCTACGGCCAGGTGAAGAGCGCCTACGGCTCCGGGCAGTTCAAGAAGGACCTGGACGAGGCCCTGGGGTACGACGAGCGCGTCGTGACCGCCGGCGTCGGCGACCGCGACGACATCGCGGCCTCGATCCGCAGCTTCCTGGGGAAGGGCCGCTGATGGGCGCCGCCCCCGCGCACCGCACGCAGCTGCCGGACGAGCTCGCCCGGCTGGCCGAGTTCATCGAGGGCGTGGCGCGCGACCACGGCCTGGACTTCCACCCGGTGGTGTTCCAGCTGCTCGACGCCAGCGACGTGAACGGCGTGGCCGCCTACGGCGGGTTCCCGGTCCGCTACCCCTCGTGGCGCTTCGGGATGGAGTACGAGCGCCTCGAGAAGGGCTACCTCTGGGGCGTCTCGAAGATCTACGAGCTCGTCATCAACAACGACCCCGTGGTCGCCTACCTGGTGCGCTCGAACTCGCTGCTCGAGCAGAAGCTCGTCATGGCCCACGTGTTCGGGCACGCGGACTTCTTCAAGCACAACCAGTGGTTCCAGCCGACCGACCGCCACATGCTCGACACCATGGCGCGCCACGGCGCCCAGGTGCGCGCGCTGGTCGACCAGCAGGGGCAGGAGGCCGTCGAGGGCTTCCTGGACGTCGCCCTGTGCCTGGACACGCTGGTGGACCCGTACCTGCCCCTGCGCGAGCACCTGCGCCAGGCGGGGGGGCGCGCCGCCGCGCCCGAGGCCTGCGAGGCGCCGACCCACGACCTGCTGGGCTTCCTGCACGCGCACGCGACGCTCGAGCCCTGGCAGCGGCTGCTGCTCGGGATCGTCCGCGAGGAGGCGTACTACTTCCAGCCCCAGCGCATGACCAAGATCATGAACGAGGGCTGGGCGTCGTACTGGCACAGCCGCCTGCTGACCGAGCGCATCCTCGGCCCCGACGAGATCGTGGACTTCGCCGACTGCCACAGCATGGCGACGGCCCAGGCGCCCGGGCAGCTGAACCCGTACAAGATCGGCATCGAGCTGTTCCGCCACGCCGCCCGCCGCGGCCACGACCTGTTCCGGCTGCGCCGCGTGCACAACGACTCGAGCCTCGTGGACGCGCTGCTCGACGAGGAGTTCGTCGAGGCCCAGAAGCTGTTCCTGTACGGGCGCAACCCGCGCAGCGGGCGCACGGAAGTGCTCGAGCGCGACTGGCGCGCCGTCAAGGCGCGCATCCTGCGGGACCTCTCCTGGGGCGGGATGCCGCAGATCCGCGTCGAGGGCGTCGAGGGCGACACCCTGGAGCTGCTCCACTGCCACGAGGGCCGCGACCTGCAGCTCCAGGAGGCCGGCGAGACCCTGCGCAACGTCGCCCGCGTGTGGGGCGGGCCCGTGCGCCTGCGCACGCGCGAGGACGACAAGCTGCGCGCGATCGAGGCGACCGCGGAGACGTTCGAGGTCGTCGACGAGGGCGCCGCGCCGCCGCTGGCGGACGCGGGCGCGGCCG
>JAUIDW010000438.1 GCA_030428395.1 bacterium | reverse complement strand
TCGCTCGACGCCGTGTTCTGCCGGCTGTGCGGCGCGCGCCTGTGACCCGGGCTCAGCGCCGCCAGAAGCTCGGGACGAGCAGCACGACGACCGCGTAGAACTCGAGCCGGCCGAGGATCATGAAGAAGGTCAGCAGGAGCTTCCCGAGCTCCGGCAGGTCGCCGAAGTTCAGGTACGGGCCGACCGCGTTCAGCCCGGGCCCGATGTTGTTCAGGGTGGCCAGCACGCTGGTGAACGCGGTGATCGGCTCGAGCCCCATGCCCGCCATGGCGAGCGTGCCCAGCACCGCGACGATGACCCACAGGCCGAAGTAGCCGGTCACCGACGCGACCACGCCCTCGTCCAGCGAGTCCCCGTCGATGCGCACCGCGTGGATCGCGCGCGGCCGGGCGAACCGCCGGATGCCGCGGACGGCGGCCTTCCCGACGATGAGGAAGCGCACGACCTTCAGCCCGCCGCCCGTCGAGCCCGCGCAGGCGCCCACGAAGGCCAGGAACATCATCCCCATGCGGCAGACCTCCGGCCAGCGGTCGAAGTCCGCCGAGCCGTACCCCGTGCTGGTCTGCAGGGAGACGGTCAGGAACGAGCTGTCGCGCAGCGCCAGGCTCATGCTGCGGTAGTCCGGCAGGCTGCTGGTCGGGTCGCCGTTGCTGCCGCCCCAGAACCACAGCACCGACGAGAAGATCACCGTGGCCACCACGGTCATCAGCACGTAGACGCGCACCTCGGCCGAGCCGAGCGCGATGCGCAGCCCCCGCTTCGGCCCCACGCGGATGGCCGTGTCGTACAGGGCGAAGTTCAGGCCGGCGGCGAACATGAACACGATGATGATCGCCTCGACCAGCCACGAGTCGAAGTAGGCGACGCTCTCCGAGTGGCTGGAGAACCCGCCGGTGGCCAGGGTGCCGAACGTGTGCACGGCCGAGTCGAACCAGTCCAGCCCCGCGAGCATCAGCAGGACGAACTGCACGGCGCTGAGCCCGATGTAGACCCGCACGAGCGCCAGGGCGCTGTCGCGCACGCGCTGGTGCGAGGCCTCGCGCGCGATGCCGGGCACCTCGGAGCGGAACAGGCTGCGGCCGCCGGTCGGGAACAGCAGCACGAACACGAGCACGATCCCGATGCCGCCCAGCCAGTGGGTGAACGAGCGCCAGAAGGCGATCGTGCGGGGCATCCCGTCGATGCTCTCGGCGTCCAGGACGGTCGAGCCGGTGGTCGTGAAGCCCGAGGCCGACTCGAACAGCGCGTCGACCGGCGAGGGGATCACGCCCGACAGCGCGAAGGGCATGGCCCCGATGGCGGCGGCCAGCAGCCAGCTGACGCCGACCACGGCCAGGCCCTCGCGCCGGAAGTAGTCCAGGTGCCCCTCGGCCGTCGTGATCGAGCCGCGGTTCCACCAGACGAGCAGCCCGCCCATCACCGCGGCGAAGAGCGCGGTCAGCGAGCACGCCACGGCGGCCTGGCGCTCCTCGAACAGCACGCCGAGCAGCGCGGGCACGAGCAGGAAGGCCCCCAGGAGGAGGCTCACGCAGCCCAGGAGCCAGCCGACGGCACGGAGGTTCATGGCGGCGCGGCGCGGTCAGTCGGACTCGGTGTCTCCGATGCGCCGGAAGACCTGCTCGACCTGGTCGATGTGCTCGGGGAGGCTGAGCAGGATGACGTGGTCGCCGGCCTCGACCGGCGTGTCCAGATCGGGGACGAGCACCTCGTCCCCGCGCACGATCGCGCCCACGACCGCGCCCTTCGGCAGGCCCAGGGCCTTGATCTTCATCGACTTCTTGCGGTGGCGCGCCTCGAGCTCGAGCACCTCGGCCTTGCCGTCCCCCACGATGGCGATGGACGCGGGCGAGCCCGCGCGCACGAAGCGCAGGATCTGGTTGGCGCACAGGATGCGCGGCGAGATCGCCTGGTCGATGCCGAGCAGGTCGTAGATCTGGCGGTACGAGCCCTTGTTCACCAGCGCGATGGTGCGCTCGACGCCGAGCGAGCGGGCCAGCTGGCAGGCGACCATGTTGCGCTCGTCGTCGTCGCTCGTGGCGATGAAGATGTCCGCCTCGCCGATGCGCTCCTCGAGCAGCAGGTCGAGGTCCGTGGCGTCGCCGACGAGCACCATGACCTGGCTCGAGATCTCGTCCGCCAGCTCCTTGGCGGTCTCGGGCGACACCTCGATGATCCGCAGCGACACGTGGGGCAGGCGCTCGAGGCCCTTGGCGGTCTGCAGGCCGACGCCGCCGCCGCCCATGATGACCACGCTGCGCCGCGTGCGCGCGCGCGGCGCCACCAGGCGCTCGAAGTGGTCGAGCTCGGAGTCCCCCCCCACCACGTAGATCTGGTCGTCCACGGCGAGCTGCTCCTCGCCGGTCGGGATGAAGAAGCGCTCGCGCCGCCAGACGGCCACGATCTTCGAGCCGTCCGGCAGGGACAGCTGGCCGAGGGGGCGCAGCGTCAGCTCGCCCTCGTGGCGGATGCGGAGGCGGCGCAGCTGGACCCGGCCCTCGGCGAACGACTGCACCTGCAGGGCGTTCTGCTCGCGCACCGTGCTGACGATCTCGCGCGCGGCCAGGTCGTCGGTCGAGAGCATCACGTGGTAGCCGAGCACGTGCTTGTAGAAGTGCGAGAACCCGGCGAAGCGCGACGTGTCGCCCATGCGCAGGATGACGCGCTTGGCCCCGAGCTCGCGGCACAGGTGGCTGGCGATCATGTTGGCGTTGTCGTCGCCCGACACGATGACGGCCAGGTCGGCCTTCGAGGCGCCGCAGGAGGTCAGCACCTCGGCCCGGGTGCCGTCGCCGACGACGACCTGGACGTCGAGCGACTCCATCAGCCGCGCCTTGCCCGGGTCGGCGTCGATCACCGTGACGCGGTGGTCCTCCCGCGACAGGATCTCCGCGAGGTGGTGGCCCACCTCCCCCGCGCCGATGATGACGATGTTCACGACCGCGCGACGATAGGGTTTCGGACGCTGGATGCAACGAGCCCCGCGCCCGCCCGGCGCTACCCCGATCCGGGGCCGCGGGACGCGCCACCGGCGCCGCTCCCGGGGCCCTCCGGCCCGTCGGCGGTCCCCGGGCGCGCGGGCGCGGGTCCGTCGGAGCCGCGCTCGATCCCGGGACCGAGCGGCGCGGTCCAGCGCGGCCACGGGCCGCTGCTCGGTCGGCGCGGCTCGCCGTCCCGCGTCCGCAGGAGGCCGCGCGTGACCGCGTTGTACAGGGGCTTCACGGCGCGCCGCCAGACCCACGCGATCCACGTTCGACGGGGGGTGCGACCAGGGTGCGCGCTGCCGGAGTCGCTCGCGCCCTCCGCGTGGGCGGGACTCGCGGCGCCGGCCGGGCCGCGCCCGTCGCGCGTGTAGCGGCGCGCGTGCTTGGCCACGTGGCGCAGGTCGTCGTGGACGCGGCTGCGGAACGTGCGCCCGCGGCGCGCGTGCACGCTGGCCAGCTGGAAGTCGATCAGCGCGGGGCGCCCGTCCGCGCCGACGACGACGTTCTGCTCCTTGTGGAGGTCGTTGTGGCACACGCCGCGTGCGTGCAGCGCCTCGACGCGCGCGCCCAGCAGCTCGAAGAAGTCCTCCGGCAGGGCGGTCGCCTCGTGGAGGGCCGTCCCGCTCGCGAAGGTCCGCACCAGCGTCGCCCCGGCCGGCGGCGGGCGGCCGTCGGCGCTCGGCGCGGCCTGCAGCCGAGCGCGCAGATCCGCGTCGGCGACGACCTGCGG
>JAUIDW010000437.1 GCA_030428395.1 bacterium | reverse complement strand
CCGGCTACGGTCGCGGGTCCGCCCGTCGCCCCGCGGCCGGCCGTCGCCCCACGCTTCCCCGCCTTCGCACCGAGGACACGCCATGTTCCCCACCCTCGCCCTGCTGACCCTGCTGCTCCCCTTCCCCGGCGAGGCCGCCCCGCCGAGCGAGTTCGCCGACGACGGCACGCTGCTGCTCCAGGACCCCGACGTCTCCGCGGAGCACGTCGTGTTCGTCTACGCCGGCGACCTCTGGCTCGCCCCGCGCGCGGGCGGCGAGGCGCGGCGCCTGACCAGCAGCCCGGGGCGCGAGTCGTCGCCGCGCTTCAGCCCCGACGGGCGCCGGGTGGCCTTCAGCGGCCAGTACGACGGCAACACCGACGTCTACGTGGTCGGCGTCGGCGGCGGCGCGCCCGAGCGCCTGACGTGGCACCCCGGCTCCGACCTCGTGCAGGACTGGCACCCCGACGGCCGGCGGGTGCTGTTCTCGAGCACGCGCTCGTCGAACGCGCCGGTGCGCAAGCTGTTCCACGCCTCGCTCGACGGCGGCACGCCCGAGGCCCTGGAGGTGCCGAAGGTCAACCACGCGAGCTGGAACGCCGCCGGCACCCACCTCGCCTACACGCCGTTCCGCGACGCGTTCCGCAGCTGGAAGCGCCACCGCGGCGGCACGACCGCGCGGATCTGGATCTTCGACGTGGCGACCCACGAGGTCGAGGAGGTGCCGCGAGCGAACGCGAGCGACACGTTCCCGCGCTGGCTCGACGGCGCCGTGTACTTCGCCAGCGACCGCGACGGGCAGATGAACCTGTGCCGCTACCGGCCCGGCTCGGGCGAGGTCGAGAAGCTGACCTCGTTCCACGAGTTCGACGTCCGCAACGTGGGCGCGGGCGGCGGGGCCGTGGTGTTCGAGCAGGCCGGTGCGCTGCACCTCCTGGACCCGCGCGACGACTCCGTGCGGCGCCTGGTGATCCACGCGCGCGACGACGGCCTGGCGGCCCGCGCGCGCTGGCAGAAGGTCGCCGACGACCTGCGCTCGGCCGACGTCGCCCCGAACGGCAAGCGCGCGGTCGTCGAGGCCCGCGGCGAGATCCTGACGGTGCCGCGCGAGCACGGCGACGCCCGCAACCTGACGCGCACGCCCGGCGTGCACGAGCGCAGCCCGGCCTGGTCGCACGACGGCGAGCGCGTCGCGTACTTCTCCGACGACGGCGGCGAGTACCACCTGGTGGTGCGCGACCGCCGCGGACGCGACGAGCCCGAGCGCTTCGAGCTGGGCGACGGCGGGTTCTACTTCGAGCCGCAGTGGAGCCCGGACGACGACCACGTCCTGTTCACCGACAAGACCAACCGGATCGCCTACGTCACGCTCGAGACCGGCGAGGTGACCGAGGTCGCGCGCGTGGAGGGCTCCCTGGGCGAGGTGCGGCCCGGCGCCGTCTGGTCGCCCGACTCGCGCTGGATCGCCTACGAGGACCGCAACCCGCGCACGCTGTACGACCGCATCGCGCTGTACGAGCTCGCCACGGGCACCAGCACGACGATCACCGACGACTTCGGCGCGGCCACGAACCCCGCCTTCTCGCGCGACGGCGCGCACCTCTTCTTCTACGCCACCGTCGAGGCCGGCCCGAACCTGTTCGGCCTGGACATGTCCACCTCGGCCTCGCGCCCCTTCGACGGGCACCTGTACGTCGCCGTGCTCGACGACGAGGGGGACAACCCGCTCGCGCCGCGCAGCGACGAGGCCGTCGAGGAGGAGGACGACGTCGAGGAGGAGGACGCCGACGAGGAAGAGGAGGAGGAGTCCGGGGACGGTGAGGGCTCCAGCGACGACGGCGCCAGCGGCGAGGAGGCGGCGACCGAGGCCGTCGCCGCGGCCGACGCCGACGCCGACGCGGAGGAAGCGAAGGACGAGGACGAGGAGGACGACGTCGAGCCCATCGAGGTCGACCTCGCCGGCCTCGACCAGCGCATCCTGGCCCTGCCGGTGGACGCGGGCCGCTACTACGGCCTCGCGTGCACGGACAAGGCGCTGCTGTACGTCTCCCGCGGCGACGGCGACCGCAAGCTGATGGCCTGGGACTTCGAGGAGCGCGAGGCCAAGGAGCTCGCCGACGACGTCGTCGGCGTGACGGTCTCCGGCGACGGCAAGTCCCTGCTGCTGGCGAAGACACGCAACCGCCTGAGCATCACCGACGCCAAGGGCAAGGACGGCAAGGACCTGAAGCTCGCGTCGATCAAGGTGCGCGTCGACCCGGCCGTCGAGTGGCCCCAGACCCTGCGCGAGGTGTGGCGCATCCAGCGCGACTACTTCTACGACGAGAACATGCACGGCGTGGACTGGCCGGGCATGTGGGACCGCTGGTCGGCCTTCCTGCCGCACGTGCGGCACCGCGCGGACCTGAACGTCGTCATCGCCGAGCTGATCGGCGAGCTGTCCTGCGGGCACCAGTACAACGGCGGCGGCGACCAGCCCTCGGCGCCCGAGGGCGTGCGCGTCGGCCTGCTGGGCGCGGACTACGGGGTCGAGCGCGGCCGCTACCGCTTCGACCGCATCTACCGCGGCCAGAACTGGAACCCCGACCTGCGCGCGCCCCTCACCGAGCCCGGCGTGGACGTGGACGAGGGCGACTTCCTGATCGCCGTCGACGGCCGCGACGTGCGGGCGTCGGACAACCTGTTCGAGGTGTTCGAGGACAGCGCCGGCCGCCAGGTCGAGCTGACCGTCGCGGCGACGCCCGACGGCGCGGACCCGCGCACGTCGACCGTCGTGCCCGTCTCCAGCGAGTCGAGCCTGCGCCGGCGCGAGTGGATCGAGGGCAACCGCCGCCGCGTGGACGAGCTCTCCGGCGGGCGCCTGGCCTACGTCTACATGCCCAACACGGCCGGCGCGGGCCGCGCGTCCTTCGACCGCGATTTCTACAGCCAGCTCGACCGGCAGGGCGTGGTGCTCGACGAGCGCTACAACGGCGGCGGCCAGGTCGCCGACTACGTCATCGACGTGCTGTCGCGCAGGACGATGTCGTTCTGGATGAACCGCGAGAAGTGGGTCGGCCGCTCGCCCTTCGGCACGATCGAGGGCCCCAAGGTCATGATCGTGAACGAGTCGGCCGGCTCGGGCGGCGACTGGATGCCGTGGACGTTCCAGCGCCTCGGGCTGGGCCCGCTCGTCGGCACCCGCACCTGGGGCGGCCTGGTCGGCATCTCGGGCTACCCGCCGCTGATGGACGGGGGCTTCGTGACCTCGGCGAGCTTCGGCGTGATGGACCCGGACGGCCAGTGGGCCGTCGAGAACGTCGGCGTCGCGCCCGACCACGAGGTCGTCGAGTGGCCCAAGGAGGTCCTGGCGGGCCGCGACCCGCAGCTCGAGAAGGCGGTCGCCCTGGCCCTCGAGGAGCTCGAGCGCAACCCGCCCGCGCCGCTGCCGACGTACCACCCGCCGGTCGAGCGCTAGCGTCCGGACGCGGCGCCGGGTGCCTCGCGCGACCCGGCGCCGCGCGTCTCGCCGGGTGGCCCGGGGCGAGCCGGGGCCAGCACCCGGTACAGCGCGAACCCGCCGTCGGCGAGCAGCAGCTCGGCGGCGCCGTCGCCGCGGCGCCGCAGCGCCGCGTCGCGCGCGTGGAAGGCCGCGCCCAGGTCGAGCGCGCGCTCGAGCGTCCCGTCGGGCCGCGCGCGCAGCACGGCGGCGGTGGCCGCGAGCCCGTCGAGCGCGAGCACCTCGCGCCGCCCGTCGCC
>JAUIDW010000436.1 GCA_030428395.1 bacterium | reverse complement strand
GAGGTCGCGCGCCTCGACCGCGACGGCCGCGCCCGGCGGGACGCGGGGGGAGGCGCGCAGGATCGCGCGGGAGATCACGTTCTCGAGCTCGCGGACGTTGCCCGGCCAGTCGCCCGCGGTGAGCGCCGCCTGGGCGTCCGGGGAGAAGCGCACGGGCCCGGTCCCCAGCCGCGTCCGCGCGCGGTCGGCGAAGTGCCCCGCCAGGGCCGGGATGTCCTCGCGGTGGTCGCGCAGCGGCGGGACCGCGATCCGGCAGACGTCCAGCCGGTGCAGCAGGTCGGCCCGGAAGCGGCCGGCGGCCACCTCGGCCTCCAGGTCGCGGTTGGTCGCCGCGAGGATGCGCACGTCGACGTGCACCGGCCGGTCCGAGCCCACCTGCTGGATCTCGCCCTCCTGCAGCGCGCGCAGCAGCATGGGCTGGACGTGCAGGGGCAGCTCGCCCACCTCGTCGAGGAACAGGCTCGCCCCGTCGGCGACGCGGAACTTGCCGAGGCGCTCGGCCTCCGCGCCCGTGAAGGCGCCGCGCGTGTGGCCGAACAGCTCGGTCTCGGCGATCGCCGCGGGCAGCGCCGCGCAGTTGACGTAGACGAGCGGCCGGTCGGACCGCGGCGAGCGCGCGTGGAGGGTGCGCACCACGAGCTCCTTGCCCACGCCGGTCTCGCCGGTCACCAGCACGGGGAACTCCGTCTGGGCCACGAGGTCGATCTCGCGGGCCATGCGCTGCATGCAGACGCTCGAGCCGAGGAGCAGCGAGCCGCGCCGCTCCATCGCGTCCCGGACGAGGTCGCTGGCCACGAGGCCCTGGTGCTCGGCGCGCCGCTGCAGGGCCTCGATCAGGTCGTTGGTGCGCAGCGTGGCGCCCGCCAGGGCGGCGAGGTGGCTCAGGAAGTCGTCGGGGATCTCGTCGAAGGCGCCGGGCCGCAGCGCGTCCGCGGTCAGCACGCCGACGAGCTGCCCGTCGACCCGCAGCGGGCAGCCCAGGCAGGAGTGCACGTCGCCGTGCAGGGTCACCGCCCCGCCCAGGACCAGCCCGTCGTAGGGGTCGGGCAGCGGGCTGTCGGCGGGGAAGCGCGTGGGCTCGTCGTGGGAGCAGATGATGTCCAGCCGCGGGTGCTCGGTGCGCCGGAAGCGGCGGCCGTGGACGTCCTCCGACAGGCCGAAGGTGGCCGCGGGCACGAGCTCCTCGCCCTCCAGGCGCAGGAGGGCGACCGAGTCGCACGGCAGGGCCTGGTGGACCACGTCGATCAGCCGCTGCATGCGGTCCTCGCTCGAGAGCGAGGTCGTCATGTCCCGCGCGATGGGCAGGAGCTCCGTCAGGCCGGGCGATGTCATTCAAACAGCATACTTGTCCGGATCACAACGCGGAGCGCTGTTCACAAAACAACATCGACGACGCAAACCCCCTGGAAACAACGCTCAGGGGCTGGCACGGCGCTTGAGAAGGACGGCCGAACCACCCAGCCCGGAGACCCGCCATGAACGCCACGCTCACGCCCCCGTCCCCCCAGTCGACCCTCGCCTCCCTCGCGACCGAGCGGCCCGAGGCCGTCCGCGTCTTCCAGCGCCACGGCCTGGATTTCTGCTGCAACGGCCGCCGGACGCTGGCCGACGCCTGCCGGGAGGCCGGCCTCGACCCCGAGGCCCTGGTCCGCGAGATCCGGGCCGAGGCCCGCGAGGAGGAGGACCTCGAGCGCTGGGACCAGCGCGCCCTCCCGGACCTGATCGACCACATCCTGGCGCGCTTCCACGAGCGCCACCGCGCCGACGTGCCGGGCCTCGTGGAGATGGCGCGCAAGGTCGAGCAGGTCCACGCGGACAAGCCCTCCTGCCCGCGCGGCCTGACCGCGCACCTCGAGCGCGTGAGCGACGAGCTCGAGCAGCACATGCAGAAGGAGGAGCAGATCCTCTTCCCGCTGATCCGCCGGGGCGCGGGCCCGCAGGCCGCCATGCCCGTGCAGGTCATGGAGATGGAGCACGAGGACCACGGCCGCAACCTGGCCCACACCCGCGAGCTGACCACCGACCTCACGCCGCCGCCCGAGGCCTGCACGACCTGGCGCGCGCTGTACCAGGGCCTGGCCGAGCTCGAGCGCGAGGTGATGCAGCACGTCCACCTCGAGAACAACGTCCTCTTCCCGCGCGCCCTCCGCGGCTGACGCGGGCACCCGACCGATCCGCCTCCCTCCCGGGGGCGCCTCCCCCGAGGGGGCGCCCCCCTTCCTCCTCCCGGCACCCCACTCCTCTCTCCCCCCGGATCCCCGACTCGACCTGACATGAACAGCAACGCGAAGCTCTGGACCGCTCTCGTCGTCTGCATCGGCGGCGCCTTCTTCCTCCTCGGGTTCTTCGGCCAGGAGGTCTACCGGCAGGCCCCGCCGATCCCGGCGACCGTCGTGACGGAGTCGAGCGAGGTGCTGTTCGACGAGGACCGCATCCTCGACGGGCAGCAGGTGTGGCAGAGCATCGGCGGCCAGCAGGTCGGCTCGATCTGGGGCCACGGCGCCTACCAGGCCCCGGACTGGTCGGCGGACTGGCTGCACCGGGAGGCGCTCGCGCTGCTCGACGTCTGGAGCCGGGCCGAGCACGGCGTCCCCGCGGACGACCTGGACCCGGAGACGCGCGCGGGCCTCGAGGAGCGGCTGCGGCGCGAGCTGCGCCACAACGCGTACGAACCGGAGACGGGGGTGCTGCGGATCAGCGACGCCCGCGCCCGGGCGATCGCCAGCAACGCGGCGCACTACACCGCGCTCTTCGGCGGCGACGAGTCGCTGGCGCAGCTGCGCGAGGACTACGCGCTGCACGACGACGCCATCACCGACCCGACGCGGCTGGAGGCGCTGAACGCGTTCTTCTTCTGGACCTCCTGGGCCTGCATCACCGAGCGCCCGGGCAAGACCTACACGTACACGAACAACTGGCCGCACGACCCGCTGCTCGGGAACGAGCCGACGGCCTCGAACCTGCTCTGGTCGGTCGCGAGCATCCTGCTGCTGCTCGGGGCGGTCGGGGCGATCGTCTGGTTCCACGCGGCCCGCGGGGCGGACGAGGAGCCCGTCGTCCCGCCCGAGCACGATCCCCTCCGGCGGATCGCGATCACGCCCTCGATGCGCGCCCTGGGCAAGTTCGTCGGGGTCGTGATCGCGCTGTTCGGCGTGCAGGTCCTGCTGGGAGCCGTGACGGCGCACTACACGGTCGAGGGCGACTCGTTCTTCGGCATCCCGCTGGCCGACTACCTGCCCTACGCCGTCACGCGCACGTGGCACATCCAGACGGCCGTGTTCTGGATCGCGACCGCGTTCCTGGCGGCGGGCCTGTTCTTCGCACCGATCATCGGAGGGCGCGAGCCGCGCTTCCAGCGCGCCGGCGTCAACGTCCTGTTCGGCGCGCTGCTGCTGGTCGTGGTCGGCTCGCTCGCGGGCGAGTGGTTCGCGATCCGCCAGGCCTTCGGGCTGGACGCCTCCTTCTGGTTCGGGCACCAGGGCTACGAGTACGTCGACCTCGGACGCGCGTGGCAGATCGCGCTGTTCGTGGGGCTCGTGCTCTGGCTGTTCCTGATGATGCGCGTCATCGCGCCGGCCCTGCGCGCCCACTCGGCCGGCCGCGGCCTGCTCGCGCTGTACTCGGCGTCGGTCGCGGCGATCGGCCTGCTGTACGCGTCCGGGTTCCTGTTCGGCGCCCGCTCGCACCTCGCCGTGGCCGAGTACTGGCGCTGGTGGGTCGTCC
>JAUIDW010000435.1 GCA_030428395.1 bacterium | reverse complement strand
GGGCTACGACCCCCAGACCGACACCGCCGAGCTGAAGGTCTGCCCGGTCCACCTCGAGGCAGCCAGCACGCAGCTCGCCTGAGGCGCCCGCGCCGGCGGGACCACCTCCTCGCTAGGCCTGTTCCCGCAGCCGCCCCTCGAGGTCTGTCGGCGGCGAGAAGACCAGCTTCTTCCCCACCTTGCGCTTCTCGAGCAGCCCGAGCTCGCTCAGGTGGAGCAGGTCGGCTCGCGCCGTCTCGTAGACGACGCGATGGCTCCTGCGGTGCCCCTCGATCACGTAGTCGCTGTCGGGATGACGGAGCGCATGGCCCAGCAGGGCGACCTGGCGGTGGTTCAGGACCTCGGCCCGCCGCAGCAGCGCCTGGACCCGCCGGACCTCGTCCATCTTCCGCTCGAGGTAGCGGCGTAGCTCGTCGAGTGCGCGACAGAGCACTCGAAGGTGGTACAGGACGAAGTAGGTGGCGTCGTTCTCGTCGGTCTCGCTGTACAGGTAGGCGCGCGCGTACTGGACCGGTGCTCGCTTGAGGATGCTCGAGATCGACAGGTACTGGCCGATCCAGTAGCGCTCGCGGAGCATCACCCAGTAGAAGAGCGCCCGGGCCGTCCGGCCGTTGCCGTCCACGAACGGGTGGTCGTGCGCGAGCCAGAAGTGCACGAGGACGGCCCGCACGACCGGATGAACGTAGGTGTCCGGGGTCTCCCCGTTGGCGAAGCTGCACATCGCTGCGACCCTGTCCGGGAGCTGATCCGCGGGCGGCGGGACATGGAGCTCCTGGCCCTCGCGGTCGCGAACGGCGACCTCCTCGTCGCTCCTGCGGAACCTCCCTGCGGCCCCCGGGTCGGGGAGGGTCTCGTGGGTGACGATCCGGTGGACCTCGAGCAGGCCGTCTGGACTCAGGGGCTGATCGGCAAGGCCTCGGATGTGCTCCATGGCCTCGAAGTTGTTGAGGATCATCTGCTCGCTCTCGGTCCTCGCCCGACGACCGGACCGGATCAGCTCGCGCGCCACTCTCGCCGTGGTCACCGCTCCTTCGAGCTGGCTCGAGGTGATCGCCTCCTCGATCAGGGAGTTGACCAGGTAGCGATCGCGCGACTCCTCGCCGGTGACGATCTCGGAGGCCTCGAGACTGCCCGCGGCTTCCCGGTCGATCCGGGAGCACATCTCGAGGAGGCCGTCGGGCCGGGTCAGGTGGAACGGACTCCCCTGGGCGTCGACCATGGGCAGCTCCTGCCGGGTCAGCGAGCGAGCGAGCTTGAGTGCGAACCACCAGTCCCGGTGGTCCAGGCCGTCGGGCGGCGTGAGGAACCGGAGCTTGTCCCAGTGCAGGTAGCGCGAGTCCTCCGGCCGCGCCTCGAGGGCCCGGAGCGTCCGCGCGCGGGCGACGCCTGAGTGGGCGGCCTCCTCGAAGAACTCCCGCAGAGGGGGCGGCGTGGTCGGGATCTTCACGGCAAGGCGCCCGGGGGGCCGGCGACATCTCCCAATCCCGAGGCTCGTTGGTACCAGTTTATTACCAGTGGCGGCCCGATTGGTAGATCCGTCGAGATCGCCCTTAAGCCACTTTCTCACATGGGGTTGTGGCGCCGGGCCACTGGAGGAGAGCGCTTCCCGGGCGGAGGGCTCGGTCAGAACAGCTCGCCCTGGGCTGGCGTCGGGGGCTCCGCGGCGGTGGCGAGGCCGGGCAGGGGGTCCGTGCCGGTGAGCTCGGCGAGGCGCGGGGCCAGGTGGCGGGCGAGGTCGACGGTCTGCGGGTCGCGCTTCTGGTGCAGGAAGAAGTACGCGGTCTCGAGGCCCTGGGCGCGCCAGGCGGCCAGGCGCGCGGCCCACTCGTCGAGGCGCGAGCGGTCGCTCGGGTGCAGCGCGTTGCCGACGAAGCGCACGAACGCGGCGCGCGTCGCCAGGCGCATGTGCAGCACGTCGCGGCGGCCGGCGACGTCGGTGAGGATCGGCGCGACGCGGTGCTGCTCGAGGACGGCGAAGGCCTCCGCGCGCGCCGCGGCGTCGGCGAACCAGGCGGGGTGGCGCAGCTCGACGGCCAGCGGCGCGCGCGGGGCCCAGCGCTCGAGGAACGCGGCCAGCGCGGGCAGCCGGCCGGGCCCGAAGGCGGGCGGCAGCACGAACCACACGAGCCCGAGCTTCCAGCCGAAGCCCCCGAGCGCGGCGACGAAGGCCTCCATCTCGCGGTCGGCGTCGCGCAGCTCGCGCTCGTGCGAGATCGCCGCCGGCAGCTTGGGGCAGAAGCGGAACGAGTCCGGCACGGACGCCGCCCACTTCTCGATGCGCTCGCGCGAGAACCCGTAGTAGGTGGAGTTCAGCTCGTTCGTGGGGAACACGCGCGCGTAGTGCGCCAGGAACTCCGGCGGCCGCGTCCCCGGCGGGTACAGCTTCCCGACGAACCCGCGGTCCGACCAGCCGGCGGTGCCCACGAGCACGCCCTGGCCCTCGCGCGGCGCGCCGCCCAGCGCGCGCGCCGTCGCCGCGTCGTCGGGCGGCAGGGCGAGGTCGAGGCCGTCGACCGAGGGCAGTCTTCCGAACTCCATGGCTGCGGCGCGGGCCTCGGCCCGGGCCTCCCACGGTAGGCCCCGGCGCGCCGCGGGCCACTCCCGCGCGGCGAACCGCGCGCGCCGTCGAGGAACTGGTGCGCCGCGACGGCCCGGACTACGGTGGAGCCCGCCGGGCGGCGGCGCCGTCGCCCGCGCGCTCCGCTGCACGCCCCGCCGCCCGCCCGGCGGCAAGGAGACCCCATGATCGCGATCGCGCTGACCTTCCTGGCGACGCTCGGGAGCTGCCTCGACACGGAGCCGGCCCTGAACGGCCTCGACCCGGTGCACCTGTGCGAGGGCCGCGAGGTCGCCGGCGCCGCGGAGCACGAGGCCGCGCACGGCGCGTACACGTACCGCTTCGCCAGCGCCGAGACGCGCGAGCGCTTCCTGGCCGACCCGGAGCGCTGGGGCGTCCAGTGGGGCGGCCGCTGCGGCCGCATGGGACCGCTGAGCGGGGCCGGCAACCCCGACCGCTTCGCCGTCCACGGCGCGCGCATCTTCCTGTTCGCCTCCGACGCGTGCCGCGACCGCTTCGCCGCCGATCCCGGGAGCTACCTGGCGGCGCCCGCGGCGTTGCCCGAGCACGACGAGGCCGCGCGGGAGGCCGGCGCCGGGTGGGTCGAGCGGCTCGTCCAGGGACACGGCGGCGCCCAGGTGCTCGACGCCGCCGGCGCGCTGGAGCTCACGGCCGGGAGCGTCCAGGACGGCTGGCACAACCGCGTCACGCTGCGGATCTCCCGCGACGGCGAGCTCGTGCGCACGTCCGAGTGGACCGCGCCGCGCGACCCGCTCGCTCCGGACGACGAGCCGGAGACGACGCGGACCACGTGGACGCTCGGCGCGCACTCCTCCGTGGACGAGGGCCGGGGCGAGGTCGAGCTGACGAGCCCCGACCAGCTGCGCGACCTGCGCCGCCTCGGGCACCGCGAGATCCTGCCGCTGCTCTGGCAGCGCGGCCGGGAGGACTTCGTGGCGGTCGACCTGGGCGCCGGCGAACTCGACGGCCGCCCGGTCCAGGACGTCCTCGTCCAGGTCGACGGCCTCGTCACGACCCTGCACGTGGACCCGGACACGAACCTCGTCGCCGGGCTCTCGTGGCGCGGCCGGCTGTTCGAGGGCCGGACGCGCGACGTGGTCGAGACGGTGACGAGCTGGACGCTCGCCGGCGGAGCCGTGCTGCCCGCGCAGC
>JAUIDW010000047.1 GCA_030428395.1 bacterium | reverse complement strand
AGGCCGTGGCGGAGCGACCCGCGCCGGAGTCCGGGCCCGGCCCGGCGGCGCCTTCCACGGCGGACCCGGCGGGCGCCGGGGACGCGCAGGCCTCGGCGCTGAACCGCGAGGGCATCGCCGCGCTCGAGGCGGGCGAGGCCCGGCGCGCGGTCGAACTGTTCGAGCGCTGCACCGAGCTCGACCCCGACGAGCCCGTCTTCCGCACGAACCTCGCCCAGGCGCTGATCCGGCTGGCGCTCGACCGCCGCGAGGTGCCGCCGTGCGCCGACTGCACCGAGCTGCTGGCGCGCGCCGCGGAGCTCGCGCCCGAGCGCGAGGACGTCGCGCGCCTGCTCGCGCGCTGGCGCGAGGAGGACGCCGCCCAGGAGGGCTTCTGGCGCGACTCGTCGCTGCACTTCGACCTGTCCTACGACGGGTCGCGGCGCGACCTGCTGAGCAGCTACGACGACATCCTCGCGGTCCTCGAGGACGCCTACATCGACCTCGGCGAGTTCTTCGGCCACCACCCCGTCGAGGAGGGGCGTCCGCGCATCCAGGTCGTGCTGTACCGGCGCGAGCAGTTCGGCGCGCTGACCGGCCTGGGCGACTGGGCGGGCGGCGCGTTCGACGGCACGGTGCGCGTGCCCGTCGAGGACCTGGCCCGCGAGCGCGCCGGGCTGCGCCGCGTCCTGCGCCACGAGCTGGTGCACGCGTTCGTCCGCGCCGTCGGCGGCGCGGGCGTCCCAGGCTGGCTGAACGAGGGGCTGGCGCAGTGGCTCGAGGGCGGCCGCTCCGCCGCGGTGGCCCGCGCGCGCGAGCGGATCGCCGGGCGCGCGCTGTTCCCGCTGGCCGACCTGCGCGGGACCCTGGCGGCGTGGAGCGACGCCGAGGCGATCGGGGTCGCCTACGCGCAGTCCCTGGCGCTGTGCGACTTCGTCGCGGTGCAGTACGGCGAGCGCATGCTGGTCGAGATGGTGCGCGCCTGCGCCTCCGGCGAGGGTCCGGGCGAGGCGTTCCGTCGCCGCACGCGGCTGCCCCTCGACGGGGTCGTCGCCGACCTGGCGCAGGACCTCGCGCGCTGAGGACCGCGTCTCGCAGGGGAAGCGCGCGAGCTGAGCGCGGGAGCGGTCGAGGTCGCCGCGCGGGTCTCGCGGCTCTCCCAGGTTCGGGCGAGCGCACGGCCGCGCGTTTGCAACGGCCGGTCCGCGCGCGGCGCTGGCGACGACGCGTGCCGACTCCCGTCGCTCACGGCGAACCCGCACTCGTCACACCGGTTCGGGTGAGCCCCGGATACAGCAAACGGCCGTGTCAGGAGGGCACGGCCGTTTGGTTCGACGCGCGGCCGGAGCCGGCGTCGCGCGGACGGGCCAGCCGTCCGCTGCTTCAGGAAGCTGACATCAGAGCATCGGCTCGAACGGGCGCGTGCCGTCCCCGCGTGCCGCCGTCCGGTACCCGAGCACGAAGATCAGGGTCTCCAGGGCCCAGAAACCGAGCAGGACAGCGGCGGCGACGGCGAGCAGGTTCATGCGGTTCTCTCTCCAAAGGAACGCGAACACCCGGACGAGCTACAAGGGACATCGACCGGGCAAACGACGATCTTTCGCGGGTCCCTCTGCAAAGAGGGCATAAACCTCACGGCGCACGTTCCATCCCCGAAACTGGGAGGTCTACGAGCCCGATTCCCGACGCGAACGCCGTCCTTGCAGAACCTCGGGGTCCTCGGGACGGCGGCCGCGATCCGGCGTTCGCCGCGTTTTCCCGGGTCGGCGCGTCACCGGGGACGCCTCGCCCGGTCTGCCGCACGTGCGCGGCGGACATCGAGCGGGCGGGCCCGGCGGACCGGGGCGGGTCTCCGACCGGCTGGGCGCGGCGACCCCCCGGCGGAGGACCGGGCGCGGCGACGGGGCGCCGTCGTGGCGCGCGCGCCTCGACGCGGGGGGCATGGACGCGCTCGACGCCCCCGAGCTGCTCGCGCTCGTGCTCGGCGGCGGGCGCCGGTCCGCGGGCGGGCTCCCGACGTCCCCCGGCGACCTCGGCGCGGGGCAGGACCTGCTCCGCGACCGGGGGCTCGTCGAGCTCTCGACGACCCCCTGGGGCGAGCTGTGCGAGCTGGGCGGCCTCGGCCGCGCGCGCGCGCTCCGCGTGGCCGCGGCCTTCGCCCTGGGTCGCCGCGTCGAGCGCGCGGCCCTCCCGGCCCGCTGCTCGCTGCGCGCGCCGTCCCAGGTGCACCGCCTGCTGGCCCCCGAGTTCCGCGGGGTCCAGCGCGAGTCGTTCGTCGCGCTCCTGCTCGACGGGAAGCACCGCCTGCGGCGGCGCGAGACCGTCAGCGTCGGCACGCTGACCAGCTCGCTCGTGCACCCGCGCGAGTTCTACCGGCCCGCCGTGCGCGACGCGGCCGCCGCCGTGATCGCCGTCCACAACCACCCGAGCGGCGACCCCGAGCCCAGCCCCGAGGACCTCGAGGTCACGCGCCGGCTCGTCGAGGTCGGACGCCTCCTCGGCGTCCCGCTGCTCGACCACGTGATCCTCGGCGAGGACCGCTACGTGTCCCTGAAGGAGCGCCTGCGATGGTGAGCCCGCGACCCCGACCGCGCTGCACGAGCTTCGCTCGCCTCGACCACGACGACCGACGCGACCAGCGCGCCCAACGTGACCAGAGCGACCAACGCGAAGGACGCGACCAGCGCGAACGACGCAACGGCTGTGCGAGAAGCGATCGACGCGCACGGTGCGCACGGTGCGCACGGTGCGAACCCAGCAAACCCAGCGAACCGTGCGAACCGTGCGCACCGTGCGGGGCGCACGAGACGTGTGGCAGTCCCGACGCGCAAGACGTGCGCGAGGTGCGGCGGATGGGGTGTCGCGGGCGGAGCTCCGCGAGGGGAGGGCTATCCGGGCGCCGGGGCCTCCCGCACGGCCGTGGCGACGGCGGCGGCGGCCTCCGCGGCGGTGGCGACGCGCAGGACGTGCGGCCCCAGGCGGCAGGCGGCGGCGCCCGCGCGGTCCAGCTGCTCGACCTCGGGCGGCGACAGCCCGCCCTCGGGGCCCACGACCAGCACCAGCGGCCGCGAGCGGGTGGCGGGACCCTCCGCGCGCACGGCCAGCGCGGCCGCCAGCGGGCGCTCGCCGCCCGGGTCCAGGCGGAACAGGCGGGCCCCCGTCCGCTGGGCCAGCCAGGCTTCGAGGGTCGCCGGCTCCGCCAGCACCGGCAGCCACAGCCGGCCGGCCTGCTTGCAGGAGGCGCGCGCGACGCGCTCCAGGCGGGACCGGCGCCCGGGGTCCAGCGCGCGGGCGCGCGGGTGCGACCGCTCGCAGACGAGGGGCTGGACCGCCGAGACCCCCAGCTGGCAGAGGCGGTCCAGCATGTCCTCCGCGCGCGGCGGGCGGGGGAGGGCCACGGCCACCTCGATCCAGGGCAGGGGCGCGCCCGCCTCGCCGGGGGCCGGCTCGGTCCGGGCGGGGCCCGCCGGGGCGAGCTGCACGCCGCGGCGCTCCACCCGCTCGACCCGCAGGGGCCAGGCCGAGCCGGTTCCATCGAGGCCGACGACGGCGTCCCCCGCCCGGAGGCGGAGCACCCGGACGAGGTGGTCCACCTCCTCCGGCTCGAGCTCCGGGGCGCCCTCCTCCGGCGTCCGCCGCAGGAAGAAGCGGTGCTCGCGCGGAGCCGCGTCCGGGCTCCCCTCCTCCGCGTGCGTCCGGCGGCTCACGGGCGGGATTGTGGCTGCGCGGGTCCCCCCCGTGCCAGCCCGGCCCGGCGCCACCCCGGCCGGGCCGGTCGCCCGGGTCTCCCCGGCGACGGGGCAAGGGGCGGTCCCGCGCCGGCGGGTCCGGAGCCCCGGTGCCTCCGGGGGCCGCGGCGGGACGCAGCCGCAGGGAGCGCGGGGGGCGGCCTCGATTGCGGGGCATTTTCCGGCTCGCTACGATCCCCGCCCGTCCGCCCTGCTCGGGTCCGGCGCCCGCGGGCGCCGCTCCGAGGCCCGGCGCGGACGACCCCGGGGCCCGTTACCCGCGACGGCCCCTCGGGTAGCTCCCGGACCCACCGGGTGGCCCCCCGGAGCGCCTCCCGACCTGCCCGGGGGAGCCGTGTCCGGGAGCCGCACGGGAGGTCGCCCCGCTTACCGATGGCGGCCGCCACGTCCCACCGCGCGGGCCCGTCGCCGCCGTCGGCGAGCGGGGCTCCCCGCGCCACCCACTCGCTCCTGCCGCCCCGCCACTCCATGACGCCGCCCTCCGATGGCCTCTCCCCGAGCCGCTACTCGCTGCGCTTCGAGTCCGGCGAGCGGGCGGGCGAGACGGTGGCCATCACGCACTCCGGCATGGTCCTCGGGCGCCGCCCGGGCACGTCGCTCCAGATCGTCGAGCCCTCCGTGTCGGGTCGGCATGCCGAGCTCGACGTGGACGACGGCGGCGTCACGCTGCGCGACCTCGGCAGCACGAACGGCACGCGCGTCGGCAAGGAGAAGATCCAGGAGCGACGCCTCGCCCACGGCGACGTCGTCTCCATCGGCAGCGTCCGCCTGACGTTCCTGGACGCGGCGGTCGCGGGCGTCGGGGTCGAGATCGACCTCGGCGACGACGACGCCCCGCCGATCGTCGCCCCGCCGCCGGCGGTCGAGGCGCCCCCGGTCGTGGAGGCGGCCCGACCGGCGTCGAGCACGCCGTCTCCGGCCGTCGCGGGCGCGGGCGCGGAGCTGGACGCCTCCGGGGCGGGCGAGGGCCTGCGCCAGGTGTCGGCCGACCGCGTGGCCCGCTCGGGCCGGCGCTCGATCCTCCCGCTCCTGCTCGTGGTCCTGCTGCTGCTCGGCGGCGGGGCCGCGTGGTTCCTGCTGCGCGGCGGCCCCGGCGGCGCGGGCCGCGACGTCGTCGCGGTCGAGGCGGTCGACGGCAACCTCCTCGCCGACGGCTACTCCTTCGAGGACGGCGGCGAGGACGGGGAGGACGAAGCCGGAGGCTGGGAGACCGACGAGGACGCCGTGGCCGCCTTCGCGCTGTCCGCCGGCGCGAGCCGGAGCGGCGAGCAGGGCCTGGTCGCCGACCTCGCCGCGGGCGAGTGGTCCCTGGCCGCGTCGCCCGCCGTGCGGGCCCCGACCGAAGGGGCGCTCGAGCTCGTGGGACACCTGCGCGTCGAGGGCGACGCCCGGGCGCGGCTCGGCGTGCGCTTCTCCGCCTCCGCCGACGGGGGCCCGACGCCGGTGCAGGCGCTGTCCGCGCCGCTCGAGGAGACCGACGGGTTCGTCGAGGTCGCGCTCCGCACCCCGGTGCCGCCGGGCTACGACCGCGCCCGCGCGATCGTCCTGGCCGTCGCCGGCGCGAGCGGCGAGGGAGCCTCGGTCGACGTCGACGACGTCGCGCTCGTGCCCGGCGGGCAGGGCCGGGCCGCGGCCTCCTTCGAGGAGAACCGCGTGCACCTCCTGGGCGAGCCCGCGTACACCGCGAGCCTGTTCGAGATCGACACCGTGGTGCTCTCGGGCATCTCCGCGATCGACTCGGAGGCGCCCCAGCTCGGCGGCGTCGCGCCGCTGACGGCCACCTCCGACCCCAGGGGCGTGGCGCTCGAGCTCGGGAGCTCGGGCTCGCCCGACCGCCTGGTTCTGCGCGCCGAGCCCGCCGCCCTGACCGGGGGCGTCGCGACGATCGGCGCGGGCGGCTACCGCACGCACGCGGCGCAGTTCGAGCGCGAGGACGTCGACAGCCTGCTCGTCGGCGCCGGACGCGACCTCGTGCGCCTCGCCCTGCGCCGGCCGACGCGCGTCGTGGGTCGCCCCGCGGGCGACGGGTTCCGGCTCGAGCTGGAGCTGCGTCCGGGAGAGGGGCTGCTCGTCCAGCTCGGCTTCCGCGAGGAGCGCGCCACGGCCGCCGGCCTGGCGGCGCGCGCGCGGACCGCCGAGCGCGAGGGACGCCCGGGGGACTGCGTCGCGCTCTGGAGCGAGCTGCTGGACGGCTTCCCGTACGAGCGCTCGCTGGTCGAGGAGGCCGAGGAGGCGCGCTCGCGCCTGGTGCAGGCCGGCATGCAGGAGCTGCAGGGCCTCGCGGGCGAGCTCGAGCGCGCCGGCTTCTTCGGGCTGGCCGACCTGTACCGCGAGGTGCGCGGGCGGGTGCAGGACGTCGTGGAGCGCTACGCGGGCAGCGACGTCGCCCTCGCGGGCAGCGGCCTGGTGGCGGCCATCGACGCGCAGCTCGCCGGCCTCGAGGACGACCGCGAGGGGCTCGAGCGCGAGCGCCTCGGCGCGATCCTGTCCGCGCTGCGCGAGTCGGAGATGACCGCGCTCGCCGGTGCCGTCGAGCAGGAGCTCGCCCGGGCCGAGGGCGACGCGGACCCCGACCCCGCCACGGAGGCACGCTGATGGCGCGCACCACGACCGGCATCGACATCGGGCGGCACGCCTCGAAGCTGCTGCGGGGGCAGTTCAAGGGCGGCACGTTCCACGTGACCGACTACGTGTTCCGTCCCGGCGACCAGGCCGACCTCGCGGCGACGTGGGCGAGCCTGGAGCCCGGCTTCAAGCCCACCGCCGCGCGGGTCGGGCTCACCGGCCGGGACGTCAACGTGCGCTACACGCAGGTGCCGCGCGTCCCCGACTGGCAGCTGCGGAAGCTGATGCGCTTCGAGGTCGAGGAGGTCGGCGGCCAGTCCGGCTCCGAGGTCGCCTCGGACTTCAACCTGCTGCCCTCGCTGCCCGAGATCGAGCACGAGGACGTGTGCCTGCTCGCGATGGCGCGCGAGTCGCTGCTCGAGCAGCACATCGACGGCCTGCAGGCGGTGGGGGGCAAGCTCGACGCGTTCACGCCGAACTCCCTCGCGCTGTACGTCGCCTGGCTGCGGTACGGCGCCATCGAGGAGGAGACCGTGCTGCTGGCCAACGTCGGCCACGAGAACGTCGACGTGATCCTGGTGCGCGGCCCCGACCTGCTGTTCGCCCGCAACCTCTCGGGCGGGGCCAAGCTGTTCGACGACGCCGTCGCCCAGCGGTTCCAGGTCGGCGCCGCGAAGGCCGGCCAGCTGAAGCACCAGCTCGTCGACCTGACGCCCGGCGCGCCGGCGCGCGACGCGAACGCCGAGAAGGCCAGCCGCGCCTGCAGCGCGCCCGCCGGTCAGCTGCTCTCGCTGCTGCAGTCCACGGTCATGTTCTGCCGCAGCCAGGTGAAGATCGCCTCGCTGAAGGTCGACCGCGTGCTGCTGTGCGGCGGCGGCGCGAAGCTGAAGGGGCTGGACCGCTACGTCGCCCAGGGCATGGGCGTGCCGTGCGAGCGCTTCGACCCGTTCCGCGTCGTCGACACCGACGGCCTGGACCCCGAGGCCGCCGACCTGCTGCGCGCGCACCAGGACGAGTCGGTGGTCGCCCTGGGCCTGGCGACGATGGCCTCGGACCCCGACGCCTACTCGATCGAGATCCTGCCCGCGGGCGTGCGGCGCGCGCGCGAGTTCTGGGGCCGCTCCGCGTTCCTGTACGCCGCCGCGCTGCTGGGCGTGCTGTTCCTGGGCTTCCACGCCTGGAACCAGTCGCGCCAGCTCGGCGTCGTCGAGGACGACCTCCGGGCCGCGCGCGCGCAGGTGCGCCGCGCCACGGGCGTCGACCAGCGCGCGCGCGAGACGATCCAGCAGAACGCCGAGCTGAAGTCGGTGGCCGACGAGCTGTTCGCCGTCGCGGGCTCGGGCGAGCAGCTCGCGCGCGCGATGACGGCGCTGCGCACCGCCCTGCCGAACGAGTTCTGGATCCAGGAGCTCTCGAGCGAGTGGGGCTTCGACGAGGACTGGGGCGTGGCGCGCGGCGCCGAGCTGCCGATCCTGCACCTCGAGGGCCGCGCGCGCGAGGGGACCGAGTCCATGGCGACCGTGTACCAGGCGTTCCTCTCCGAGCTCGACGCGCGCTTCCCCGGCGCGCGGCTGAAGCAGCGCCCGAGCCCCTCCGGCGACAAGTTCACGATCGACATGACCCTGCTCGCGCCGCCCGAGGCGGCTGCGGACGACGCCGGGGAAGAGGCGGACGAGGAGGCCGAGGGCTGATGGACCTCAACGCCTACTGGCAGGAGAACAAGCGCTTCGTCACCACGGTGGCGGCGGGGCTGTTCGTGTTCCTGATCGGCATGCTGCTCGTCTCGAGCCTCGTCGGGGACGACCTGCGCTCCCAGCGCCGCGCGCTCGACACCGCGCGCCGCCAGCTGGCCAAGCCGATGCTCGGCCAGGCCGACCTGTCGGCCGCCGAGGAGGAGAACGAGGCCCTGCGCGAGGCCGCCGCCGTCCTGGCGCGGTCCGTCCAGTTCCGCCCGCGCGAGCGCTTCCAGCTCGCCGGGTCCGGCTCCGCCAGCAGCCGCTACTTCGCCACCGTGGCCGACCTGCGGGACGAGCTGATCCCCCTGGCGGGGCGCTCCTCCCTCGCGCTGCCGCCGGACCTCGGCCTGCCCGCGCTGGCGCCGACGCGCGAGGAGGAGGTCGTGCGCTACCTCGACGCCCTCGACGTCGTCGACCGCGTCGTGAGGCTCGCGATCGACGCCGGCGTCGAGCGCATCGAGGAGATCCGCATCCAGCTCGACCCCGCGCTGCTGTCGGGCCGCGGCCTGGGCCGCGTGGAGCGCACGAAGGTGTCCTTCGAGTTCGCCGGCGCCCCGGGCCCGCTCGTGCGGCTGGTCGAGCTGTCGCAGGTCGGGCGCGACGAGGGCGTCCTGCTGGTCCACGAGGTCGACGCCCGCCGCTCCTCGCGGAAGAGCGACGAGGTCTCCGCCACCATCACGTTCGTGGCCGCGCGCCTGCACGGCCTCGAGGAGCTCGAGCTGGACCCGGAGGAGGGCGCCTGAGGCCACGGCCCGAGGCCACGGAAAGGCCCGCGGGCGCGTCCCGCGCGGCCGGCCCCATCGAACACCCATGGAGATTCGCCAGGAACAGATCGTCTTTGTCGGCGCCGCGCTGCTGGTCGGGTGGCTGGTGGTCGGCTCGCTCGACTCCGGTGAGGTGGGCCCGCGCGCCAGCCGGCGCTCCCGGCGCGGCGAGGCGACCGAGCTCGGCGTCCAGCGCTACCCGGCGCCCGACGTCTCGCTGGCCCTGCCGGCGCGGACGGCGGACGACGTGCCGCCGCGGGACCTGTTCTCGGAGCCGCGCAACACGCGGCCCCTGCCGCCCCTGGAGTTCGCGCCGCCGCCGCGCACCCCGCTGGCCGCGCTGAAGCCGCCGCCCGAGCCCGGCCCCGGTCCGCGCTACTTCGGCCGCTTCCTCCGCGCGCGCCCGGAGCCCGCCGCGGTGCCCGTGCCCGGGCTGTTCCTCGACCCGTCGGAGGTCGAGGCCGACGAGGGCGTGCTCGAGGGGCTCTCGCTGGCCGTCGACGACGACCTGAGCGCCGCCCAGCGCGCCGCGCAGGTGGCGAGCTGGAAGAAGCTCTACGACTGGATCCGCGTGCACCAGGGCACGCCGCTGTTCGGCACGATCCGCAACGAGGGGCGCTTCGGCCTGCGCGCGACGACCGAGCCGATCCTGTTCGTCGAGGTCGACCCGGCGACGGGCCTCGAGCGCTTCCCGGGGCAGGACCCGGTGCCGTACGCGCGCGACCGCGTGCTCGAGTTCGACTTCGCCGACACCGTCCAGAACCGCATCCGCGAGCGCGCCGTCGAGTTCGGCGACGAGCTGACCTCCGGTCAGCTGCAGCCGGCCCTCGACCTGGCCGACTACTGCGTCGAGCAGCGCCTCGTCGCGCCCGACGCCCTGCGCGTCGCCGAGCGCCTCTACCGCGCGGCGGCGCGCTTCGCCGCCGACGACCCGGGTCCGCGGCTCGGCCTCGCGCGCTGCCTCGAGGCCGGCTTCCGCTTCGAGGAGGCGTACGAGGAGTACCTCGCGCTGCTCGAGCAGTACGAGCACCGCTCCGAGGTGCACGTGGCCCTGGCCGAGCTCGAGGCGCGCTTCCGCCTGTTCGACCAGGCCGAGGAGCGCCTGCGGACCGCGGTGCGGCTGGACCGCACGTCCTGGCGCGCGCGCTGGGCCGCCGGGCGCTTCCTGCTCGAGCGCGGGCGCCCCGAGGAGGCCCTGCCGCACCTCGAGGAGGCCTACCAGCGCGAGCCGGGCACGGAGGAGCGCGCCGCCCGCGCCGGCATCCGGCTCGACCTCGGCCGCGCGCTGCTGAGGCTCGGACGCGCCGACGAGGCGCGCGAGGCGTTCGAGCGGGCGCTGCAGGCCGACCCCGAGTGGGAGGAGGCAGCGGCCGCCCGCGCCGGCGTCCTTGTGCTCCAGGGCCGCGCCGACGAGGTCGACGCTCCGGAACAGGCGGGCTTCGGCATGCTGCTCGCCAGCGGCCTCGCGGCGCTCGACCGCGGCGAGCTCGCCGAGGCGGAGCGCAGCCTCCGGCTCGCCGCGGAGGCGGACCCGCTGCGCGCGTCGAAGGCGTGGCGGGCGCTCTCGTGGCTGGCCGAGCAGGCCGGCTACCCCGACGAGGCCATGCGCTGGATCGACCAGGCCCACGAGGCCGACCCGACCGACCCGTGGACGCTGTACCAGCGCGGGCGCCTCGTCGCCCAGCGGGACGAGCCCGAGGAGGCCGTGGAGTCGCTGCGCGCCGCCCTGGACCGCGAGCTCGACTTCGTCGAGGCCCTGAACGCCATGGGCGAGATCCTCCACGACGCCGGCGACCACGAGGCGGCCGAGCGGTACCTCGACCGCGCCCTGGCCCTCGACGCCGACCAGCCGGACGTCCACGTCCTGCGCGGGCTGAACCGGGTCGAGCTCGGGGACGCCGAGGGCGCGCGCGCGTCCTTCCGCGCCGCCCTGTCCCGCGCGCCCGCGGACCCCGTCGCCGCCGCGGGCGTCGCCTGGTGCGCGTACCTGCTGGACGACGCCGACGCCGCGGTCCAGCAGTTCGCCGACCTCGACGACCGCCGCCGGGGCGAGCCCGAGGGCGACCCGTACCGGGCCTACGCGACCGCCCAGATCGAGCGGCTGCAGGACCACCTCGAGAAGGAGGTCTGGTCCGACGCCTTCGAGCGCCGCACGCTGCGCAACGACTGGAGCGTCGGGGGCGAGAGCAGCGGCCCCAACGGCGGGATGGTCGACGGCCAGTTCGTCCTGTCGGGCACGTTCGTCGAGGACGGCACGGTGCGGCTGTTCCGCGAGTACGGCGCGCCGGAGCTGGTGTCGTTCTCCGCGACGGTCACCGTGCGCACCGGCACCCGGGCGCGGGTCGGCGTCTTCCTCGCCAAGGAGCGCCGCGGCCGCGGCGGCGTGAGCGAGGTCCTGTCCAAGGTGTCGCTCTCGCGCCACCGCGAGGGCGGCGTCCAGGTCGAGGACCGCAAGCCCGGCACGTCCGAGGACGAGGCCTACCGCGACTTCCCCGCGATGGAGTGGCCGCTGGACCGTCCCGTGCGCGTGACGGTCGAGCGGGTCGGCACCGGCAGCGAGGCCGTCGGCCGCCTGCTGCTCGACGGGATCCCCGTCGTCGAGGACCTGCGCCTGCGGTCGTTCGCCTCGTCCAGCGGCACCCTGCGCGTCGGCGTGGAGGTCCTCGGGGAGACGGGCCGCGGCGTCCAGGTCACCGTGGACGACGTCGACGTCGTCAAGCGCCACCCGCGCGGAGCCACGCGCTGAGCCCGCCGCCAGGATGCCCCGCATGCCCACACGTCCCCGCACCCGTCCCCGCGCTGGAGCGGCCCGCGCCGCGGCCTCCCTGCGCGCCGGCTTCACGCTGATCGAGCTGATCGCCGTGCTCGCGATCCTCTCGATCCTGGCCTTCTTCCTCTACACGAACCTCGGCGACGCCCAGGGCGCCGCCAAGCAGAGCCTGACCGAGGCCCAGTTACGCCAGGTCGAGGCGGCCTGCAGCGAGTACGAGAACGAGTACGGCGACTGGCCCGGCTCGACCTTCACCGACGGCGACGGCGCGCCGCCCAACGAGCTGAACCTGGGCAGCGAGGCGCTGGTCGTGGCGTTCTGGAGCGAGGAGTGGCAGGGCGGCGGCCTCGACGAGGACGCGCTGGTGAACACCGACGGCGACGTTAGCCGCAAGCAGCTCACGACGTTCGGCGTCCGGGACCTGTTCGAGCTCGCCGATCAGTGGGAGAACCCCATCGCGTACTTCCACCACCGCGACTACGGGCGCGTCGACGTCTACGTCACGTGGGACCCCGACACGGGCGAGGAGGTCGAGAGCTCGGTCGTGGCCCTCAAGAGCGACAAGACCGGCCGGTGGGCCAAGCCCCGGGGCGTGCAGCTGATCTCGGCCGGAGCGGACGGCCGCTTCGGGACGGAGGACGACCTGACGAACTTCCGATGAGCCGCGCCACGATCGCCGCGGCCCGGACCGGACGCCGTCCGGACCGCCCGTTTTCGAACGGTCCGCACGGCCCGCGGCCGCGCGGCCAGCGGGGGACGACCCTGCTCGAGCTGCTGCTCGTCCTCACGATCGTCGGCCTGGTCTTCGGCGTGGGCTTCGGGCTCCTGACGTCGATCGACCTGGGCCAGCGCGCCGCGGCGGGGCTCGTCCAGAACGTGCTGCGCGCCGCGCGCAACACGGCGATCGCCCGCGACGCTCCGGCGCGCGTGCGCCTCGACGTGGACACGGGCGAGCTGTCGGCCGAGGCGCTCCAGGTCGTCGGGACGTGGCACTTCGAGGACCCCACCCTGCGGGGCGCCTTCGACCTGACCGGGACGCTCGAGGGTGCGCGCCTCGTCCCGGAGGGCTACGTGGGCGCCGCGGTCTCGTTCGAGGACGCGCCGCGCGGCTCCACCGCGAGCATCCCGGTCGCGCACCTGCCCTCCTACGACCTGACCGAGGGCTTCGCGCTCGACGTGGCGGTGTACCTGCCGCCCGAGCCCTCCGGCCGCGTGCTGGACCTCGGCGGAGCGGCGGGGATCGACGTGGTCGACGCGGGCGCGCTCGAGGCGTGGTTCGTCCAGCGCGTGGTGCGCGGGGACGACCAGGACGTCGCCGGCGGGGCCGTGTTCGTGCGCAGCGCGCCGGGCCTGGCGCGCCCGGGCCGCTGGATCCGCCTGCGCGCCAGCTACGACCGGCGCACGTTCCGGCTGGCCGCGGACGGGGTGCCGGTCGCCGAGACCGAGATCGACTCCCCGGTCTGGCGCGTCGAGGGTCCGCTGCGCCTGTCCGACCCGCGGCGCTTCTTCTCGGGCCGCGTCGACAACCTGGTCGTCAGCGCGGTGGGGGCCGAGGAGGTCGTCCAGCTGCCCGGCGACGTGCGCTTCGGCGCGGGCGTCCCCGCGGAGATCCGCTTCGACGCCGGCGGCGGCCTCGACCGCGCGGTGCACGCCGAGCCGGTGGTGGTCCCCCTCGAGTTCGCCGACGGGCGCCGGCGCGAGCTGCGCGTCGGCCTGTACGGGACGGTCGAATGAGGGTGCCCGCGCGACTCCCGGACCGGCGCGGCGGCATGGCGCTCGTGGCCGTGCTGCTGGCGCTGCTGGCGCTGCTCGTGCTGTGCACGCCCTTCCTGCTGACGGCGCGCAACGCCTCGAAGTCCAGCTCGCAGCTCGCCGACCGCGTGCAGGGCCGGCTGGCCCTCGACGCGGCCGAGCGGCACGCGCGCGCGTCGCTGGGGGCCTCGCACCTCGCGCGCGACGAGACGCCCTACTGGGACGGGCTCGACGAGGTCGCCGTCGATACGGGCTTCGACCCCGACTTCTGGGACGTCCACGACCCGCGCGGGGTCATGTGGGACGTCCACGCGGTCGACGTGGCGAGCCGCATCGACCTGAACTCGGCCGGTCCGCACGTCATCGCCAACGTGCTGGGCGCGACGACGCGCCTGGTGCGGCCGGTGCCCGAGGACGAGACCAAGGAGCTGCCCGTCTCCGGCACGCGCGGGTTCGACGACGAGGGCATCCTGTACGTCGAGGGCGAGCTCGTCGCCTACTCCAGCGCCGATGGCTCGCGGTTCACGGGGCTGCTGCGCGGCCTGGCCGCCGAGGAGGACGAGGAGGGCGAGGGGCTGCCCTGCGGCCCCCAGGTGCCCGCGGACCTGCCCGCCGGCGCGCCGGTGCTCGACGTGCGCGCCTTCGCCCCGGTCCGCTGGCGCATCGGCGCCGGCGAGTACCGCACGTTCTCGTTCCCCGAGGAGGTCCGCGAGGCCGGCCGCGAGTTCGGCTTCGGCCTCGAGTACGACGGCCGCCGGCTGGAGAGCCTGGCGGGCGCGACCACGGTCTTCGCGGGCGCCGGCGCCGGGCCCGTGTGGCAGCGGCCGGCGCGCGTGCGCAACGACCTCGAGGCGGGCCTCGACTGCGGCCTGGACGTCGACGAGATCCGCTGGTTCAACCCCGGCACGACGGTGCGCATCACCGACGGCCGCACGACCGAGTACGGCATCGTCCGGAGCATCGAGAACAACGAGGTCAAGCTCGTCGACGCGGTGGTGAACGACTACTTCGCGTTCACGGCCGTCGTCGCGCCCCTCGCGCGGCGCCCGGTCAACCTGAACACGGCGCCGCCGGAGGTGCTGGCGCTGCTGTTCGAGAACCTGCAGTGGTCCGGGGCCAACGACCGCATCACCGGGCGCGAGGCGCGCAACCTGGCGGCCGTGGTGGTCGAGTCGCGGCCCTTCGAGGGTCACGAGGACTTCCTGCGCCGCGTCGTGCTGCCCGCCGCGGGCCTCGAGCCGCTGCCCGAGGACGCGCCCGTCCGCCCCGCGGCGCTGGAGGACGGCGGGACGCTGATCGCGGCGTACGACGCGCTGGCGCTGTACGCCAACGCGCTGAACGCGAACGACGCGCGGCTGGCCTTCTCGACCATGCCGTTCTCGTTCACCACGCGCGACGTCTACGACCTCGAGCTGCGCGCGTCGGTCAACGCGCCCAGCGGGGTCGAGCGCGTGTCGGGCCTGCGCCACCTGGTCGAGCGCATCGTGCCGCAGGGCGAGCTGCTGCGGCTCTGGACGCGGCAGGCGGACTTCGACGAGGAGCTGCGCCTGACCCGCGAGGCGCCCTGGTGGTCCACCGGCCCCGAGGCGACCGCGCGCCACGACTCCAGCGTGCGCCTCGGCGGCTCGCCGGCCTCGCGGATGTGGCCGCACTTCGGCACGGCCCAGGGGCAGGTGTACGTGCCCGGCGTCACCGAGCTGCCGGAGACCTCCGAGACCGAGGTGCCCGTCCCCCAGCACGTCTTCGCCTCGCGCGAGGAGGACGGCTGGGCGCAGCTCTGGGCCTCGCGCGTGGTCGAGGTGGACGAGCTGCAGGGCCACGTGATGCACTTCGACCACGACACGACCGACCCCGAGGGGCGCTTCCTGCCCGAGGAGACGGTCGAGCTGTCGACCGACGACCCGATGCTCGGGTGGACGGACCCGGCCGACCCGCTGCTGCGCGGGTTCGACGCGTCGTTCTGGTTCCGGCCGGAGGCGTTGACCGACTCCGTGCTGCTCGACGTGGGCTCGACGTCGCTGGACGGCGACCGCGTCGTGCTGCAGCTCCAGGGGCCCGACCTCGTGCTGCAGGTGTTCGACGGCCCGGGCGACCACCCGGGCACGTCGCGCGTCGAGGCGGGCGAGGCGCGCTTCGCCCTGGCGCCGGGCGACGGCCCGGGCCTGGCGCAGTCGACGTGGACGCACGTCGCGATCGACGTGCGCGGCAACCGGCCCGACCAGCTGACGATGCTGGTGGACGGGCGCTCGTTCGGCGTGCGCTACCCGGGCCTGACGCGCGCGCCCGGCGGCGCGGCGGACGGGGCCACGACGATCCCGCTGGAGGACGACGAGGGCTTCGACGCCGGCGTCGGCGCCTCGGGGTCCACGGGGGCCAGCGCGGCCTGCGTCGTGCGGATGGGCGAGGAGGTCATCGAGGGCCAGCTCGTCGGCGGCGCCCTCCAGGTCGGCCAGTCCACGCAGCAGGGGCCCCTGGCCGGCTTCGGCGGCCGCCTGGCGCGGGACAAGCTGAACTACGTCAACGGGCAGCCGGTCAGCGAGGGCATCGTCAAGGACACCGACCACGGCCCCGGGGCGTCCGTGCAGCTCTACGGCTACGACATGGAGCTGGCCTCGAACGTGCCGGGGGGCCAGGGCTCGCTGGCCAGCGACGTCGGGCTCTTCCGCGTGGGCGTCGTCGAGGGCATCGGCTTCGGCAACCCGCCGGGCTCGGGCGGCACCGGCGAGCCCGTGGTCATGCCCGAGGGCTGCACGGTCGGGGTCGGCGTGGACGCGAGCGCGATCACCAGCCTGGTGGTGCGGCCCGCCGACGGCGACCCGATCGCCGCCGACTACGTGCGCGAGACGTTCGACGAGAACGGCGGCTACGCGGCGCTCGTCCAGACCGAGCTGGGCAGCCTGCAGTGCGGCCTGCAGGTCGTGGGCACCGTGGTCACCACCAGCGGGCAGCGCGTGGGCGGCATCGAGATCGTTCAGTACAGCGGCTACCAGGACGACGTGCTGTTCGTCACGGCCCGCGGCGTGCAGTTCCAGAACACCGCCGCGGTGTCGGGCACGCGCGCGTTCGTCGTGAACTGGAACGTGACGACGAACCAGGGCGCGAACACGCTGAACGACTTCCTGAACGCCGACCTCTTCATCCTGCCGATCTCGGTCAACGTGCAGGGCGTCGGCGGCGCGGCGGCCTTCCTGCCGCCGCAGCCGAACCAGTCCGAGTTCGCGCAGATCACCGAGCGCGGCGCGAACGCGGGCCTGACCGAGTGGATCCGCTACGACGAGATCGTGGGCGACTTCCTGGTGCGCAACGACGCCTCGTTCCTGCAGGGCGTCCAGGGCGTGCTCGCGACGGGCGTGCCGAGCGCGGGCCCGCTCGTCCCGCCGGGCCCGATCGGTTCGGGCGGCTCGGGCGGCTCGGGTGGGTCGAACGGTCCGGGCGGCGGCAACGCGCCGGGGCCGGCGGCCGCGCCGGTGGCGCCGGGCTTCGCCGCGCCGCGCGCCTCGCCCGCGGGCGCGGCGCAGACGACCCAGGGCGGGTCCTACTGGACGGGCGAGATCGGCGTGCTCGAGACGCCCTACGCGGACGGCTCGATGCCGCTCTCGCAGGCGGTCATGGACGCGCTGCAGTTCCGCGGCGTCATGGGCACGTTCGCCCACGCCCACACGGTCGGCACCGCCGTGCTGCCCGTGTTCCGGGCCTTCGGCGGGACGGTCGACACCGGCCTGCCCGGCCGGCTGGACCCGGTGTTCCTGGTCGACGCCGACGTGCAGGACCTCGGCTGGGACGGCGTGATCCACTGGGCGCACAACCCGCGCGGGCACCGCATCGCCACGTGGGCGCTCGACCCGAGCGACCCGCTGAGGCCGGTCGCCGGCACGCCCGCCCTGGCGGTCCAGTCCGAGATCGCCGGCGTCGGCCGCGGCGACCAGGTCTACGTGGCCCTCCAGCGGCAGGCGCGCATCCCCCTGCCGGCGGGCCGCACCGGGAGCTGCGTGTCGCCCGCGTCCGTCGAGACGCGCTGCCGCTCGCGCCTGGTGAAGTTCCCCTCCGGCGAGCGGCCCCGCGTCGTCACGCGCGCCGTGGTCGGCGCCTCGCTGCGCGGGGGCAGCGTCCCCGCAGCGGTCGCGGACGAGCTGGTCTTCGGCTCGACCCCGTTCGGCGACGGCGGCTCGGCGGGGGCCTCGGCCCAGGGCGCGGCCCTGACCCTGCTGCAGCAGCTGCCCGACGGCGAGACCACCCTGCGGGTGCAGCCGAACGAGGTCCGCGTCGCGGCCGGGCGCCACGTCGACTTCTCCAAGGACTTCCTGGCCGACCTGCCCCAGGACGGCGGCCTGCTGCGCATCGGCGAGGAGATCCTGGCCTACGAGTCCATCGACGCGACCAGCGGCACGATCACGATCCCCGTGGGCGGCCGCGGCCTGCTGGGCACCGTCGTCCAGCACCACGGCCCCGGGGACCTGGCGATCCCGCTCGACCGCCAGGACGTCGCCATCCTGACGGCGGGCGTCGACACGTCCGACTCGGTCCTGCCGGTCTCGACCCTGCGGGGCTTCCCGCCGAACGGGGGCACGGTGCTGGTCGGCGACGAGGTGATGCACTACACGCGCGTCCGCGAGGGCGCGCTCGAGATGCCGCGCCTGTCCGAGGAGCCCGGCGCGATGGACGGCCGCGGCCCCGGCGCCTTCCGCGGGCGCTACGGCAGCGCGGTGCAGGGGCACGCCTCCGGCCAGCCCGTCGTGCTGCTGCCCTTCCGCTACTGGGACCGCTGGACCGACCGCGCCGACGGCCCCGAGCTGGCCTACCAGGGCTTCGCCCTGAACGAGCCCGCCGCCTTCTGGCGCGGCGTGTTCTGGGAGGACCAGGCGCCGCCGGCGGGGGGCGCGTCGCTCGAGGTGCTGTGCCGCACGGACCCGTCGGTGCCGTGGGACGCGGACCCCGAGCGGACCGACGGCCTCGACCTCTTCACCCTGGGGCTCGACGAGGGCCGCCCGAACGGGCTCGGTCGCCAGAGCGACCTGGCCGAGTTCCGCGTGTTCGTCCGCTACGCCCCGGGCGCGTTCGACTCGCTGACCGGCCTCAACCACGGCTGGAAGCAGACGCCGCGCCTGCGCACGTTCGGCGCGACGTTCCTGGCGCCCTACACGACGCTGCGGAGGGTGGACGAGTGAGGGCGCCGCGACCGACCCGCGCCGCGGACCGCGGCGGGCTGACCCTGGTCGAGCTGGTGCTCGCCCTGGGCCTGCTCGCCGTGCTGATGCTGTTCGTGTTCCAGCTGCTCGACCGCTCGCTGGCCCTGTGGGAGCGCAGCGAGACGAACCGCGAGGTCTCCGAGCAGGCCATCGGCGTCGTCGAGCTGCTGGCCCTGGACCTGCAGTCGCTCGAGTGCGGCCAGCGCGGCGACCTCGTGGCCGACTGGGCGCCCTTCGACACCGACGGCGACGGCGTGAAGGACCGCTTCCTGCCGCGCCTGCGCCTCGTCCGCCACGCGCCGGCCGGGACGATGGCGCGCCACACCGGCTGGGTGCCGCGGCCGGCCGAGGACGAGGCCGACTCCGACGCCGACCCGGCAGCCGAGGCGGGCGTCGCGCCCCCCTCCGACCCCGCCGCGGGCGTGCTCGAGGTCTGCTGGGCGGCGGTGCCCCTGGCGCCCGGGGACGCGGACCCGGCGAACCGCGCCGAGGCGCTGCTGCTGCGCGGCCAGCGCGCGCTGGGCGACGAGGGCCTCTCGTTCTTCGACGACGCCTTCTTCGGCCGCGACCAGCTCCCGCCGGCGGGCGCCCTCGAGGAGGTCACCGGCGGCCTGCTCTGGATGGGCATGGCCTTCGCGACGCAGACCACGATCCTGCACGACGGCTGGACCCTGGGCGACGGGCTGCGCGACGGCGCGACCAGCTGGGACGGCTGGAACCGCGGGCGCCCCGACGCGGAGCTGCACGCCTGGAACGAGCCGGGCGCGGGCATGCCGCCGGCGGGCGAGTTCGTCCTGCTGCCCCGGCGCGTCCGCTTCGAGCTCGAGTTCGAGACGGCGCGCGACCGCCGCCGGCGCCCGAAGCTCGTCGAGGGCCTGGACGACGAGGGCGTCGTCCTGCGCGTGACCCGCGGCGACCGGCTGCCGCCGGTGGGCGGGCACGTGCTCGTCGACGCGGAGTGGATGGAGGTGCGCAAGGTCTACGGCGACAGCGCCTCGGTGCGACGGGGCGCGCGCGGGACCGAGGCGCGCACCCACGCGGCGGGCGCCCTGGTCCACCACGGCGAGCCGATGGCGCGCGAGGTCCCGATCTCGCTCCACCGGGAGGACTGGGACCTGTGAGGCTGCCGCGCGGAGCACGCACGACGGCGCGCACGACGACGGGCGCGCGCCCGCGCCGCGGGGAGCCGCGGGCGTCGGTCCGCGGCCTGACGATCGTCGAGGTCCTGGTCGCCATGGGCATCCTGCTGATCGGGATGACGGCGATCCTGGGGCTGCTGTCCTTCGGCGCCGGCATGTCGCGCACCGCCGTGCTGCGCACCGCCGGGGCCTCGGCCGTCGAGGCGGTCGTGGCCGACCTCGAGGCGACCCTCTTCCCCGCGGAGCTGGACGACGACGGCCGCCTGGTGCTCGGCGAGCCGCGCGAGCTGCTCGCCCAGCCCGTCCCCGGGCACCCCGGGGTGGTGTACGACGCCCGCGCCCGGCCCGATCCCGACGAGCTCGACCGCCCCGGGGGCCCCCTGGAGTATCGTGTCGACGTCGAGGTCCGCTGGCAGAGCCGCGGCGTCCGGCGCGTGAAGCGCTTCACGACCCTGCTCCTGCGCGAGATCCCCTTCGGCGAGAGCCTGCGCATGCGCTTCGTCGAGGGCCGCACCGGCCCCGCCGGCCCGCCCGCATCGACCTCCGAACTGCCCGACCGGTGACCCCATGCGACCGACCCCGAACCCGCTGCTGCTCCTGCTCGCCCTGCTCGCCGCCACCGCGCTCGCAAGCCCCGCCCTCGCCCGGGGCGCGGCGATGGACGCGCGCCTCCTGCACCTGCGCGACGGCCGCACGCTGTGGGTCGAGATCCAGGACCACGACGTCGACGGCTTCGTGGTCGAGCGCCTCGACAACGGCGGCCGCGTGCGCCTGCCGTGGTCGCTGCTCGACCCGTCGATGGAGCAGGCATTGCGCCAGCAGTTCGGCTACGTCGACGCGCTGGACGACGAGGTGTTCGTCGAGGCCGACCGCCTGGTGCTGGCCGACGGGACCGAGGTCGTCGGGCAGATCGTGGGGCGCAGCGAGTCCGAGCTGGTCGTCAAGAGCGGCGGCCGGGTGCTGTACGTGCCGATGACGCGCCTGCGCGAGGCGGCGACCAAGGTCCAGGTCCCGGCGCTGGACGTGTACAGCCGCGACGAGCTGTACGAGCTCGAGCTGACGCGCCTGCAGCCGTCCGACGCCGCCGGGCACCTCGAGCTGGCCGAGTACTGCGAGCGCATCCTCGACTTCCGCCGCGCCGTCGAGCACTACCGGCTCGCGCGCGAGCTGGACCCGGGGGTCCAGGGAGGCGAGTTCGACGCGGCCCTCGCGCGCGCCACGCGCAAGGCCGAGAGCCAGGAGCAGCTCGACGCGCTGCACGAGGTCGACACGCTGCGCGCCCGCAAGCGCTACGACGAGGCGCTGCTGGCCGCGCAGGCCTTCGCGGACACCTACCCCGAGAGCCCGTTCGAGGTCGACGTCGCCAAGCGCGTCGAGCGCATCGAGCGCGACCGCGAGGAGGCGCTGCGCGAGCTCGTGATCCAGCGCTGGTACTTCGCCGGCGCCCGGCTGGCCCAGAAGGCCGGCCGCGAGCTGCAGTTCGAGCAGGCGCTCGCGTACCTGGACGGCCGCATGTCCGAGGAGATCCTCGAGCGCGTCACGGAGGACCTGCAGGCGAACTTCTCCGCCACCATCACGCAGGACGACGTGCTCCAGTACTGGGCCGAGCGCTTCCAGCGGCTCGACGGCCGCCCGCGCACGCTGCGCATGAAGAAGGCGAGCTACGGCCACGGCACGTGGCTGCTGGGCGAGGACCGCGCCCTGGAGGGGCTCGAGGTCCAGAAGACGGCGGAGGTCGAGGGACCGAAGTCCGAGCGCGACGCGGAGCGCGAGCGCATCGAGGAGAAGGTGCGGCGCTACCTGAAGAACCAGGAGATCGCCCGCAAGACGAAGTCGAGCGAGAACGAGGCCGAGGAGGTCGACGCGTTCTGGAAGACCTGGTCCTCGAACAGCAAGGCCCAGTGGATCGTCGCGTACTACGCCGAGAACTCGGGCGACATGCGGGTCGAGCGCGTCACGTTCAGCAACTGCAGCGAGTGCGGCGGCACCGGCGTGCGCGAGCAGGTGCACGTCAGCGCCATGGGGCGCCGCCAGGGGTCGGGCAACGCGGACCTGAAGGCCTGCGTCACCTGCCAGAACATCGGGAAGGTGCGCCGCGTCCACTTCCGCTGAGCGGGCGCGCGCCCGCCGCGCCGCCCCGACCTCGAGCCCCGACAGAGGATCCTCCATGCCCATCCCCGCCACCGCCGCGCGCGCGGCGCTCGCGCTCCTCGCGGTCTCCTGCACCGCGACGTCCAACCCCGACCGCTCGCGCCTGACGCCGCTCTCCGCGACCGCCGCCGCCCCGGCCGAGGTGTCGGCGGCCGAGCCGCGGGTGCAGGCGGCCGAGCCGCCGGCGGAGACGCGCCTGGCGGCGAGCCCGGGCTTCGACGAGGCCGCCGCGGCGCGCGACGCCGAGGCCGCGCCGGACCCGGAGCCCGCGGCTCCCGAGCAGCCGGCGGAGCTGGCCGCGGCCGCGCCGGACGCGGACGGAAGCGCCGCGGAGGACGACCCGGACGCCCAGGACGCCGGGCGCGCCGGCGGCTCCGCGGAGGCCGGGGACGACGCGGACGCCGGCGAGCGGGCGAGCCCGGCCGTGGCGCGGGTCGCGGGGGCGGAGATCCCGGTGGGGGAGCTGCTCGAGCGCCTCTGGCTGCTCTCGCCCGACGCCGTGCGCCAGGAGCTCGAGCAGCTCGTCGAGTCCCGCTTCGTGCTCGCCGAGGCGCTGCGCCTGGGGATCGAGCTGCGCCCCGACGACGTCGAGAAGGAGGTCGCGCGCAGCTACGCCGCGCTCGAGGAGGAGATGCGCGCGCGCGACGTCACGCTGTCGGTCGAGGAGTACGTGCGGCGCGCCCTCGGGCTCGAGCCCGCCTTCTACAACCGCATGGTGCGCCGGCAGTCGATCACGCACCTGCTCGCGCAGCGCGCGATCCGCGCCTGGACGCTGCAGAACGAGCGCGCCGAGGTCGAGGTGCTCGAGGTGGCCGACCGCGTGGAGGCCGACCGCATCCGCAACGAGCTCGACCTCGGGGCGTCGTTCGAGGACCTCTGCGCCGAGGTCACCGCCGGCGAGGAGCCGCGGGGCGAGCGCACCCGCCTGCAGGTCGTCCGCTCGGCCGAGTCCGCCCTCGCGCGCCTGACCTTCGCCACGCGGGTCGGGCAGGTCGGCGGCCCGCTCGAGGACGGCGAGCGCCAGCTGTTCGTCCGGGTCGAGGAGCGGCACGGGCCGCTCGAGGGGACCTGGGCGGACCTGCGCGACCGCGTGCTGGCCAGCCTGGTGCGGACCCCGGTCCGCAACCCCGAGTACTGGCAGTGGAAGATCGCGATGCAGAAGCGCTACCGCGTCGACCGCAGCCCGTTCCTGGACCTGATCGGCGCCGAGTCGCCCTGAGGCGAGCCCTCCGGGCCCCCGGCGCGGCTCCGGCGGCGCGGCGCGGGCCCGGCCGGCGGACCGATCCCGTATCCTCCGCTTTCCGCGGAAAGCCCCGCCCCCGGGGGTGCCCGGGGGAGCAGGGCCGGGCCGCGTGGCACGGCCCGGGCGGGAGACGATGCAGGACCACAGCAGGCAAGCGCGCTGGCCCCGGCCGCTCGAGGAGTTCCGGAGCTACCTGGGCCTCCTGGCGCGCGCGGAGCTGCACCCGGCGGTGCGGCGGCGGATCGACGCCTCGGACGTGGTGCAGGAGACCCTGCTCGAGGCCCACCGCGACCGCGCCGGCTTCCGCGGGGAGACGCCCGCCGAGCAGGCCGCCTGGCTGCGCCGGATGCTCGCCAACAACCTGGCGAACGCCCTGCGCGACGCGCGGCGCCTGAAGCGCGACCCCGCGCGCGAGCGCTCGCTCGACGAGCCGCTCGACCGCGACGCGCTGGACCGCTCGGAGCTGCGCATGAAGGGCTGGCTGGCCTCGGAGGGCACGACGCCGCCGGAGGCCGCCGAGCGCGGCGAGCGCATCCTGGCCCTGGCGCGGTCGCTCGAGGGGCTGCCGCCCGACCAGCAGGAGGCGGTCACCCTGCGCTACCTGCGCGGGCTCTCCCTGGCGGAGATCGCCGACCGCATGGAGCGCACGGAGGCCTCGGTCGCCGGCCTCCTGCACCGCGGGCTGCGCGACCTGCGCGGCCGCCTGGGCACGGAGGTGGGGCCGTGAGCGACGGCGGGTTCGACGCCGTCCTGGCCGAGTACCTGGCCGCCGTGGACCGCGGCGAGGGGCCGACGCGCGACGAGTGGATCGAGGCGCACCCCGACCACGCGGCCGAGCTGCGCGCCTTCTTCGCCGGCCAGGACGCGTTCCAGTCCCTGGCGCGCCCCGCCCACGGCCTGGGCGCGGAGCCGTGGAGCGAGGAGCTGCCCGTCGGCTTCGTGCTCGGCCCGTACCGCATCGAGTCCGTGGTCGGCTTCGGCGGCATGGG
>JAUIDW010000434.1 GCA_030428395.1 bacterium | reverse complement strand
GCGGCGCAGCCGCTTCCAGTCGGCCCGCTCGTAGCCGAGCAGGCGCCCGACGTAGAAGCGCAGGTCGGAGGCGCGCGAGGCGCGCCGCTCGGGCCCCGCGCGCCGCGTGGCGGGCAGGTCCAGGTCACCGACGGCGAGCGCGTCCCCCTGGGCCCAGGCCCGCAGCCGCGCCGGCGAGAGGTCCAACAGGTCGGCCGCCCAGCGCTCAGCGGAGGCGCGCGCCTCCCACAGGTCGACCGAGCGCAGCTCCAGCACGCCGCGCGCGTGCGCCAGCTGCCCCAGCGGGTGGTCGCGCCGGAAGTCGCGGTAGGTGAAGTCGATGCGGTAGACGTCCTCGTCGCGCACCCACAGGCGCCCGCGCGCGTCCAGGATGCGGCCGCGCCGGTACGGCACGACCTGCCCCGAGCGCACGAGGTTCGCGGCCTCGTTGGCCCACACGTCGTGCTCGAGCACCTGGACCTCGAACAGCCGCACGAGCAGCGCGACGGCGCCGGCGACCACGAGGACGATCAGGGGTACGAAGCGACGATGTGCCACTCTCTCCTCTGCAGCAGCGGGGACAGCCCCGGCAGGCGGGCCAGCAGCGGCGCCAGCACCAGGGCCGCGGCGCCGGTGGCGAGCGCGACGCTCCACGCGCCCCGCCCGCCCCAGGCTGCGCTCTGCCCGGCGAATTGCAACGCGTCGGCGACCCGCACGTCGTGCGCCAGGCCGAGCCACGCCGAGAGCGCGACCGACAGGACCAGGGCGAGCGCCGTGCGGAACGGCGCCGAGCGCAGGTCCAGCACGGTCCGCAGCGAGCCCGTGGCCAGGCCCGCCGCCAGGTAGGCCGCGCCGATCGCCACCGGCGGGTCGACCGAGAAGGTCGCCCGCGTCAGCGCCAGCAGCAGCGCGGCGCGGGGCAGGTCGGCGGCCGCGACGCGCGGCGCGAGCGCCACGAACAGGCACAGCCCGAGGTCGGGCGTCCAGGCGCCCGTCGCCACGTGCCCGAGCACGCCCTGCAGCGCGTGCAGCCAGGCCGACCACACCGCGAGCAGGACCCACGCGACCCAGCCGACGCGGCTCACGGCGCGGTCCCCGCGTCCCCGTCGTCCAGGCGGCGCACCCACAGCTCGCCGACGCGCCGCGCGTCCACGGGCTCCTCCAGCGCCAGCACGTGCGGGCCGGGCCCCGGCGGCAGCAGCGTGTCGCCGACGACCAGGCCGTGCGGCACGCCGGGGTCTCCGGCGCCGGTGAAGACCTGCGCGCGCTCGGGCTCGCCGCCCGGGGCGGGGACGATCGCCTCCCAGGCGAAGCGTACCGCGCCCGTGGCCGGGTCGCGCCCGAGGGACACCAGGCGGCCCAGGACGTGCGGCCGCGCGCGCCCCTCGATGCGCGCCACCGCGGGCACCGTCAGCCCGCGGTCGCCCAGCAGCACGGCGTCGGCGGTCAGCGTCCCCGCCCGGGCCACGCGCCCGACCAGGCGCGGACCGAAGGCGAGGGCGGCGCCGGGGCGGACGCCGTTCCAGCGGCCGGCGCCCAGCTTGAAGCCCTCGCGGCGCGCGCTGGGGTCCCCCACCGACAGCGTGCGCGCGGCCAGCCAGCGGCCGTCGGCGAACAGCTCGAGCGGGTCGCGCGGCGGCGGCGTCGGCACGGTGTCCGGCGCGACGACGGCCAGCTGGAAGAGCCCCGTGCCGTAGTCCAGCAGCGGGCGCGCGCCCAGGTCGCCGCGGCCGCCGCGCTCGAGCACGCCGAGGTGGAACCCGCGCGCCAGGTCGCCGTGGGTCTCCAGCTCGGGCCACAGCTCGCGCACCACGAGGCGCCCGCCCGGCTCGACGGGCCGCTCGGGGTTCGAGGCGGCCAGCAGGAACGAGCCGGCCCGGTCGGCGTCGCCCACCACGGTCCCGCCGACGACCAGGGGGACGGGCGCGCCGTGCTCGACCTCGAGCTCCGCGCCGACGGCGAAGGCCGCGCCCGTCACGAGCGCCACCACCGCGCGGCGCGGCCGGGCGGGGTCCAGCGACTGGATGCGGCCGACGTAGGCCTCGCCGCACACCACCGGCATCCCGACCTCGATCCCGCGCTCGGTGTCGAGCAGGACCTCCACGCGGTCGAGGTGGTCGCGGTCGCGCCGCACGACCTCGGCGGGGACGAACGTGCGCCCGCGGCGCAGCTCCCCGCGCGGCGGCAGGGCGTAGCGCACCTGGTCGCGGAACAGCTCGACGCGGCTCTGCAGCTCGGCGGTCTCGCGCTCGCGCAGGTCCTCCTCGGCCGCCGCGACGTCGCGCGTGGCCGCGCCGACGATGGGCGCGCCCAGCTCCGCCAGCACGCGCGCGGGGGACAGCAGCAGGTCCAGCAGCTCTTCCAGGGGCTCGAACGGCTTGACCGTCAGGGCTGCCAGCCCCACGAGGGCGGCCAGCTGGAGGGAGCGCGTGCGGGTCTCGGCCACGACGGGGCCAGGCTACCGCAGCCGGGCGCCGCGGACCCGGGGCGTCACTCGTCCTCTTCGGTCGAGAGCACGCGCGAGAACACGTCGAGCTTCTCGAGGAACACGCCCGTGCCGCGCGCCACCGCCGTCAGCGGCTCGTCGGCGACCGCGGCGGGCACGCCGAGGAAGTCGGTGATCGCCTCGCCGATGCCGAGCAGCATCGACCCGCCGCCCACCAGCGTCACGCCGGAGTCCACGAGGTCCGCCGAGATCTCGGGCGGCGCCTCCTCGAGGATGCTGCGGATCGACTCGCAGATCTGGCGCACGGGCTCGGACAGGGCCTCGCGGATCTCGATCGACGTCACGGTCGAGCGCCGCGGCAGGCCGCTGATGGTGTCGCGGCCCTTCACCTCCATCGAGAGCTCCTGCCCCATCGGCCAGGCGGAGCCGATGGTCAGCTTGATGCGCTCGGCGGTCAGCTCGCCCACGGCCAGGTTGTGGTGGCGGCGCATGTGCGAGACGATCGCCTCGTCCATCTCGTCGCCGGCGATGCGCAGCGACGTGGCCACCACGGCGCCGGCCAGCGAGATCACGGCGACCTCGGTCGTGCCGCCGCCGATGTCGACGATGAGCGAGCCGCGCGCCTCGGTCACCGGCATGCCGACGCCGATGCCCGCGGCCATGGGCTCGTCGATCAGGTAGACGCGGCGTGCGCCGGCGCGCTCGGCGGAGTGGATCACGGCGCGCCGCTCGACGGCGGTGATCCCGACGGGCACGGCGATCACGACCTGGGGCTTCACCCAGTGCCGGCCCTCGTGGACCTTGGTGATGAAGTAGCGCAGCATGCGCTCGGTCACCTCGAAGTCCGCGATGACGCCGTGGCGCAGGGGCCGGATGGCCTCGATCGCGCCGGGCGTCTTGCCGAGCATCTGCTTGGCGGTCTCGCCGACGGCCATGCCGTCGAGCAGCACCTCGTTGGTGCCCTTGCGGACCGCCACGACGCTGGGCTCGTTCAGGATGATCCCGCGTCCGCGCACGCATACGAGCGTGTTGGCCGTGCCCAGGTCGATGCCCATGTCGACCGAGAAGCGGCCGAGGGTCCATTCGAGGGGCTTGAAGAGGCTGGCCATGGATGATCGCGTGGAGCGCCGGCGCGTCGCCGCGCCGCTCGCGACCGCGGACTCCGTGCGGCCCCCCCGGACTCGAGGCGTTCGCGGGTCGGCGGCCTTCCCCCGAAGGCGGCCCCCGGCGCGCGGAGGCCTCGCGTCGCCCGCGAGCGACGATGGCGGCAGTCTACCCTCGGCGCACCCGCGCGCAACGCACGTTCCGGCGCCGGAGCTGCCCGCGCAGCGTCCGCGCCGG
>JAUIDW010000433.1 GCA_030428395.1 bacterium | reverse complement strand
CAGCCGCCGTCGGCGCGGGCGGCGACGTGCAGGGCGCCGGGGACCAGGTCCAGGCGCCAGCCGCCGGCGAGCTCGAGCGCGGCGCCGTGGCGGCGCGTCTCCAGGTGCGCGTCGCGGGCCTGCGCCAGCGCCAGGACGAGCCCCTCGGGCTCCTCCCACCACTCCAGGGCCGCGGGGCCCTCGACGCGCAGGCTGGCGCGGTGGCGCCAGGCGACCTCGAGCTGGGCGCGGGCCTCGGCCTCGAGGTAGGCGGGCGTCGGCGCGAGCACCCGCGGCTCGCCGGCCTCGATCCGGGCCACGCCCTCCCCGCTCGCCAGCGCGGCCTCGCCGCGCGACACCGTGACCTCGACGGGCGCCGCCGCCGGGCTCCACGGCCCGGCCGGCGCGCCGCCGACGTCTCCGAGGATCGCCAGGGCCGCGAGGAGGATCTGCATCGACACCTTCGGGCCCGCTATCGACCCCGCCGGGGGCCCATCTGGACGCGACCGGGCAGATCCTGGGCCCGGCCGGCGGGGACCCCGGCGGACGGCCGCGCGCCCCGGGACGGCCGCGGCGGCGGGGCCGGGCGCGCGGCGCGGGGGCGCCTCAGCCGACCGGCGCGAAGGCGCGGCGCAGGAGGGCCGCGCGCAGGCGGTCGCGCTCGTTGGCCTCGAGCACCTCGGGCTCCGCGGTCTTCTGCGAAAGCGCCAGCACGTGGCCCTTCTGGACCTGCACGCGCAGGCGCCCGAGCTCCTCGGGGTCCTGGTCGTCGGCCAGGCCGAGGTAGTGGCCGAGGCGCACGTTCGAGAGGTGCGCGAGCGCGGCGTCGGTCGCCATCGAGCGCGCCGCGCGCAGCATGCCGAGGGAGCGGCTGACGCGGTCCCGCAGGGCGGCGCGCTGCTCCTCGAGCAGCTGGCTGCGCACGGTGCGCTCGAAGCGCACGATCACGGGGATCAGCTGGCGCAGCTCGTCGAGCAGCTGGCCCTCGGCGCGGCCGAGGGTGATCTGGTTGCTGATCTGGTAGAGGTCGCCGGCCGCGCGCGAGCCCTCGCCGTACAGGCCGCGCACCGCGAGGTTCGTGCGCTGCGCCGCCGTGAAGACCTTCTCGAGCTCGGCGCGCACGAGGCCCAGCGCCGGCAGGTGCAGCATGACCGACGCGCGCATCCCCGTGCCGACGTTCGTCGGGCAGCACGTCAGGTAGCCGTACTCGGCGTCGTGGGCGAAGGAGACGCGCTCCTCGAGCCAGCGGTCCACCACGCGGCTGCGCTCCGCGGCGCCGTCGAGGTCGAACCCCGAGGCCATCCCCTGGATGCGGAGGTGGTCCTCCTCGTTGACCATCACCGAGACCGTCTCGGAGGGGCCGAAGGCCACGCCCCGCCCGGCCAGGCCGTGCCGCTTGGAGCTGCTCGGGGCCAGGTCGCGGGAGACCAGGTGGCGCTCCTGGAGGAGCAGGCAGAGCACCGGCGAGGCGTCCTGGATCGCGACCCAGCGGGTCTCGCCGTCCAGGGCCAGCTCGACCAGGTGCTCGCGCAGGTGGGCGCAGAGCTCCTCGGCGCGGTCCGCCCCCAGGCGCGTGATGAAGGGGTAGCCGTCGACGTTGCGCGCCAGGCGCACCCGCGAGGAGACCACGACGTCGGAGTCGGGGCCCTTCGGCAGGAGCCAGGAGCCGAGACGCTCGGCGAACGTGGAGCAGTCGATCACGCGTTGGCGCTCGCGGATGGGCCGCGAGCGCGGCACTTTATAGCCTAGCCCGGGCAGGGACTGAATCCCCCGGCCGACCCGCCGGCCGCCGCCGCTCCACCCGCCGGGGCGACGCGCCGATACGGGTTCGGCGCGGCGGCCGTCCCCCCGGTCGACCCCCGCCGGCGGCGCCATGCTCCTCCTCGACCCGCAGACGATCGTCCTCGCGGTCCTGATCGGCAGCCTGCTGCTGTTCCTGCGGGACGTGCTGCGCTACGACCTCGTCGCGCTGCTCGTGGTCTTCGTGCTGTCCGCCACGCAGTGCCTCACGCCCGAGGAGGCCTTCGCGGGCTTCTCGTCCCCGGCCGTGGTCCTGATCGGCTCGATGTACGTCTTCGGGCATGCGATCACGCGCTGGGGCGTGGCCGAGTGGATCGGCGAGAAGTTCCTGGCCGGCTCCGACCGCAGCGAGACCAGCCTGGTGCTGCGCATCACCCTCGTGACCGGGCTGCTGTCGGGCGTGCTGAGCAACACCGGCGTGGTGGCGATCTTCATCCCGCTGGTCAGCTCCCTGGCGCGCAGCAAGGGGCTCCAGGCCTCGCGCGTGATGATGCCGCTGGCCTTCGCCAGCCTGCTGGGCGGCCTGCTGACGGTGCTCGGCACCTCGAAGAACCTGATCGTCAACTCGATCATCTCCGACTACGGCGCCGAGCCGTTCGGGCTGTTCGAGTTCACCTGGTACGGGCTGCTGCTGGTCGTGATCGGGTCGCTGTTCATGGTCGGCCCCGGGCGCGCGCTGCTGCCGCGGTCGCGCGTCGACGAGACGCTGACCGACCACTACCGCGTGCGCCGCTTCGTCACCGAGGTCCTGGTCGAGCCGTCCAGCACGCTCGTCAACCGCCCCATCGCCCAGCTGCCCATCTTCGACAAGCACGCGGTCGCCCTCCTGGGCATCGTGCGCGACGACGAGATGATCCTGCCGGGCCCGTACAACAACATCCGGCGCGACGACACGCTGATCCTGCAGGGCGAGCCGGAGGCCATCGTGCGCCTGCGGGACGAGCTCGGGCTGCAGCAGCGCGAGGAGGCCCGGGTCGGCGAGACGCGGCTGTCCTCCACCGACGTCGAGCTGGTCGAGGCCGTCGTGCCGGCGGACTCGTCGCTGGTCGGCAACACCCTGCGGCGCGCGAACTTCAAGGAGCAGACCGGGCTGAACGTGCTGGCGCTCTCGAAGCACGGCGAGGTCCAGCTGGGCAAGATCGCGCGCACCAAGCTCGAGGTCGGCGACACGCTGCTGATCCAGGGGCACACCCGCGACGTCGACCGCGCGCGCAAGGACCGCGACGTGCTCGTGCTGGGCGCGGTCCCGCGGCGCCGCGTCGGCCGCGGCGCGCGCCTGACGACCGCGCTGCTGGCCGCGGTGCTGCTGGTCAGCGCCTTCAAGGTGATGCCGCTCTCCCTCGCGGCGCTGGGCGGCGCGCTGCTGCTCGTGCTGACCGGGGCGATCCCCTTCCGCGAGGCCTACAAGGGCATCGACTGGTCCGTGCTGCTGCTGGTCGGCGGCATGCTGGCGCTGGGCAAGGCGTTCGAGAAGCACGGCCTGGCCACGGAGATCGCCGGGACGATCTCGGGGCTCGGCGACGGCTCGCTGGACCCGCGCGTGATGCTCGCCATCCTGCTGTTCGCGGCCATCGTCCTGACGCAGCTCACGACGCACGTGGCCGCCGCCGTCCTGCTGACGCCCGTGGCGCTGGAGGTGGCGCAGCAGATGGGCTGCTCCGACCGGCCCTTCCTGCTGGCGGTGCTGACCGGCGCGAGCAGCGCGTTCATGTCGCCCGTGGCGCACCCGGTGAACGCCATGGTGGCCGGGCCGGGCGACTACAAGTACGTCGACTTCCTGCGCGTGGGCACGCCCGTGACGCTGCTGATCGCGGCGGTGGCGGTCGTGATCCTGCCGCTGCTCTGGCCGTTCGAGCTGGTCCGTTGAGCCGCCCGGACCTGCGCCGCGCGGCGCTCGCGGCCGCGCTCGCGCTGGCCGCCGCGCCGGCCCCCGGGCAGGACGCCGACCCGGAGCTCGAGCCAGGGCCGACCGCCGACGAGCGCCGGGCCGCCGC
>JAUIDW010000432.1 GCA_030428395.1 bacterium | reverse complement strand
CACGTGGCCGTGGTCGGCGGCGACCGCGTGGCGGGCGCGGGTCCCGCGGCGGGTACAGGCGCGGTCGAGCTGGTGCTCAGCGCGGCTCCGGTGGGGGGCGGCGACGCGCTCTGGCGCGCCGCGGTGAGCGTGCCGCTGCCGGAGGACCCCGGTCCCGGCCCGACGCCGTTCCGCGCCGCGGTCCAGCTGCCGCCGCTGCCGGCGGGCGCGTACGCGGTGGCGGCGCGCGCGACGGACCCCGGCGGGCTGGACCCGGTCCCCGAGAACGACGTCGCGCGCGCCGTCCTGCGCGTGGGCGACGTGCGCCGCGCCGCGCTCGTCGCACCCGCCGGGAACGCGCCCGACGCCGCGGCCTGGATGGGGCGCGCGGCCGGGCTGGCGGTCGAGGAGGTCCGACCCGACGAGCTGGTCGCGGCCTGCGCGGAGGTGGACGTGGTCGTGACGTGGGACCTCGACCCCGCGGGGTTGCCGACCGACGCCCTGGCGGCCTTCGTGGACGAGGGCGGGACGTGGGTCGCGCTCGCGGGGGACACCTGGCTGCGCGCGCAGCCGCCGGGCACGGAGGCCGCGAATCTCGCGCCGCTGCGGCCGGCGCACGAGCCGCGGCCGGCGCGCACCGTCCGGCTGCTCGTGGACGCGTCGGGCAGCATGGCGGGCGAGGCGTACGAGCTCGCGACGCGCTCGGTCGGGCGCCTCGTGGCGAGCGCGCGCCCGACGGACGACGTGGTCGCGCACCGGTTCACCGACGCGCTGGGGGCCGGGCACCGGCTCTCCGCCCCGACCGCGGCGGCGCGCGCGGCGGCGGCGGCCGGGTGGCTCGCGGAGCGGCGACCCGGGGGGCCGACCGACCTCGCCGCGGTCCTGCGCGCCGCGGCCGGTGCGCCCTCCGAGGGCGACGGGTCCACCGGGACGCTCGTGCTGCTGCTCTCCGACGGGCGCACGCGCGAGGGCGCGGACCCGGACGAGTCGGGCGCGGAGCTCGAGGCGGCGCGCGCGCGGCTGCTCGACGCGGGCGCCGAGCTGGTGGTGATCGCGGTCGGCGCCGGCGCCGACCGCGGCTCGCTCGCGCGGCTCGCGGGCGGCGAGGGGGCCGTGCGCAGCGCGCGCGACCTGGAGCAGCTGGACGAGCTCTTCGGGCGGACGCTGCGCGGCGAGCGCCTGCTGCGCGGCGCGGGCGTCGCGACGCGCGTGCCGGCCGAGCTCGGGCTGGGCGAGGCGGACGCCGCCGCGTGGACGGCGTCCGCGCCCGGCGAGTTCGCGCGCGCGGTGCGCTGCGAGCTCGCGCCGGGCGCGCACGCGCTGCTGCGCGCGGGCAGCGCGTCCGGCGCACCGCTGGTCGCCTGGTCTCCCCGCGGCCGGGGCGCGGCGGTGGCCCTGGCGGCCCTGCCCGCGACGGGCTGGTCGCCCGCCTGGACGGCGTCGGTGCCCTGGGCGCTGCTCGCGCGGCTCGGCGCGGGTCGCGGGGACGCCGCGGACGAGCGCGCGACGGTGCGCGACGGGCGGCTCTCCGTCCCCGGCGCGAACCTGCCCCCGGTCGTGGTGGCCGAGCGCGCGGCGCCCGACGGCAGCCCGCTGCCGGCGGTCGAGCTCACCGCCCCGGTCGGCCCGTTCGCGGACCGCCGCGAGGGCCCCGTGCCGCCCGCCTGGCTGGACGGCGTGCGCTCGCCGGGCGACCCCGGGCGTGCGGAATCGCCCTGGGTCGTGCGGGTCCGCGAGGTCGGCGCCGCGCCGGGGGCGCCGCCGCTCGCGAGCCACCTGGTGGTCCGCCCGGCGCCGGCCGAGTTCCCCGGGCGTCCGCTGGGGCTCCCCGGGCCGACCCCGGGCGACGGGGCACGGTCGGGTGGCGTCCCGCGCGGGGGACACCCCGCCGCTCCCTGGCTCCTGGGCCTCGGGATCGCCGCCCTGGTCCTGTCCTCGGGTCTGGGCTGGGAACCGGCCCGGGGTGCCCGCCCGGCGCGTCAAGCGCCCGCGGGCCGCGGTCGATAGCTCGTGGACCCGGTCCGGCGCCCGTGCCGCCCGGGACCCCACCAACCAGGAACAGCCATGAACCGCCGCATCCCCTCCCTCGCCCGCGCCGCCTGGACCCTCGGCCTCGTCTGCTGCGTGGCCGGCTGCGTGACCAAGGAGTGGTCCCGCGACCGCGTCGAGAAGACCGACCCGTGGATCGAGCCGACGCTCGTCATGCGCCAGCAGATCCACGACCAGGCCGCCCGGCTCCCGTGGACCCACGGCGTCGAGCGCGTCGAGGCCATCAGCTGGTTCGCCTCCGTCGGCGAGCCGGCCTACAGCACGCTCCTGAACCTGGCGGAGGATCGCAACCCGCGCGTCTCGGGCAGCGCCCTGGCCGCCCTCGGTGCCACCGGCGACCACCGGCTCGTGCCGTTCGTCCAGGCGCTCGACTCGAGCTCGTCCATCCAGGAGGACCCGATGCTCGAGCTCGAGCACGCGCGGACGCTCATGCGGCTGGGCGACTGGAGCCGGGCCGACGCCCTGATCCGCGGCCTCTCGAGCGCGGAGCCCGGCATCCGCGCGCTGTGCATCCAGACGCTGCGCAGCTCCACGGGTCTCGACCTGGGCTTCGAGCCGCGCGGCGAGGAGCTCGAGCGCCGGCGCGCCGTCGAGCGCTGGCAGGAGTGGTGGCAGCGCCGCGCGGGCGACGAGATCCTCGCGTCGGGGATCGACCCCACGGATCCGCGCGCGAGGCGCGGATCGGAGCGCTGACGGATTCCGCGCGCGCGCCGCGGCTCGGAGCGCTGGCGCCTCCGACGCCGCGCGCTCAGCGCAGGTCCGCGGCGGGCCCGATGCGGCCCGCGCGCAGGTCGTTCACGAGCGCGCGGAAGCGCGAGTCGTCGCGCAGCAGGACGAGGTCCTCGTCCTGCTCGAGGTGGTCGGCGTCGGCGAACCCGAGGTCGCAGGCCTGCCGGAGCACCTCCAGCGCGGTCTCGGTGTCCCCCGTGAGGCACAGGGAGCACGCGAGGTTGTAGCGCGCCGTCGGGTTGTCCGGCACGAGCCGGACGAGGCGTCGGTCCTGGGCCAGGCCGTCCTCGTAGCGGCCCTGGCGCGTGTACGCGCTCCCGAGCTCGGAGACGGCGTCGGCGTTCTCGGGGTGCAGGCGCGTCTCGACCTCGAGGAACTCGATGAGGAACTCCAGCCCGGCGCGGGCCAGGCGCTCGCGCAGGGCCTCGGGCGCGTTGTCGAGCAGGTCGGTCATGGCAGGGGTACGGGCTCGGCCGATCGGCCACCGACGGGACCTCCGCGGCCCCGGGGTCGGCCCCCGGGAGGGCGGCGACCGGCGGGGCCCGGCACGGCCCACGGAGGCCGGGCCGGAAAGGGCCGAGGTCCGGCACGGATTGTGCCGAGGAATGGGGCGGCCGTCGACCCGCAGGAGCGGGGCGGGGCCGGCCTCCCGGCAACGGTTCGTAGGACGCGGCGCCGCTGGGGTCTAGTGTCTGGAGGAGCGGGGGCGGCCGCGCCGGGGTCCGGCGCGGGCCTTCGCCAGCGCGAGGTAGGCATCCGTGGCGACCGAATCGACCGAGATCTTCTTCTGCGACCTCTGCAACGAGTCGGTGCCCCTGGCCGACCTCGAGGCGGGCCGCGCCTTCCGCCGCAAGGGCCGCGTGGTCTGCTGGACCTGCGACCGCGCGATGTCCGAGCCCGGCAGCCCCGCGGGCGCGCTGCCCGCGACCGGCGCGCCGGAGGCGTCCGTCGTCGCCGTGCCCGTGGGCGCGGCCGCCGGCGGCTCGTCCGGCGCCGCGCCCGCGGCCGGGTCCGGGAGCGGG
>JAUIDW010000431.1 GCA_030428395.1 bacterium | reverse complement strand
TTCTCCTCCAGCAGCCGCGACTTCTGCAGGTACAGCGCCGTCGACGCGACGGCCCCGGCCAGCAGGACGACGAAGGCCGTCACGACGCCGGCGACGAGCCCACGGTGGCGCCGCGCGAACTTGGCCAGCTGGTAGCCGCGGCTCGGCGGCCGCGCCAGGATCGGCTCGTCGGCCAGGTGTCGCCGCAGGTCGCTCGCCAGCTCGTCCGCCGAGGCGTAGCGGCGCTCGGGGTCCTTCTCGAGCGCCTTGCCGACGATGGTCTCCACGTCGCCGCGCAAACGGCGGTCCAGCGCGCCCAGCGTGGTCGGCTCGTCCTCGGCGATCGCGCGCGCCGCCTCGGGCAGGCTCTTCTCGCGCACGTCGAGCGGCCGCTGCCCCGAGAGCAGCTCGTAGGCCAGCACGCCCAGGGCGTACACGTCCGCGCGCGTGTCGACCGCGGCCGGATCGGCGCCGACCTGCTCGGGCGCCATGTAGGGCAGCGTCCCCAGCACCTCGCCCACGCCGGTGGCCCGCGTCGAGAGCGTGCGGTCGGAGTCGGTGATGCGCGCGATGCCGAAGTCGAGCACCTTCAGGTCGCCGGCCTCCGTGACGAGCACGTTGGCGGGCTTCAGGTCGCGGTGCACGACGCCCCGCGCGTGCGCGTGGTGGACGGCGTCGCACAGCCGCGCCAGCAGCTCGAGGCGCCGCGCCAGGGGCGGCCGCACGCGCGCCGCCCAGGCGTCGACGCGCTCGCCGCGCACGAGCTCCATGGCGATGAACGGCCGCGGACCGGACGGGGTGTCCGCCGTGCCCGCCTCGTAGACCTGGGCGATGCCCGGGTGGTTCAGCCAGCCGAGCACCTCGGCCTCGCGGCGGAAGCGCCGCACGAGCTCGGGCGTGACCAGGCCGGGGCGGACCAGCTTGAGGGCGACGGTGCGCGACGGCGCGAGCTGGCGCGCCTCGTAGACGATGCCCATGCCGCCCTCGCCCAGCACGCCGCGGACCTCGTAGCCCTCGATCGCGGGGAGGGCGCCCGCGGAGAGCTCCGCGGGCACCGCCACCGGGCGGTCGAGCGCGTCCGGGACCTGCTCCTCGCCGCGCAGCATGCCCTCGACCAGCGCGCGCACCTCCGGGTCGTCGCGCGTGGCCGCGGCCAGCGCCTCGGCCCGCTCCCCCGCCGGTCGCGCGAGCAGGCGCTCGAACAGCTCGGCGCCGCGGTCGAAGGCGTCCGCGCTCACGCCGGCTCCTCGCCCAGGCGACTCGCGAGCCAGGCCCGCGCCGCGCGCCAGTCGCGCGCGACCGTCGCCTCCGACAGACCCAGCACCTCGGCCACCTGCGGCTCGGTCAGCCCTGCGAAGAAGCGCAGCTCGACGACGCGCGCCGCCCGCTCGCTGTGCTCCTGCAGCGCCTCGAGCGCCTCGTGCAGGGCGAGCAGGTCCAGGTCGCCGCCCAGGGTGGGCTCGCGCCCGCCGGGGTCGGTCGCCAGCACCTCGCGCCGCGCCCCGCCGCCGCGCTTCTCGCGCCGGCGCGCGCGGGCGTGGTCCACGAGCACGCGCCGCATGGCCATCGCCGCGACGCCCAGGAAATGCGCGCGCCCCCGCCAGTCCACGCGCTGCTGGTCCACCAGGCGCAGCCAGGCCTCGTGCACGAGCGCGGTGGGCTGCAGCGTGTGGTCGGCGCGCTCGCCACGCAGGGCGGCGTCGGCCAGGTTCCTGAGCTCCACGTAGACGACCTCCAGCAGCCGGTCGGAGGTGTCCGCCCGCCCGCCGCCGAGGGCGAGCAGGAGCTCGGTCGCCTCGCCGGCCGCGGGCCGACGGCCGTCCTCCCCGGAGGGCGTGGTCATGCCGTCATGCTACGGCTTCCCGCCCCCGGCCGGCCGCACGGGTACGCGCCGTCCGGCCGCGCGTCCCGTCACGATTTCCGCCGCGAAGCGAGGCCGCGCACCGGACGCTCAGGTCCGCCGGGCCGTCCCGGCCGCGGCCAGGGCCAGGGTGGCGCCCCCGGCGACGAGCACGACGCCCGCCATGAGGAAGCCCAGCAGGCCGACCTGCCCGCCGAGCCAGGCGTCGGCGACGACCAGGTAGTCGTTGCGCAGCCCGAACGAGCCGTTCCCGGCGTAGTCGGAGCGCGCGCCCGCGCTGAAGGCCAGGCCCGCGCAGAGCAGCAGCTCGTGCCCCAGCAGCGTCCAGCCCGCCGCGGCGTAGGCCGTGCGCTCGGCGGGCCCGTGCGTGCCGCGCGCGGTCCAGGCGCGGTGCAGCGCGAGGCAGCCGAAGCCGATCTCGGCCAGGTGCCCGGCGAGCGCGCGCAGCAGCGTGTGCAGCGGCGTCAGGACGAGCAGCGGGTACCCCAGCGCCAGGCCCGCGAGCAGCCCGAGGCGCAGCGGCACGGAGCGCACGCGCCACGTCGCCGCGGCGGCGACTCCCACCGCGACGAGCGAGACGGCCGTCGAGCGCTCCTGCGACGCCGCCATGGCCTCGCCGGCGAGCGAGATCACCGGGATCGAGGGCGCGCCGCAGAACCAGTCCGCGGCGCAGTGCCCCAGCTCGTGCACGATCGAGCGGAACAGCCAGGAGGCGAAGCGCACCAGCGGCACGAAGGCCAGCGCGCCGGCGGCGGCCGCCCCGAGCCCGAGGTGGACGAGCGGCCCGAGCGGACCACCCCGCGGAGCGGCCGCGCGCCTCACTGGCTCGTCCCCTGCAGGTGGACGGAGAACGGGGACGCCTCGTTGGACGCCCCGTGGCCGAACCACAGCGTGGTGCTGCGCGGGCCGGGGGGGCCCGTCGGATCGAAGCGCAGCCGCCAGCGCGCGGCGCCGCCGCCGGGGACCGTGGACGAGGTCAGGCACGACGCGTTCGCGCGCTGGCGCAGCACGTTGGCGACGAGCGGGTGGAAGCGCGTCTCGACGTTGCTCGTGCCCCCCGAGCACAGGTGGCAGTAGCTCATCAGCGTGCCGTCCGCGCACGCTCGCTGGGCCTGGCACGGTCCGGCGTAGAGCGTCGGCGCGCACTCGTCGAGCGGCGGGCAGTACTCGTGCGTGTGCAGCGCGCCGAAGTTGTGGCCGAGCTCGTGCGCGACGACGACGAAGTCCCAGTTCAGCCCGCCGGGACTGCCGTCGAAGGTGCCCCAGTCCAGCGCGCCGGAGAGGTTCGCGCTGACGCCGAACCCGTAGGCGGAGTTGCACAGCGTGCCGATGTACGCCACGCCGCCGCCGAGCACCTCGCCCGACAGGAAGTGCGCCAGGTCCGCGGAGGCCGGCCACCCGCCGCCGGCCCAGGCGGCGCGGAACTCGTTCAGCAGCTCGAGCGACGTGCCGTGCTCGTCCGGCGTGGTCCACGGGTCCGCGGCGGTCGTGTGGATCCCGAGGTAGGCGATCGACAGCGCCGTCTGCGCGTCGCGGCGGTACGTCACCCCCACCGCGGCGACGAGGCCCGTCGCGTAGGAGGCGGTGGCGTTCGCGTCGCCGAAGAGCTGGTGGAACGCGTGGTCGGTCTCGAGGGCCAGCCGGCAGTCGCCGAACACGAGCGCGCCGCCCGCCGCCGACGGACCCTCCGGGACCAGCGCCGTGTCGACCGGCGGCGCGTCCGGGGGCAGCACGGCCCCGTCGCAGACCGGGCGCGGCTGCGGCGCGGGCGCCGCGGTCCGGGCGCGGTCGTCCGGTCCGACGATCCAGGCGGCCGCGCTCGCGCCCGGGCCGCCGCCGCGCAGCGCGAAGGTCGCGCCGCTCCCCCGCCGGATCCAGCCGTGGGCGCCGTGCGCGGAGAAGGCCAGGAACGCGTCCGAGCCCGGCTCGCCCTCGACCTCGCCGTGCCAGCACG
>JAUIDW010000430.1 GCA_030428395.1 bacterium | reverse complement strand
GGCCTCCGGGAGGGGCGCGTATGCTCCCCCGCGTGCCGCCGCGCCACCCCGTCCCCTGGCTCGCCGCCGCGCTGCTCGCCGCCGGCTGCGAGACCCCGGCCCGGAAGACGTACGAGGACTACGCCCGGGGCCCGACGAAGACCTACGTCCAGGGCCACTTCGGGGGCTCTTCCTTCGACGAGGAGCTCGCGCCGTCGACCGACTCCGAGAGCCTCCCGGCGGTCGGGTTCGCCGCGCAGGTGCCGGTGCGCACGGGCCGCCTCGAGCTGGGCTGGGAGGTCGGCTTCCTGTTCGGCTGGGAGTTCGAGTCGCGCAACGTCTCCGACGCCACGGGCGTCGCGAAGGTCGACGACGAGCTGCTGTGGGGCGACCTCTTCACCGGGGCCTTCGCGGCCTGGCACCTGGGGCGGGCGCGCCTCTACGTCAGCGGCGGCCCCCAGCTCTCGCTCGCCTACTTCGAGCGCAGCGGCGACCGCGACCTCGACGCCCGCGGCCACGGCTTCGGCGGCTACGTCCGCACCGGCGTCGACCTGCGCCTCTCCGACGAGATCTGGATGGGCGTCGCCGTCCGCGGCGTGACGAGCGACCTCGACTACGACCAGGACGCCCCCGACGTCGACCTCGACGCCCTCCAGGGCTTCATCACCATGACCGTCCACTTCTGACGCGCCCCTCGACCGGCGCCGGAAGCAGCCGTTCCGTTCGAGGTCGACGGCCGCCGCCTCGGGGCTCGACTCGCCCCGCCTCCGCCGGGGCGCTCCCGGGCGCCAGCCCCCGCTTCGCGTCGACGCCTGTCGCCCGCCCGTCGGGAGTCCGGCCGGGGAGGCCCGCCCCCCACCTTCCGGCGGGCGTCACGACGCGGGCTACGGGGCGACGAAGGCGAGGTCCGGCGCGAGTCGAGCCTCCCCGAGCCGGGCCCCCAGCACGCCCCCGAAGCAAGGGTTCTTACCCTTGATATCCAGGGTAATCGCCACCGATAATACCGCCATGCCCGCCCGCCCGACCCCCCGCGAGCAGCCCGGCCCGCGACGCGTGCTCGGCAACCTGTTCGGCAGCGCCCGCCGGACCGAGATCCTGGTGCTGCTGAACCTGCTCGAGGAGTCCTACCCCTCCGAGCTCGCGCGCCTGCTCGACGCCGACCTGAGCGCCGTCCGCCAGATCCTCGACGACCTGGAGAGAGCGGGGGTCACGGTGACCCGGCCCCTCGGGCGGACGCGGCGGGTTCAGCTGAACCCGCGGTACTTCGCCGCCGGGGAGCTCGGACAGTTGCTGACGCGACTCGCCGAGGGGGCGCCGGAGCTGCACCGGATCGCCAGCTCGCGCCGGTCGCGACCGCGCCGGCCGACCAAGGACCGCGCGCGCAGGCGGAGCCGCGAGTGAGGATCACGGCCAGGTCGACCCTGCAGGAAGTCGCCTTCGTGGTGTGCACCGCGCTGCACCGGGCCGGCGTCACCGCGGTGCTCACGGGGGGCAGCGCCGCGGCGATCCACGCCCCGCAGGCCATCCAGTCGCTCGACCTGGACTTCGTGCTGTGCGCCTCGGTCCGGGGAGGCTCGCCGGCGGAGGCGCTCCGCGAGCTGGGCTACGCGCGCGAGGGTCAGGACTACGTCCACGCGACGAGCCGCTACCAGCTCGAGTTCCCCGCGGGTCCGCTCTCGATCGGGGACGACCTCGTCCGCTCCTGGGAGACCCTGCACCGCGACGAGCTCCTGCTGCACGTGCTCACCGCCACCGACTCGTGTCGCGATCGCCTGGCGCACTTCTACTACTTCCACGATCGCGCGGGCCTCGCGCAGGCACTGGAGATCGCGGCGGCGCGGCCCCGGGACGTCGACCACGCAATCCTCCGGGAGTGGAGCGACCGGGAGGGCCAGCTCGCGCGCTACGAGGAGTTCGCCGCGCGCCTCGGGTCCGGACCGGCGCGCTGAACGGTCGCGCGGCGCCGCCCGCTCACCAGTCCAGCGGGGCGGTGCCGGCGCGGCAGGCGGCGAGGCGGCGGTCGAGGAAGCGGCGGCGGCCGGGGGAGCGCTCTGCGGCGCGGGCGGCCTCGAACGCGGGCGCGGCCTCCGCGGTGCGGCCGGCGAGCCACAGCAGCTGGGCGCGCGTCGCGGCGAGCTGGGGCGGGGCGTCGGTCGGGTCGATCCGCTCGAGCTCCCCTAGCGCGGTCGCGGCGCCGCGCACCTGCGCGAGGGGCACGCAGCGGTTCAGGCGCACGACCGGCGAGGGGTGCGCGGCGAGCAGCCGGTCGTACAGGCCGAGCACGCGCCCCCAGTCGGTCGCGCCGTAGGTCGGCGCGCCGGCGTGGCACGCCGCGATCGCGGCCTCCAGGTGGTAGCGCGTCTCCTCCGGGCCGGCCAGTGAGCGCTCGAGCCGCGCGAAGCCCTCGGCGAGCAGCGCGCGGTCCCACCGGGCGCGGTCCTGCTCGGCGAGGGACAGCGGCACGCCCTCGCCGTCGAGCCGGGCCGGCAGGCGCGCGGCCTGCAGGCAGAAGAGCGCCGTCAGGGCCTCGGCCCGCGGCCCCGCGCAGGCCGGGTCGGCGGCGACGCGCCGCGCCAGCCGCAGCGCCTCGGCCACGAGCTCCACGCGCACGGGCTCGCCGTCGCCGCTGGCCGCGTAGCCCTCGTTGAACAGCAGGTACAGCGCGAGCAGCAGCGAGTCGAGCCGCGCGGCCCGATCGCCGGGCTCGGCGGCGTCCAGGTCCACCCCGCGCAGGATCGCGTGGGCGCGCGACAGCCGTCGCTTCACCGCCTCGGGACGCGCGAGCAGGCCCGCGGCGACCTCGCCGAGGCCGAAGCCGCACACGTCCTTGAGCACCAGCGCGAGGCGCGACTCGACCGGCAGGCGCGGGTGGCAGCAGAGCAGCATCAGCCGCAGGACGTCCGCGTCGCGGTCCTCCTCCGCCGCCACCGGCCCGCCCGGCGCGGGGGCGTCCTCGGCGCGCGCGAGCTCCGTCTCCCGGCCGACCGCGCGCAGCGCGTCGACCGCGGCGCGCTCGGCGACTGCGGCGAGCCAGGCCGCCGGCCGGTCGGGCACGCCCTCGAACGGCCAGGTGCGCAGCGCGCGCAGCAGCGCCTCCTGCGCCGCGTCCTCCGCCAGCTCCAGCCGCCCGGCGCCGAGGCGGCGGGCGAGCCGCGCGACGAGCCGCGCGTACTCGCGCCGGAACAGGCGCTCGACGAGCGGCCCGGTCGTCGCGGCCCCGCCCACGGCGCCCCTAGCGAGCCGTCTCCGCCCGCGGCGCGGCGCCCGGCTCGGCCGCGCAGTCGGAGAGCGTGTCGATCTGGCGGATCTCGACGGACCCGCCGTCGAGGTGCGGGTGGTCGCGGCACAGCTCGACCGCGTGCGCGAGGTCGTCGGCCTCGATCAGGAAGTAGCCGCTGAGGACCTCCTTCGTCTCGCCGTACGGTCCGTCGGTGACCACCGCGCCGGACGCGCCGCCGCGCATCACCGCCGCGGGGGCCTCGTCCGCGAGCTTGTTCCCGCCGACGTGCCGCGCCCCGAGGCGCTCCCCCCAGGCGGTGTAGCGCTCGATCACGGCCTGCATCTCGGCGGGCGAGAGCTCGGCGAACTGGGAGGGGTCGTCGCGCAGGGCGAGCAGGAACTGCGGCATGGTGGATCTCCGTGGTCGGGAGCGGCGCGCGTGCGCCGCCGGCTCGGGGCGATTCCGGCCCGCCCCCGGAGCCCCGGCCCGGCGGCGGCGGACCCCCGGACGCGGGGGCCGGGCTCTCGACGGCCGGGGGCGCTCGGCGGGGACACCGCCCCGGGTAGATCTTCGCGACTGACTGGGTTCCGTGTGGAACCGTCCGGGACGGCCCGGCCAGGCGCCGCGCCCCGGGCCCCGCGGGGCCCCTCCCCAG
>JAUIDW010000046.1 GCA_030428395.1 bacterium | reverse complement strand
GCAGAGTTTCCGGGGGGCGGCGGTCCGGTCGCGGGTGCCGGGCGGGCCGCGGGCGGAGATGCTCGGCGGCGGGCGGGGGCTGTGCAGGGGGGAGCGAGCGCGGGCGCTCGGGCAGAGATCGAGGGCCGGGAGCGCGCGACAGGGGCGCGGGCAGAGATCGGGCACGCACCCCGGAGCCCTGCGGGCTCCGGGGTGCTCGCGAGCCGCGTAGCGGCTCGCGTCAGTTCGTCGCGGACGCGGGGACCGGGAAGCCGCGGTCGCGCATGAGGGCGTCGATCTCGGCGTCGCGGCCGCGGAAGGCGCGGTAGGCGGCGGCGGGGTCGACGGCGTTGCGCGGGGCGAAGAGGTGCTCCACGAGGCGCCCCGCGAGCTCGCGGTCGTAGTAGCCGCCGGGGGCCTTCTCGAAGGCCTCGGCGGCGTCTGAGGTCAGGACGTCGGCCCAGAGGTAGCCGTAGTAGCCCGTGGCGTAGCCCTCGCCGGAGAAGACGTGGCTGAAGTGGGGGCTGCGGTGGCGCATGACGATCTCGTCGGGCATGCCGAGCTGCGTCAGGACGCGCTGCTCGAACTCGCGCGGGTCGATCCGGCTGGGATCGGTCATGTGGTAGCGCATGTCCATCAGCGCCGACGCCAGGTACTCGGTCGTGGCGAAGCCCTGGTTGAACGTCGCGGCGCGCTGGATCTTGGCCACGAGCTCGGCGGGCATGGGCTCGCCGGTGTCGACGTGGACGAGGAACTCGCGGATGACGACGTCGGTCGAGAGCCAGCGCTCGAGCAGCTGCGACTGGAACTCGGTGTAGTCGCGCACGCCGCCGTTCAGGGTCGGGTAGGCGATGTCGGCGGCGAGGAAGTGCAGCGCGTGGCCGAACTCGTGGAAGAACGTCTCGGCGTCGTCCCACGACACCAGCACCGGCTCGCCGGGCGCGCCCTCGATGAAGTTCGAGTTGTTCGAGGCCAGCACCGTCTTCTCGCCGTCGAAGGTCTCGCGGCCGCGGTACATCGTGGCCCAGGCGCCCGAGCGCTTGCCGGTGCGCGCGTAGGGGTCGAGGTACCAGAGGCCGACGTGGTCGCCCGTGTCGCGGTCGGTGACCTCCCACACGCGCACGTCCTCGTGGAACACCGGGACGAAGCCCTCGGGCAGCTCGCGGAACTCGAACCGGAACAGCTCGCCGGCGACGTAGAACATCGCCTCGCGCAGCTTGTCGAGCTGCAGGTACTGCTTCACCTCGTCGGAGTCGAGGTCGTACTTCTCCTGCCGCACCTTCTCGGCGTAGTAGCGGTAGTCCCACGGCGCGATCGTGATCCCGGCGCCCTCGGCGTCGGCCACGGCCTGCATGTCGGCGACCTCCTCGGCCACGCGCGCGACGGCGGCGGGCCAGACGGCCTCGAGCAGCTCGAGCGCGCGCTCGGGCGTCTTCGCCATGCGGTCCTGCAGCTGCCACTGGGCGTAGTTGTCGAAGCCCAAGAGCTTCACGCGCTCGTCCCGCAGCTTCAGGATCTCGGCGATGATCGCGTTGTTGTCGTGCTCGTCGCCGTTGTCGCCGCGCGAGTAGTACGTGCGCCACACCTGCTCGCGCAGGTCGCGCTCGTCCGAATAGGTCAGGAACGGGTCCATCGACGAGCGCGTGTTCGTGACGGCGTACTCGCCCTCGCGCCCGCGCTCCTTCGCGGCGGCGGCCGCGGCCTGGACGAAGGACTCCGGCAGGCCGCCCAGCTGGTCGGCGCTCAGGTAGAGGACGTAGCCCTCCTCGTCGGCCAGCACGTTGTTCGAGAACTGCGTGTGCAGCTCGGCCAGGCGCTGGTTGATCTCGGCGTAGCGCTCCTTGGCCGCGCCCTCGAGCGTGGCGCCGTTCTTGGCGAAGCCGTTGTAGGTCAGCCACACGAGGCGCTGCTGGTCGGGGCGCAGGCGGTCGACCTCCGGGCCCTCGTACACGGCGCGGACGCGCGCGAACAGCGCGGTGTTCTGCGTGATCTTCGAGCCGTACTCGGCCAGGCGCGGCGCCATCTCCCGCTGGACGTCGCGGAACTCGGGCGTGGACAGGTTGGAGCTCCACACGCCGTAGTAGGCGAACACGCGGTCGATGTCGCCGCCCGAGCGCTCGAGCGCCTCGATCGTGTTCGCGAAGCTCGCCGGCGCGGGATTCGCGGCGATCGCGTCGATCTCCGCCAGGTGCCTGGCCATGGCGGTCTCGAGGGCGGGCTTCAGGTCCGCGAGGCGGGCCCGGTCGAAGGCGGGGACGCCACCGAACGGACCGGTCCAGGGCGCGAGGAGCGTGTTGTCGGACATGGGAGCGTCGTTCGAGGAGCCCGAGGAACGGCAGGCGCCGGCCACCAGGGCGGCGCCGGCGAGTGCGAGCAGGATGCGGGAGCGGGTCATGGCAGAGTTCTTCTCCTGGATTTCGAGCGAGACAGCATAAGGACCGCCCCGGGCGGGGGGCCACGCCGCATCGGGGGCCGTACGCGATCTCTGCCCCGGGACTCACCGCGACCGTGCAAGGAACGTGTTCGAGACCCGCTCGAATCGGGGCGTCGGGTCGCGGCCCGTCGCCGCGGCACGTCGGTCCGGAGCGCTCGTCCGGGGCAGGGGCGCCGCCCAGGGCCACCCCGGCGCGCCGGGGCAGAGATCGGAGCGTGCTCGGCGGCGCCGGGAGGTGGACGCCTCAGCGCCGGTCGGGCGGGCGGATCCAGATCAAGTCCGCGTCGTCCCCGGAGTGCGCCGTCAGGGCGTCGCAGAGGTCCACGACGGCCTGCCACGGCGTGTCCGGGTCCGCGTCCACGTTGAACGTCGGAGAGTCCTCGCGTTCCGCGAGCGCGAGGGCGTCGAGGTGCGCCGCGAGCTCTGCCGTCGTCGAGAAGGGGTGCTCGCGAACGACCGGCTCGGTCTCCGTCGGCTCGCGCCACCACACCCGCGCCGCAGGCGCGGGTGTGTCCACCTCGAGTGCGCCCACCTCCTGCGTGCCCAGTCCCTGCCTGCCCGTCGTCGGCGCGCCCGCAGGTCGCGTATCCGACGTCGACCCGCCTGCCGAGCTAGACACCTCGAGCACGAACAGGTCCCTCTCGTCCGCCCAGCAGTCGACGATCCCGAACACGTCGAGGCGCGCGGGGATCTGTCGCGCCTCCCCCGTACCCGAGAGAACTCCGAGCCGCAGCCAGGTCACGGGCGTCCCGCTCCAGCCGAGCGCACGGAGCAGCGGACGCACCCGCGCGAACGGGGTCCGGGCGTCGATCCAGAGCTCGACGGGGTCGTGGACGCGCAGGCTGGGCTCGTCGTCGTCCGGGAAGAACGGGCGGAGCGGGAGCTCGGCGAACACCGCGCCCACCGTTCCTGCGATCTCGTCGTGCGGCACCGAGCGCGAGCCGTCGAGCAGGAGCGTCCCGTCCGCCAGCAGCTCCAGTCGGGGTGTGTTCCCCGGAGGCTCGATCTCTGCCCCGTGCTCGGCGGTCGCCGGCTCGAGCCGCGGGTCGAGCGCCGGCGTCGGCAGCGTGGGACCGCACGCGACGAGGGCGAGGGCCGGGCCAGAGAGGACGCCCCTCACGGCTGGTCTCCGACCTCGGCCAGGTCGAAGGCGCAGCCCTCGCCGACGATCGCGTCCAGCACCGGGACGACGTCTCTCCACTGCGCGTCGGGCGAGAACTGGACACTTATTCCACTGAGCGGTTCGGTGCGGATCAGCTGCCGAAGGTCATCGATTCCGTCGAGCGAAGCATACGGGGGCGGAGGGGGACGCCCGTCGCCGGCAGGATCGTCGGCTCTCCACCAAAGCGTCGCTCGGTGGAGCTTCCCCAAGGCCAGGGAGCGGACTTCGCGGCGGTAGTGCCCGTAGTTGTACAAGGCGAGGCGATCCGGCAGCTCCAGTTCCAGCCACCGCAGCTCTCCGCCGTCGCCGCGAATCGCGAATCGCACCTCTCGATACTGAATACCCGGACGCGACATGTTGCGGCAGAGGTCCATCACGCCGTCGCACGGCGCATTCACGTCGACGAGCACGGCCGGGTCGACGTCAGGATAGAGGAGGTCGGGTATCTCGAGGTGTCGCGAGCTCTTCGGCGCGGCAGCCGCTATGCGGGCCAGGCGATTGTCCACCGCGCCCTTCTCCCGCTGCTCCTCGACGGACAGCGCCAAGCCGTCGATCACCAGCGTCCCGTCCGCGTGCAGCTCGAACACGGGCTGGCCCTCGAGCTCCTCCGCCGTGAGCTCGACGCCGTGCTCGGCGGTGGCGAGCTCCACGCGCGACGCGTCGACGCCGGAACTCTGCCCGCAGGCTGTGAGGGCAGAGATCGCGGTGGCCAGGCCGAGGGCGGTCGCGGGGCGCACGTCCCGAGCGTAACGCCCGCTCGTCCGGGTGCGACGGGGGCGCTCCCCAGGGCTCGAGCGGGGGCGCCCGGGCCCCTCGCGGGGCCCCGCGATCAGGGCCGCCGCACGCGGACGTCGAACCGCTGGGTCCCCGGCTCGTCGCGCACGTCGACGGGCGTGGGGGGGACCTCGAGCAGGCCGGCGGAGCCGTGGACGACCCAGGGGCCCGGGGGCAGCTCGATGCGGAAGCGGCGGGTGCCGGGGGGCGCGCCGGCGACCTCGCGCAGGGTGCGCGCGAAGGACGGGAGGCCGGGCGCGGGCGGTCGGACCTGCGCGGGGGGTGCGACGCGCAGGCTCGGGGCGAGCGCGGCCTCCTCGGGCCGCAGTCCGTGCACGTTCACCTCGACGGCGCGCCAGGGCGCCAGGCGCAGCTCGCGCGCGACGCCGGGGGACCAGCCGTCGACCTCGAGCAGCTGGAAGCCGCGGACGCCGGCGGGAGCCGAGCCGTACAGCCCGCCCAGGTCGCCGTTCACCGCCAGGGTGAAGCGCGGCGGGAGCGCGGCGTGGATCTCGACGAGCCCTTCCGGGCCGACGCGCGCCTCGCGACCCCAGCCGCGCGGCGCCGGGCCGGCGGTCGCGACGGGCGTCCCCTCGGCGACCGGCGCGCCGTCCGCCTCGAGGAGGCGCGCGGCGAAGACGGGCGGCGGGGCCTCCTCCTCGCCCCCGGTCGCGTAGCCGAGCTCCCGCAGCGAGCCGCCGGGAGCGGAGGCGAGGGCCGTCTCGGGCTCGGACGGCGCGGGCGGCTCGCGCTGCTCGTGCGCCGCCGCCGCGGCGGTCTGCGGGTACGGGACCAGCTCGCCGGCGTCGACCACGACGACCGTGCGGTCCGCCGCGTCGGCCGTCGGCGCGACGGGCCCGAGCACGCGGCCGGGCACGTACAGGCGCCCCGCCAGCGCGTACACCGTCAGCAGGTACTCGCCGTCCGCGGCGACCGGCAGGTCCACGTCCACGGGCTCCGCCCCGAGCTCCACCACGGCCAGGCAGCCGAGCCCGCAGCAGCGGTGCCAGCGGTCGGCCACGGGGATGTGCTCGACGCCCGCGCGGCAGGCGGCGACGCGGACGTTCAGCACCTCGCCGCCGGGCGCGGCGCGCCGCAGGCGCACGCGCACGCGCGGCATCGGCCGCAGGTCGACCACCAGCGGCTCCGCGGGGAACCCGCCGGGCAAATCGACGCGCGCGGGCAGCCAGCCGGGCGCGAACACCTCGACCGAGCGGACGTCCTCCGCGGCGAGCTCCGTGTCGAGGCGGATGCGCCGGTCCGCGTCGCGCTCGGGCTCGAGCTCGACCAGGCGCCCGTCGCGCGCCCCGAGCAGCACGCGGCAGATGCCGACCGCCGGCAGCATCGCGTAGCGGCCGCGCGCCAGCACGGGACCGGGCTCCGTCTCGAGCTCCGCCGGCCCGCCGTCCGGACCGCGCAGGTCGAGCACGGCGACCCGCGCCGACGACACCGTCAGCACGAGGTCGTCGCGCGTCTCCGCCGGCGCCAGCGCCGGGGCCGGCGGCTGCGCGCGCCGTCCGCCCGCGGTCCACACGAGGAACCGGCGCGACGACTCGCTCCACGGCACCTCGAGGCGGAACGAGCCGTCGCCGGCGGTGAGGACGTCCGCGCCCTCCAGCTCGAACTCCGCCGTCCCCGGGCGCGGCCGGCCGCCCGCCGGACGGTTCCACCAGACGCCCGAGCCGACGCGGTGGGGGTCCAGGCTGACGAGCGCGCCGGGGACCGGCTCGCCGGCCTCGTCGAGCACGCGGCCCGCGTACGTGACCGTGCGCGGGACGGTCAGGTCGCCGACGTCGAGCTCCTCGCCCGCGCGCACGACGCCGCGCGCGTCGGCCAGGGTCCAGCAAGGGAAGCGCTCCGAGCGCAGCTCGAGGCGCGCGGGCAGCCACGTCTCCGGCCGCGCCTCGCCCTCGACGATCCAGACGCCGCGCGGCAGCGCGCCGACGGCGTCGACCGCGAAGCGCCCGTCGTCGCCGGTGCGGGCGACGACCTCGGGCGGCTCGGTCTGCCCGGGCAGGCTGCGGAACGCGCAGGGGCCGCCGGGCATCACGACCTCGAGGCCCGCGACCGGCAGTCCGCGCTCGTCCACGGCGCGGCCGACGACGCGTCCGCCGCGGCCCACGCGCACCTCGAGCGCGCGCCGCTCGCCCTCGCCGAGCCACACCGCGGCGAAGCCGACCGCGTGCGGCGGGCGGCGCGCGGTCTGCACGAGGATCACGTTCTCCGGCAGGTCGTCGATCGTCGCCGTTCCCGCGCCGTCGGCGGCGCCGCGGTGGAACACGCGGTTGCCGAGGCGCTCCTGGAACACGCAGAACTCGAGGTCCGGCAGCGCCGCGCCCGTCTCCGCGTCGACGAAGCGCAGGTCGAGCGCGCCGGCTCCGCGTTCCGCGGGCGCGGCGGGCGCGAGGGCGGGGACCGCCGCGCGCGGTTCCGGCGCCGCGGTCGGAGCGGGCAGCACGGGCGCGGTCGTCGCGGCGAGCGCGCCGCCATCCGCCACGACGCGGCGCGAGCTCGGCACCGGCTCGGCCGGCGGGCGCACGAGCAGGGCCACCGCGGTCACCGTCGCGAGCGCCGCGCCCGCGCCGGCCAGGGCCGGGGTCCAGGCGGCCGCGCGCGGCGCCGCGCCGCCGGGCAGCGCGGCGAGGGGGACGAGCGCGCGCATCCACGCCTCGCGGCCACCCTCGCTCGCGTCGAGGCGCTCGCGCAGCTGCGCCAGGCCGCGCGCCAGGTGCGAGCGCACCGTGTTCCGCGGCACGCCCAGCTCCGCGGCGATGCGGGCGGGGGGCTGGTCGCGGAAGTAGCGCAGCAGCAGCGCGGAGCGGTACGGCTCGTCCAGGTCGAGCACGTGCTGGACCAGGTCCCGGTGCAGCGCCGCCTGCTCGACCGCCTCGGCCGCGGAGGGCGCCGCGGCGCGGCCGGCGACCCGGCGCTCGCGCACGGCGCGGGCGGACTCGGAGCGCCCGAGCTGCTGGGCGACGCGTCGCGCGGCGGTCGCGAGCCACCCGCGCAGGTTGTCGCGCCGCGCGGGCGGCCGCTCGAGCGCGCGGCGCCAGGTCTCCTGCGCCACGTCCTCGGCGCGGTGGGGGTCGCGGACCAGCCGCGCGGCCAGGCGACGCAGCCACTCGGCGTGCGCGGCGAGCTCCTCGGGCGAGATGGACGATGCGTGGGCGTTCATGGCCCTCCGAGTGCAGTCGACCCCCCGGGGGGACGCGATCTTCCCGCATTCTCGCACGGGCTCGCGCCACCGGCCCCAGGAGCCCGCCCCCGGCGACCTGCGAGTCCCACCCGGGCCCCGCCCGAGCCCGCCCCGGCTCGAGGAACCGTGCGGTCGGGGGGCGCGGACGGATCTCTGCCCGCGTTCGAAGCGCCGTGGGGTCGGCCCGGGGGCGTGGCGGTTCAGCTGCCCGAGAAGAGTCGGCCCAGCGGGTCGGGCAGGCCGCCGAGGTAGGCGGTGGCGAGCGAGCGGCCGTCGCGGCGCAGGTTGTCGAGCTCGGCGCGCAGGGGCTCCTCGACGCGGGTGCGCACCTCCTCCTCGCCGAGGGCGGCGGCGACGGGGGACGCGGCGCGGGCCAGCACGGCGACGTCGAGGCCGAGCGGGAGGGACGGGCCTTCGATTCCGAGCGGGCCGAGCAGCTCGACCAGGTTCGCGGGCGTCGTCGGCGGGGGCGGCGGCGGCGCGTCGAGCCAGCGGTCGCGCGTGCCGAAGAGGATCAGGACCGCGGCGGCCGCGGCGAGCCAGCCGGCGCCGGCGGGCAGGCGGACGGCCGCCCGCGAGAGGCGCGCGCGTTCCAGAGTGCGGGGGCCGCGCTCCGTTCGCGCGACGGCGGTCTCCGGCGTCCGGCGGGAGGCGAGGGACGCGACGACGTCCGCCGCGAGCCCGGACGGGGCCGCGGCGCGGCGCACGTCGGCCTCGGCGCGCAGGCAGGTCTCGAGGGGCGTCTCGCCCTCGCGGGGCGGGGGGTCGGACGGAGGGCCGGGCATGCGGTGCAGGTTCATGCGGTGTGGCCTTCGGGCTGGGGCAGGGAAACGGGCCCGCGGTGGGTGCCGCGGGCCTGGGCTTCGGTCGAGCGAGATTCGCCCGGGCGGGAATCTGCCGGCCGGGCGTCGGGCGCATGCTCGTGGGCGTCGGGCGAGCGGGTGTCGGTCGGGAGGGTGCTGGGCGCGCGCTCGGTGGCGCCTTCGGCGGTCTCGAGGGAGCGGGCCAGGCGCTGGCGGGCGCGGTGGAGCCAGACGCGGACGGTCGTGGGGGGGCGGTCGAGCGCGGCGGCGATCTCGTCGATGCCGAGGTCCTCGGCGTAGCGCAGCCACAGGGCGGTTAGGTGTTGCTCGGGCAGCTCGCGCTCGGCCAGGGACCAGAGGCGCGTGCGCTGCTCGTGCTCGTCGAGGCCGCGGCCCGGCTCGCGGGGGCTCGGGTCGCGCGCGTCCTCGGCCAGCTCGACGCCCGCCGGCCGGCGTCCGTTCGCGCGGTGGTGGCTGATCGCCAGGCGGCGCGCGACGGTGTAGAGCCAGGTCGAGAAGCGCCAGTCCGGGCGGTACGTGTCGAGCTTGCTCCAGGCACGCAGGAACGCCTCCTGGGTCAGCTCCTCGGCGTCCTCGCGCGACGCGCAGCGCAGGTGCAGGTAGGCGAAGAGCCCGTCGGCGTGGCGCTCGACCAGCTGCCCGAAGGCCTCGCGCGACCCGGCGCGCGCGGCGCGCACCAGGTCGTCGACCGGCGCCGCCGTCCCGGCGGCGCCGCCCGGCACGCCCGTCGCGGAACCGGCCCCGCGAGCGGGCTCCGGCGCAGCTGCGCGCGGGTCCAGGGAGCTCGAGGCCAAGGGCGGCGGCGTCCTAGTACTCGAACTCGTACTTCTTCTCGACGCGGACGTCGCTCTCGCCGGCGTGGTGGACGTCGTGGTTCCCGTGGTGCCGGTCGGACATCTGCTCGACCAGGCCCAGCAGCATGTCCACCTCGTAGGCGAACGACACGGTCACCGTGCGGTCGCTCGTGCGGAAGTCCATCTGGCCCAGCATCTCGAGGAACGGCTTGGCCTCCGGCTCGTCCGCGCCGGCCAGGTTCGCGAGCGCGACCGCGCCCTGCAGGACCGAGCCCATGTTGTTCGCGTCCTCCGGCGTCGCCGCCGTGAGCGCGAGCGAGCCGACGAGCGCGTTGCGCTCCTCGCCCAGGTCGAACACGATCCCCTGGGCCAGGCGCGCGACCTGCGACGCGGGCTTGACGCCGCGCAGGTGGTCGATGCCGTCGGCGGTGGCGACGAACAGGAACGAGCTGGCGCGCGGCCGCGCGGCGAGGGAGGGGTCCATCGCCGACGCCAGGCTGGTGCCCTGGCCGCGCACGGTGCGGATGGCCTCGCCCAGCAGGGCCGGCTTCTTGCCCGCGACCATCGTCGTGCGCGTGCCGTCGGGCGAGCGCACGGGGTGCACGAACATGGCCTCGCCGCGCGAGTCCCCGCGCTCGCGGATCGAGGTGACCTCGAAGCCGTCGACGAGGCCGATCGAGACGTCGACCTGGCCCTCGCTGAGCTCGGGCAGCATCTGCAGGACGCCCTCGACCGCGCTGGAGGTGGACAGCAGGAACACGCTCTGCTCGGGGTCCTGGACGCTGCCGAACATGGTGATCCCGAACAGGTCCTTCATCGGGTCCAGCCCGGTGTGCTCGCGCAGCTCGGCGATGCCCTCGTCGAGCTCGAGCTTGATCTCGGGGTTCTCGAGGAAGCGCGTGACGAGCTGCGAGCGCAGCGCCGACTCGAAGTCGACGTGGACCAGCCAGCGGGCCGAGGCGGGCACGCGCGAGCGGTCGAGCGGGTCGGCCCCGGCCGGTCCGGCGAGGGTCAGGCAGCCGAGGGCGGCGGTGGCGAGGAGGGCGAGGTGGCGCATCGTGGATCCGGGTTCGGTGGAGGGCGGTCGGGGAAGGGGAACGGCGGCGCTTACGCCGTCGGCGGGGGCTGCGTTTCGCCGGCGCCGGGATTTCTGCCCCCGCCCGGGAGGTCGCGGGGCCGGGTCCGTCGGGGCCGTCCCAGTCCCCGGGGCGGATCCTGCCCGAGCGGTCGGATCGGCCCGGCCGGCGCGGCGCCCGCGGGGCGGCCGCGCGCGCCGGGGCAGAGATCCGGTGCCGGGTGCGAGCGGCGTGCCGCGCGCTCGCGGGCGGGCACCTTAGCTGCGAGGATCCGCCGCGTGGACGCGGCGGACGGAGGAGCACGGGTGGCGCCTGCGGCGGCGCTGGAGGCCTGGCTGGGGGCGGGCGCGCGACCGGGCGACCTGCCCGAGGCGCTCGCGGGCCGCGTCGAGGTCGGGGGGGGCGAGGTCGTCGCCCTGCGGCTCCGCGGCAGCGGGCTCGAGGAGCTGCCGCGCGGCGTCCGGGGACTGCCCGCGCTGCGCGAGCTGGACCTCTGCGACAACGCGCTCTCCGCCCTGCCCGCCGACGCCGCGTGGACCGGGTCCCTGCGCGTGCTGCGGCTGGACGGCAACCGCCTCGGGCGCGTCCCGGAGCTCGTGGCGCGCTGCGCCGGGCTGGTCGAGCTGCACGTGGACCGCAACGGCCTCGAGGAGCTGCCGGCGTGGCTGGAGCGGCTGCCCGACCTGGCCGTGCTGCACGCCTACGGCAACCGGCTCGCATCTCTGCCCCGCTCGCTCGGCGCGTGCCCCGCGCTGCGGGACCTGAGCCTGGGGCGCAACGCGCTCGCGGCGTGGCCGGCCGCGGTCGAGTCGCTCGGCGGGCTCGAGGCGCTCAACCTGGGCGAGAACGTGCTCGCGTCCGTGCCCGACGGGCTCGGCGCGCTGCGGCGGCTGCGGATGCTGGACCTGGGGCACAATCGCCTGGAGCGGCTGCCCGACGCGGTGGGCGAGCTGGCGGCGCTCGACCGCTACCTGTACCTGAGCCACAACCGCCTGCGCGCCCTGCCCGGCGGGCTGGGGAGGCTGCGCCGGCTCGCGTACCTGAACGTGTCCGGGAACCCCCTCGGATCTCTGCCCCCCGCGGTCCTCGAGCTGGCGGCCCTGCGCGAGCTGCGCGCGGACGGCTGCGAGCTGCGGCGCCTGCCCGCGGGCGTCGCGGCGCTGCGGCAGCTGCGCGGCCTGCACCTGCGGGGCAACGCGCTCGCCGCGCTGCCCGCCGCCGTCGGGACCCTGCCCGCGCTCGAGCACCTGGACCTGCGCGCCAACCCGCTGCTCGAGCTGCCCGCGAACCTCGCCCGCGCGCCGGCCCTGCGGCGGCTGGACCTGCGGTGGGTGAAGCTCGCGCGCGAGCCGAACGGGCTCGACGAGCTGGCCGCGCGCGGCTGCGCCGTGCTGCGCTAGCGGCTCAGGGCTTCGGCGCCGTCTCGAGGAACGCGTCCAGCGCGGCGTTCTCGGGCGCGTTCTTGCGCCAGGCGGCGACGACCTCGAACTGCACCTTCGGCGACGTCAGCGGGCGGGCGGTGATCCCGCGCACCTGCGGCCCCTCGGGGTCCAGCGAGGGCACGAGCGAGAAGCCCAGGCCCGCCTCGACGAAGCCCAGGATCGTCTCGGCCGAGCCCGCGGCCACGATGCGCCCCGGCGTGGTGTCGTGCATGCGCAGCGCCTGCATCTGCAGCTCGTGCGCGTACAGGCGCGCGTTGTAGGCCAGGAACGTCTCGCCCGACAGCGCCGGCAGGTCGATGCGCTTGCGCCGCGCCAGCCGGTGCGACGAGGGCAGCACCAGGAATCCCTGCAGCGTGGCGACGTGCAGCGTGGCGACGTCGTCGGGCACCTCGGGCAGGTGGTCGATCACCAGGTCGAGCTGGCCGCCGCGCAGGCCCTGGACGTCGGGGTTGAGGCACTCGTGCAGCTCGATGGCGACGTCGGGGTCCTGCTTGTGCAGGCGCTTCAGCCAGGCGGGCAGCAGGTGACGCAGCAGCATCGGCGCGGCGCCGATCTCGAGCCGGCCCCCGGCGTCACCGGACTGGACCGCGCGCACGACCGCGGGCAGCTCGGCGAAGAAGGGCGCGACGAAGTGGTACAGCTTGCGGCCGGCGGGCGTCAGCTGGACGCGGTCCTTGGCGACGCGCTCGAACAGGTCCAGGCCGAGCTCCTGCTCGAGCTTCTTCACCTGCTGGTGCACCGCGGGCTGCGTGATCGGGTACGGGAAGGCCCGCGCCGCGCGGGCGTACCCGCCGGCGCGCGCGACCCAGTAGAAGCCCTCGAGCCGGTGGAGCTGGATCATGCGGGGACTCGCTTCAAGGAGCGCCGTCGCCGGCCGTCGCCGGGCCGTGGATGCGGCGCAGATCGGGGAACTCGACGCACCACGCGTGCACCCAGATGAAGGCGTGCTGGAACCCGGCGGACAGCAGGGCGGCCTTCGAGGCCCAGGCGAAGGCGGGGATCCAGAGCCACAGGAAGGCGTGGAGGTACATCGCGTTGGAGGTCCAACGGTAGATGCCCTCGCGCACCGGGGGCAAGGCCGCGACGGCCGGGTCGAAGTGGTCCGCCCCGGCGGCGCGCCGGAAGCCGAAGTAGCGGACGACCGAGTACGACGCGTAAAGCGCCGGCACGGCGAGCAGGGCAGAGATCGCGAGGCCGGCGCCCGGCGGCAGCGGCAGCGTGCCGCGGTTCGCGAGCGCCAGCGGCACGATCAGGAGCGGCCGCGTCAGGATCAGCGCGAAGAAGGGCACGGCGAACACGGTGAAGCCCGCCTGCCCGAAGGCCCGCGTGAAGGTCCGGCGGTGCAGCTCCAGCCGCCAGCCCACGGCCACGTACAGCTGGTGGGCCACCGCCGTCCCGATCGACGCCGCCAGCCACGTCCCCGTCGGGATCCCCGCGAGCGACCCGTCCAGCACGCCGTCGACCCGCGCCAGCGCCCACGCGCCGGCGAGCAGCAGCGCCAGCAGCGCGGCGTGCAGTCCCTGGCGCTCGAGCACGGCTCCCTCCTCCTCCCGCGCGCCGCCCGTCGCCCGGGCCCGCACCGCGGGGCGCGCGGCCCGCGGCGGCGCCGCCGTCAAGCCTGGACCGCGACCGCGCGGCCCAGTTTCCCGGAGACGACCTCCGAGATCTTCCCGAACAGGTCGTGCCCGTCGCGGTCGTCCACCCACGTCTCCTTGGCCGCGTCCCAGTCGTAGTGCCACGCCCGCGCGCCCGCCGCGAACCACATCTGGTCCGCCGCCGCCTGCCGGTTCAGCACGTAGCGCGTGCCGTCCCCGAACTCGAGCGTCACCACCCCGTCGGCCTCGACGAAGTCCAGCTCGTCGGGATCGAACTCCTCGAGCCACGCCACGACCCGCCCCATGCACGCGTCGGCGAGGCGGATGTACTCCTGTCGTTCCATGCGTCCCGGCCTCCTTCCGAGGGCCGTGGGCGCATCCTAGCGCCGCGCGTCGGAGCGGGCCACGCCGCCGGCTCCCGCGCGCCCCGCTGCCGGCCGGCGCCGCGGGCGGTTGCGGCGCGCCTCCGCGGCGATGCGCGTCTTGGTGGCGGCCCAGGCGCAGATGGGGCAGGTGGTCAGGTCGTGGCCGCGGGCGGGGCAGTGTTCGCGGCCGAAGTAGATGATCTGCAGGTGCAGGTCGTTCCAGCGCTCGGGGGGGAAGAGGGCCTTCAGGTCGCGCTCGGTGCGCTCGACGGTCGTGCCGCGCGAGAGGCCCCAGCGGGCGGCCAGGCGGTGGATGTGCGTGTCCACCGGGAAGGCGGGGACGCCGAATGCCTGGGCCATGACGACGCTGGCGGTCTTGTGGCCGACGCCGGGGAGGGACTCGAGGTCCTCGAAGGAGTCGGGGACGCGGCCGCCGTACTCCTCGACCAGGATCCTCGACGTGCCGCTGAGGGCCTTGGACTTGGCGGGGGACAGTCCGCAGGGGCGGATGATCGAGCGGATCGTCGCGACGGGCAGCTCCGCCATCTCGGCCGGCGTGCGCGCGCGGGCGAAGAGCGCGGGCGTGGTCCGGTTGACGCGCTCGTCGGTGCACTGGGCCGAGAGCATCACCGCGACCAGCAGGGTGAACGGATCGACGTGGTCCAGCGGCACGCCCGGGTCGGGGTAGAGCTCCGCCAGGAGGCGGTCGATGCGCTCGGCTTTCTCTGCCCGTTTCATGTCCGGGACCCGGGGGGCGCGGCGTGCGGGGTGCCGCGGGTCGGGGGCGCGCGAGGATAGCGTCGGCGGGCGGAGGGCGCGGGGCAGAGTTCCGGAGCCGGGCAGAGTTGCGGCGCGGGGCAGAGATGGGGAGCGGGGCAGAGTTCCGGACGGGGGGCCGGGTTGCGCGGGCGGAGGGTGGGGCTCACGATGCCGGGCGTGCGCGACGCCATCCGCGACTTCCTCGCCGCCGGGCCGTACGCGGTGGTCGGGGCCTCGAACGACCGGGCGAAGTTCGGCAACCGCGTGCTGCGGCACGTGCGGGCCGCGGGGCGGGTCGTGTACGCCGTGAACCCGGGCGCGGAGGAGGTCGAGGGCGAGCCGTGCTATCCCGAGCTGGCCGCGTGTCCGGAGCCCGTGCCGCACGTGTCGATCGTGACGCCGCCGGCGGTCACCGAGGTCGTCGTCGTGCAGGCCGCGGAGGCCGGGGCGCGGATCGTGTGGATGCAGCCGGGGGCGGAGAGTCCGGCCGCGGTCGCCGCCGCCGAGGCGCGCGGGCTGCGCGTCGTCGCCGGCGGGCCGTGCGTGCTGGTGGAGCTGCGGTGAGCCCCGCGCCGCGCGTCAAGATCTGCTGCATCGCCAGCCGCGGGGAGGCGCGCCTCGCGATGGACGCGGGCGCGGCCGCGCTGGGGCTGGTCTCCGCCATGCCCAGCGGGCCGGGCGAGGTGCCCGAGGACGCGATCGCCGCCATCGCCGCGAGCGTGCCGCCGCCGGTGGCGACGTTCCTGCTGACGAGCAAGCTCGACGGGGCGGAGATCGCGGCGCAGCAGCGGCGCTGCGGGACGAACACGCTGCAGCTGGTCGACGCCGTGCCGCCGGGCACGCACGTCGCCCTGCGCGCGGCGCTGCCGGGCATCGCGCTGGTGCAGGTCGTGCACGTGACGGGTCCGGAGGCGCTGGAGGAGGCGCTGGCGGTCGCCGCGGAGGTGGACGCCCTGCTGCTGGACTCGGGCGACCCGCGCGCCGCGGTGAAGAGCCTGGGCGGCACCGGCCGCACGCACGACTGGGAGGTCAGCGCGCGCATCGTCGAGCAGGCGCCGGTCCCGGTCTTCCTGGCCGGCGGGCTTACGCCGGAGAACGTCGCCCGGGCGGTGGACCGCGTCCGGCCGTTCGGCGTGGACGTGTGCACCGGCGTCCGGACGGACGGCGCCCTGGACCCGGCCAAGCTCGAGCGCTTCGTGGCGGCGGCCGCAGGCGGCTGAGATCCCCTCAGCGCCGGCGAGCGCGCTTCTCGGTGGCCGCGACGAGGCGCCCCGCCGTCGTGGAGCTGTTCCGGAGCCGTTCCAGCTCCTCGTCCCCGACCCGTTGCTCGAGCGTTCCACGCCGCACCCAGTAGGGTGCGTCGGGGTTCGGGCGCAACCGGTACGCGCGCCGCAGGCCGCGCACGGCCGCCACGAACTCGCTCCTGGGGACGGCCACGCCCAGGAACCCGTACTGGCCGTGCTGGCCCAGGCGGTGGACCACGCGCTCCTCCCGGGGCCAGCCCTGACCGCGCGTCAGGACGAGGTCTCCGAGCAGTGGGCACTCGCCCTCGTTCCCTGCCCCCATCGGTCGGGGGGGCGTGGACGCGTCGACCTCGCCCTCGGGGGTCCTGTCGTACGCGAGGTGGAACAGCGCGCGCTGGCCCTCGCGGTATCGCGTGTAGCGCGACGCGCACGTCCAGTCCTGGAACTGCCGGACGACGAGGTCGCCCGGCTCCACGTCGCCCGCGACGACCTCCTCGACGCGGAGCACGAACGTGGCCGCGGGCTGCGTGAACGGGGGGTCGAACTCGTGCCGGGGCGCCCCGCACTCCCCGACCGTCCCGATCACGACCAGGTCGGCCGCGAGCGCGAGCTCGAAGGGGGCCATCGGGAAGTAGCTCGGCGGCGAGGACGGCGCACCGAGGGCGCCGGGTGCCGCGCCCGGCCCGGTCCAGGCGGCGAGCGCGAGCGCGAGCAGCGGGGCAGAGATTCGCATCGGCCGCGGCGCGCGCGCGGAGGGCGGCGCCGCAGACGCATTCTAGGCCGCCGGCGGCGCCGGGGCAGAGATCGCGGGCCGGGACGCTAACGGCCCCTCCCGGGGGGCGTCCTGGGGGGCCGGACCCGGAACCCGAACCCACGGAGACCCCCATGAAGCGCCTTCTGCCCCTCGTGCTGACCCTCGCCGGCCTGGCTCCCTTCCTGCTCGCTCCGCGGGCGGCCGCGCCCGCGGCGGGGCCCGCGGGGGTGCTGCACATGAACGAGGACTGGTTCGCGGCGATCGACGCCGGGGACGTGAAGAAGGCGGCGTCGTTCCTGGCGGCGGACGAGGGGCTGGACCGCGAGTGGGGGGCGCGGCCGTGCACGCTGTTCCTCCACGACGCGGACGGCCCGCGGGCGGGGCACCGGCGCGAGGCGGCGCGCGAGCTGCTGGCGGCGTGGATCGCCGAGGGCGCGCGCACCGGGCCCTGGCGAACGGAGGTCGACTGGGCGCGCAGCGAGTGCGCCTCGGGCGACGTCGGCTACGCCGTGCTCGAGCTGCGCCGCACCCGCGCCGCCGGAGCGGACGACGGCCTGCCCGACGTGCGGCGTTACCGCGTGACGACGCTCGCGTCGCACCGCGAGGGCCGCTGGCTGCTGCACCACGCGCAGGTCGACGAGCTGGACTGACGCCCGGGCGGAGCGCGCCGAGCCAGTCCTAGTCGTCCCACCACCCGGGCGGGCAGTCCAATGCGCGCAGCTCGTCGCGCAGGGCGGTGCGCAGGTCGGCCAGGCGCGCGGCCTGGTCGGGGTGCGCGGCGAGGTCGGTGCGCTCGGCCGGGTCGGCCTCGAGGTCGAACAGGCGCTCGACGAGCTGCGGGCGGCGGTAGCGGACGTACTTCCAGCGGCGCGTGCGCAGGGCCAGCTCGGAGGGGCCGCGCTCGGGGTCCTGGTAGCCGTCGAGGATCGCGAAGCGCTCGCGCCAGCCGGCGGCGTCGCCGCGCCACAGCGGGCGCAGGCTGCGGCCCTGGGCGTCGGCGGGGACGTCCACGCCGGCGAGGTCGAGCAGGGTGGGGGCCAGGTCGACGTTCAGGGCGAGCTCGTCCTGGCGCGCGCCGGCGGGGACCTCGGCGGGCCACCGCACGATCAGCGGCACGCGGATCGACGGCTCGAAGGTGGCGCGCTTGCGGAAGAGGCCGTGCTCGCCCCACAGGTAGCCGTTGTCGCTGGTGAACAGCACGACGGTGTCGTCCAGGTGGCCGGCTTGCTCGAGCGCCGCGAGCAGCGTTCCGACCGCCTCGTCGATGCCCAGCACCAGCGCGAGGTAGCGCCGGTACGCGTCCTCCGCGGGGCCCTCCTCCGCGAAGTAGGCGTTGCGCCCGGTCTCGGCGACGGTGCGCACGAACTCGGGCTCCTCGGCCAGGCGCGCCGCCGCGTCGGGCAGCGCGACGGGCAGGTCCTGCACCGCCGCCAGGTGCCGCGGCGCGGGCTGCAGCGGGCGGTGCGGGTTCTTCAGCGACAGGACCGCGAAGAAGGGCTCGGCGCGCGGCGCGGCGACCCACTCGGCGGCCAGGCGCGTCAGCACGTCGGTGTTGTGCGCGGGCCCCTGCACGACGAGGGGGCCGGCGTCGGTCGCGTACTCGCGCGGCCAGTACCCCGACTTGTCGTCCATCGACACCCAGCGGTCGAACTCGGGCCGCGGCGCGCCGCTGGTGGTGCCGACGTGCCACTTGCCGAAGAAGCCCGTGGCGTAGCCGGCGTCCTGCAGCAGCCGCGCGACGCTCCAGTGGCGCTCGAGGAAGTCCGCCCCCTCCTGGTTCGACAGCACGCCGTGGACGTGCACGTACTTGCCCGTCATCAGCGTGGCGCGCGAGGGCGAGCACAGCGACGTAGTCACGAACGACTCGGTGAAGGCCGTGCCCTCGGCCGCCAGGCGGTCCAGGTGCGGCGTCTCGACGGCCGCGGGGCCGAGGGCGGAGATCGTGTCGGCGCGCTGGTCGTCGGTGAAGACCACCAGCAGGTTCGGGCGGCGCGCGCCGGACGCCGCGGCGTCGGGCGACGCGTCGGTGGCGTCCGACGGCCCGCGCGCGCAGCCCAGCAGCGCGGCGCCGGCCGCCAGCGCGGCGGCCGCCATGCGGCGCGGCGACGGCCTCCTCCGGCTCGCCATGCGCTACTGGCCGGCGCGGGAGCCCACCGCGGCGACGTCCTCGATCCAGTCCTCGGGCACCTCGAGCTCGCGCATCGCCTCGACCAGCTCGCCGCGCAGCTCGTCCAGCACCTCCGCCGACGCCGGGTCGCCGGACAGGTCGACGCGCTCGTCGGGGTCGGCGTCCAGGTCGAACAGCGCCTCGCCGCCGTCGTCGCCGGTGTTGCAGAGCAGCTTCCACCGCTCCGTGCGCAGGGCGTACTCCTCGGGGCGGTCGAAGCGCGGGCGGAAGGCGTCGTAGTGCAGCGTGCCCGTGCGCCAGGCGACGTCCTCCTCCTGGTAGAGCGTCAGCAGGCTGCGCCCCTGCAGCGCCGGGCTGCGCGCGGCCTGCCCCAGGTGCAGGAACGTCGCCGGCAGGTCCAGGGTCGTGACCAGGCCGGGGTCGCGCGCGCCCGCGGGGAAGCGCGCCGGCCAGCTCAGGATCAGCGGCACGCGGATGGACGGCTCGTAGGCGATGCGCTTCTGGTACAGGCCGTGCTCGCCCCACAGCATCCCGTGGTCGCTGGTGAAGGCCACGGCCGTGTCGGCCAGCAGGTGCTGGGCCTCGAGCGCGTGCACGACGGTCCCGACGGCCTCGTCCAGCGAGTAGACGAGCTCGTAGTAGCCGCGCACCGCCTCGAGGATCGTCCCGTCGCGCGCCTGCTCCATGCGCTCGCCCGGGCGGTCGCGCCAGCGCCGCACCCACGCGGGCAGGGACTCGTCGGGGTCCTCCGCGCTGTCCGGCAGCGCCAGGTCGGCGTCCGCCAGCAGCCCGCGGTGGCGCTCGGGCGCCTCGTAGGGCTTGTGGCAGTTCTTCAGCGAGAGCATCAGGAAGAACGGCCCGTCGTGGCTGCGCTCGATCCAGTCGACGGCGTACTGCGCCAGCACCTCGGCGGAGAAGCCGCGCGTCTCGACCGTCTCGCCGTCCACGTTCAGGGGCTGGTCCCAGTACTCGCCTTGGCCCTCGAAGGACACCCAGTGGTCGAAGCCCCGCACCGGCGCCGCGCCGGGGTTGGGCAGGTGCCACTTGCCGACGTACGCGGTCGCGTAGCCGGCATCGCGCAGGTCCTCGACGAACAGCCGCTGCTGCTCGAGCAGCCCGGGCTCGGGGAAGTTGTTGTAGATGCCGGTGCGGTGGGGGTACTGGCCCGTCAGCAGGCTGGCGCGGCTCGGGCAGCACAGCGCGGTCGGCACCACCGCGTTCGTGAAGAGCACGCCGCGCTCGGCCAGGGCGTCGAGGTGCGGGGTCTCGAGGAACGGGCTGCCCCCGGCGCCGAAGGCGTCGTGGCGCAGGTCGTCCGCCAGGATCAGCACCAGGTTCGGCGGCCGGGCCGACGTGTCGCGCGGCGCCCGCGGCTCCTCCGGCTCGTGCGCGCACGCGCCGGCGAGGAGCGCGGCGACCAGGGGAGGGAGGAGGCGGCGCACGCAGAAAGCCTATCCCGCCGGGGCTACTTCGCCTCCGCCGACCGGGCCGCGCGGGCCTCCAGGGCGGCCGGGCGGGGCCCTTCGGCCGCGTCCAGGGCCCGCAGCAGCTCCGCGCGCAGCCGGGCGAGGCGCGCCTCCTGGTCCGGGGCGCCGGCCAGGTCGTGGCGCTCGTCGGGGTCGGACTCCAGGTCGAAGAGCAGCTCCTCGAACCCGTCGGCGACCAGCGCCGTGTACTTGTAGCGCGGCCCGCGCAGGCACAGCTCGACCGCGGTGGGGTCGCGCGCGTCGAACCCGGCGACGTGCAGCGTGCGGGTGGGCCACGGCGGCTCGGGGGGGCGCGCGCCGAAGAGCTCCGCGAGGCTGCGGCCCTGTACGTCCGCGGGGACCTCGACGCCCGCCGCGGCGAGCACGGTGGGGGCCAGGTCCAGGCTGCTCGCCGGCCGCGCCTCGACGCGCCCGCCGTCGAACGTGCCCGGCAGGCGCGCGATCAGCGGCACGCGCAGCGCCGGCTCGTACGTGCGCAGCTTCTGCGAGAAGCCGTGCTCGCCCAGCAGCAGCCCGTGGTCGCTCGTGACGAGCACCAGCGTGTCGTCCAGCGCGCCGCGCTCGCGCAGCGCGTCGACCAGGCGCCCTACGGCCTCGTCGAGCCCGAGCACCAGCTCGTGGTAGGCCCGCGCCCGGTCCTCCATCCGCCGCGCGCCCTCGGGCTCGCCCAGCGCCGCGAGCGCGCGGCGGTGGAACTCGGTGGCGGGCGGGTCGTCGCGGCTCGCCGGTTGCGGGAACTCGACGTCCGCCAGCGCGCCCCGGTGCCGCTCCGCCGGCTGGAACGGGTAGTGGCAGTTCTTGGGCGCGAACAGCAGGAAGAACGGCCGCTCCGGGTCGCGCGCGGCCAGCCAGTCGAGCGCGAGCCCGGTCAGCTGGTCGGTCAGGTGCCCGTCGGGCTCGACGCGCCGGCCGTCGGCGCTGAGGGCCTGCCCGTGGTACTTCCCCTGCCCGTCGAACGACACCCAGTGGTCGAACCCGCGCAGGTCCACGGCCCAGGGCCACGGCACGTGCCACTTGCCGACGACGGCGGTGTCGTAGCCGGCCCGCTGGAGCAGCTCGGGGAACAGCACCTCGTCGAGCAGCGCGTCGCTCTCCTCGGCGTTGTCGGTGATCCCGTGGGCGAAGGAATGCCGCCCGGTCAGGATCGAGGCGCGGCTGGGTCGGCACAGCGCCAGGGGCACGGTGGCGTTCGTGAACAGCACGCCCTCCTGCGCCAGCCGGTCGAGGTGCGGCGTGGGCACGTGCGGGTTGCCGTCGCAGCCCAGCGCGTCGAAGCGCACGTCGTCGGCCAGCACGAACAGCACGTTCGGGCGCCGCGGCGCCTCCGCCGCGTCCTGGCCGGCGGCCGCGATCGGCAGCAGGGCGGCGAGCGCCGCCGCCAGCGCGAGCGCCGCGCGCAGCGGGGCCCCGATCACCGGCCGTCGGCCCCCGCGCCGCCGAGCGACTCGCCCACCGCCACCGCCGCCGCGAGGCCCGCGTCGTGGGTGATCGTGACGTGCACGCGGTCGATGCCGCGCTCGCGCGCGATGCGGCCGGCCTCGCCGTGCAGCACCGCCTGCGGGGCCTGGCCGGGGGCGCGCGTGACCTCGAGGTCCACCCAGCGCACGCCGCGGGCCCAGCCGGTGCCCAGCAGCTTCATCACCGCCTCCTTGACGGCGAAGCGGCCGGCGTAGTGCACGAAGCGCTCCTTGCGGCGCTCGCAGTACGCGCGCTCGCCCGCGGTGAACAGGCGCTCGAGCAGCCGCTCGCCGCGGCGCTCGTAGGCCGCCTCGAGCCGGTCGATGCGCGCCAGGTCCAGGCCGAGTCCGACGATCGCCATGGCGGCATGATCCGCTCCGCGCGCGGCCGCGGCAATCCGCCGGGCCGGGGGAGCGCTAGAGCGCCTCGACCTCGGCCAGGGGGTCGCCCTCGGCGACCTCGGCGCCGTCGTCGACCAGGTAGCGCACGAAGCGCGCGCGCTCGGGCAGGCCGCCGCCGGGCGCGTAGGCGACCTGCGCGAAGGTCTTCATCACCTCGATCAGGCCGACCGCGCGGCCGGCCTCGAGCCCGGTCCCCGGCGTCGCGAAGGCGTCGTCCTTGGGGCCGGGGCGGTGGTAGAAGCGGCCGGTCTGCGGCGAGCGCACGACCAGGTCCGCGGCGGCCTCGTCGGCGGCGGCGCCGGCCTCCGCCGCGGCGGCGCCGAGGGCGGCCGTGTCCACCTCGACCAGCAGCGCGCCGTGGTCGACCGGGGCGCGCACGAGGTCGGGGCGCTCGGACTCGACGCGGCCGACGACGCCGGCGGGGACGACCAGCGCCCGCGCGCGGCCCAGCACGACCAGGGCGCCGACGCTCTCGCCGGGGCCGACCACGCGCCCGCGCGGGACGGCGCAGGTGTACAGCCCGGGGCGCGGGCTGAGCAGGCGCACGCGGTCGCCGTCGCGCTCGACCAGGGGTTCCAGCGGCTCCACGGTCAGCCTCGCGTCTCGCTCAGGGCGGCCAGGTCGTGCAGCGACCAGATCCGCGGGTTCTTGAGGCGCCGGTAGCCGGTCGACTGGTACGAGGCCTCGGCGAACAGCTCCAGCCACCCGCGCAGGTCCGCGAGCGGCACGATCTCGTCGGTGTCCATCTGCGACGCCGACTGGTACGGCGACATGTCGGCCTCGATGCGCTGCTCGACCTCGCGCATGCCCTGCTCGATCGCGGCGCGCTGCTCGGGGTCGTCGGTGGCGATCTCGAAGTCGTCGTCGAGCTTCGTGTTGAAGGCCGCGATCGCGAGCGTGCGCCCCTCCATGACCGACTGGCGCGTCGCCGGCGTCGAGAGCTGCACGACGGGCTCGTAGGGCATGCCCGCCATGGCGTAGTAGCCGGCGCCCGACGCCTTGCGCAGCAGCACGGTGAACATCGGGACCGAGTTCGTGCTGTTCGTGTAGATCAGGCTCGAGCCGTAGCCCAGCAGGCCCAGCCGCTCGGCCTCGACGCCGATGTCGAAGCCCGAGATGTCCTGCAGCCACACCAGCGGGATGCCGTCGGCGTCGCAGGCGCGGCTGAAGGCGGCGATCTTGGCGATGCCGTCGCGGTACAGGATGCCGGACGGCTTCTTCGCGCGGTGGTGCTCGGGGTCGTCCACCAGGCCCTGGCGGTTGGCGACGAAGCCCATGTACAGGCCGTTCACGCGCCCGACGCCGGTGACCATCTCGGTGCCGCGCTCGGGCCACAGCTCCCAGAACAGGCTGCGGTCCACCAGCCGCGCGAGCACCTCCTCGACGGGGTACGTCATGCGGTGGTCCAGCGGCAGGATGGCCGGCAGGTCGGCGGGGGGGAAGCGCGGCTCGCCCGCCTCGGCGCCGTGGCGGTAGAAGTCCGCCGCGGGCGTCGCCAGGCGCGCGACCTCGGCGCGGATCATGCGCAGCGCCGTCTCGTCGTCGGGCACGCGCACGTCGGCGCAGGCGGACTGGTGCACGTGCACCTCGGGGCCGCCGATGTCCAGGCTGGAGAGCTTCTGGCTCTTGGCCCCCTTGATGAGCGCCGCGCCGGCGATGACCATGTAGGCCTGCTCGGTCATGTAGACGCGGTCGGAGATGATCGGCATGTAGCCGCCGCCCGCGATGCAGTCGCCGAACACGCCGGCGATCTGCGGGACGCCCGCGGCCGACAGCTCGCTGTTCTTCTTGAAGATGTGCCCCGCGCCGGTGCGTCCGGGGAACGAGCGCGACTGCTCCGGCAGGTACAGCCCCGAGCAGTCGACCAGGTAGATCACCGGCAGCCGCAGGCGCAGCGCCATCTCCTGGGCGCGCTCGATCTTCTCCGGCGTCTGCGGCCACCACGAGCCGGAGGCGACGGTGTTGTCGTTCGCGATCACCATCGTCCAGCGGCCCTCGACGCGCACGAAGGCGGTCACCACGCCGGCGGCGGGGCTCTCGACCTTGCCGAACACGCGCCCGTGGTTGACGAACGTGCCGACCTCGCGCACCGGCGAGCCAGGGTCCCGCAGCCGCTCGACGCGCTCGCGCGCGGTCAGCTTGCCCTTGGCGTGGACGCGCTCGACGTACTTCTCGCCCCAGCCGGCCTCGACGGCGGCGCGCCTCGCGGCCAGCTCGTCGTCGCGCTCGCGCATCGCGACGAGGTTGCGCTCGCCGGTGGCGGCGTCCAGGAAGTCGGCGCGCTCGCGGCCGATGGGGACGAGGGGGACGTGGGCCATGGCGGGGGATTATTCCGCCTGGGGCGCGGGGGCGCCATCGTCCGCAGCGACGAGCGGCATCCAGGCCTCCTCGACGAAGACCTCGACGACGCCGTCGCGCACGCGCTCGGGGTGGCCGAGGCCGCGGAGGTACGTGCGCAGGAAGCGGCGCTCGCGGTCGGCCGGCGCGGGGGAGCTGCGCGCGAGCTCGTCCCAGAGGTCGCGCAGGTCGACGACGATCTCCTCGCGGATGCCGCTGACCTCGACGGTCCAGGAGACCTCCGTGCCCTCCTCGGCGTCGGGGCCCGCGGCGACCTGCTCCGCCACGCGCTGCGCGAGGGCGGGGCCCATCCGGAAGCGGCCCAGGCCGCCCTCCTCGAAGAGCTGCCACGGCTCGCGCAGGCGCTCGATCCAGTCGAGCGGCAGCGGGCCGGCGGGGTCGGCGAGGGACAGGAGCTCGACCTGCTCGTCGAGCGTCAGCCCCGCGGGCAGGTCCGGCCCGGTCGTCCAGAGCAGGCGCGCCGCCACCATCGGGTCCTCGTCCGCGAGGGACGCCGCGGCGACGCGCCGCGCCGGGGCGTGCCCCAGGAACGCGCACGCGGCCTCGAGCCGCGCCCGCAGCGCCGGGTCGTCGAAGCGCGCGCGCTCGTCCTCGTCGAGCGCCGCCAGCACCGCCGCCGCGCGCGCGGCCGCCGGCGGC